>JAZDHF010000143.1:0-16830 GCA_043806315.1 Planctomycetota bacterium | reverse complement strand
CGACGGCTTCCGCGGTGTGGAACTCGAAGGCCTTTGCCGTGGAGTCAAAGAGCTTCATGAGGTGAAGTTTCCGACCGTATTGTCTCGGTCTGCCTGGTTTGCGCTTCTTGAGGGCTCGCGCGGGACGGTAGGCTACGACGTGATTGTAATGGCGGAGCGGGGGGCGTACTAGGAGGAGCAAGTCAAATGGCGATGAAGAAGTGTAGGCCAGGTCATCGACCCGACATCCCCCTACAGCGAGTCGAGCAGTCGTCGGGCGAAGTCGGTGAGTTCGGCGGAGCGCCGGACATCGGCGGCGGCTTCGGGGCCGAAAGGCGGAAGTTCCTCCGCAGCCGTGGCCAGGGATTGGAGAGCTTCGGAGAGAATCGTCCGCGCCGCCTGCGCATCACTTTCGTAGACCGACTCGCCGAACTTCATCAGCGCTTGGGCGACGTCGAGGTCGGCGCGGGCGGCGGTGACGGCGGCGATGTCGTGCATACGCCAGAACTCGCGGGCGGTTCTGGCGGCGGCGACGGCTTCCTCGTGGCGACCCAGTGCGGTCAACGCCGCGGACAGGCGGCCCCAGGCTTGGGCCTGTTTGGCGGCGGGCTGATCGGACGCGGCCGCGGCAAGGTCGATGGCCACGCGACACCATCGCTGGGCTTCATCGTCGCGTCGTGCGACCGTGCAGTTGACGGCGAGGCTCATCGCCGACTCCCATCGCTCCTCGACCGAACCGTGCTCTTGCCGCAGGCGATAGGCGGCTCGGTGACAGTGCTGGGCATCGTCGAGGCGCTCCTGACGACGGTACGCGCAGCCCATCTTTTCCATCGCCGCCGCTCCCAAACGCATGGCCTCGGCGAGGAGCCTCGCGCCATGACCCTCACCCCCGCCCTCTTCCTGAGAGGGAGAGGGGGTCATTGCGATGGGCTCTAATGCAGACCTCTCAGCTCCAAGCCCATGAACCAGCGCGGCGGAGGCGGCCTCAAGAAAACGGGCCTCCGCCGCAGGAAAGTCGCGCCGCTCAGCGGCGACCCGTCCGGCCAAATACGCCTTCCACGCGTAATCGCCGAGCGGCGATTCGGGGATCGCGGCGATGTGCTTGTCGGCGTCGGACCAGCGGGATTCGTTGATCGCCTTCAGGGCCAGCAACGCCCGTTCGTGCGTGGGTTGGACCCGCCCCGTGGGAGGCGCCGTCGAGGACTGCGAAGCCGGCGAAGTCGAAACGGTCATCCGGGTGGACGATCTTTCAACAGTTGTTCGACCCGCGCGACGATGCCTTCGCCGCGAAGGTGGGCGTCGATGATCTTTCCATCCGGGCCGATGAGGAATAGTTCCGGAACGGACGTTACGCCGAACGCGTCGCAGGCCTTTTGCACGCCCGCGGCATCCCCGAACACCTGGGGCCAGGCGATCTTCGGGTTTCTTTTGAGGTACTCCGCCATCGGTTCCAGTTCGTGGTCGCGGCTGATGCCGATCATCATGAAGTCCTTACGGGCCGCGAATTTCTCGTGAATGGCGATGAGATTCGACATCTCCTCAAGGCAGGGCGGACACCACGTCGCCCAGAACTCCACGAGCACGGTTTTCCCTTTGAGGTCGGCGAGGTTCAATAGCTCGCCGCCCAGGGTCTTGAGGGCCGGCGTCGGGGCGGGATCGCCGACGGCGAGAAAGGGCTTCTTTCGGGCGGCCCCGGCGGGTTGCGAGACGCGAGGCACGACAAGCTCGACGGTCGTCCCAGGCGCGGCGGTGACCGTTTTCGTGACCCTCTCGCCGTTGGATCCGGCGACCGCGATCTCAAACTCATCCAACGGCGCGTTTTCGATTCGGAAGCGCCCGGACGCATCCGTCATGGCCCGCAGGCCGAGCGTGTTCTTGGAGCGCCACCGTCCGGTCACAACTTCCGCGGCCGTGGCAACTCCCACCCCCTCAATTCTCACGACGCCTTCCAGCACCGCTCCCGGATGAAGCTGAAAGTCCACCGTCGCCGTCTCCCCCGCCGTGACCTCGACCACCTTGAGTTCCGGAGCGTGGTCGGACCGATGCACGGTGACGGTGGTCGGGCCGGGCGCCACACCGGGGATTTCGAACCGGCCTTGCACATCGGCCCAGTCGCGCGGCGAGTCGTCCGAGTACTCATCGCCGGTCATCACGCGCGCCCCGTGGAGCGGTTGGCCGGTCTCGGCGGCCGTCACGCGACCGGAAATGCGTCCCGCGCGGGCCATGACGAAGCGGTGAGTCGACTCTCGCTCGTTGGAAGGCGTCGTCAATTGCCGATCGAATCCGCTGCCGGAGACGAAGTCTTTATGGGTCAGGCGCACACCGAGCATGAAGGCGTCGAAGTGGATGCCCCGAAGCGTGATCGAGCCGCTTTCGTCGCTGATCGCTGAGCGGAAGTCGCCGCGCGGCTGATCCACGCATTCCAACGTAACGCCGCGGATCGGCCGGTCCAGATCGTCTACCACGTTGACGTGGAGGATGCGCTCGGGCTTGAGAACGAGGTTGATCTCGGACGCGTCCTCGAGCTTGGGGATATTCCGCCGCTCGCGACCGAACCCCTCGGCTTCGACGATTAACTCCCCCTCGCCCGGCGAAACGGCGGTGAGGGCGAATCGGCCCTCGTCGTTTGTGCGGTCCTTCCGGTCGGGGCCGTTGGTGCGAAGGCGGACGGCGGCGCCGCCGACCGGCTGCTGGGTGAGGGCGTCGGTGACGCGGCCGTTGATGGTCAAGTTGCCTTCGAGCACCTCGCCCAAAAACGGCGGCGCGTCGCTCTCGCCCACGCGGACTTCACGGACCAGGTCGGCGAACTTCGGCTTCGACAAGGTGACCCAGACGTCGCCGGTGATTCGGTCGGATGAGGTGACGGCAAAATCGCCCAAAGCATTGGTCGTGGCCGTTGCGAGGACATCGCCTTGGCTCCCATCGGGAGCTTTGCGGCGGACCGTGACGGTGACGTTCTCCTGTCCCGCGCCGAGCGGGTCGGTGACTTGCCCCTCGACAATGACCACCTTTGCCGGCGAGGTGGGTTTGTCCTCGCCTTCCAAGGCGAACGCGGACATCGACGACAACATTCCACATGCCAGCGCTAGACACATACGATTTTAACACTACAACGCTAGATCATTTGCACAGACCAATTGCGAAAAGCCCGTTGAAACGGGCTGAACATTGGGGGTTTGGCATCTGGTGTAACCAGTCCTCAAAGGACTGGCCTATGCGCCGCCTTCGGCGGCGGGAAGGCCGCTGAAGCGGCCTCAAGTCGCTTCAGCGACTTTGGCCTTTCCCAGGCCAGCCGTTTACGGCTGGTCAACATCGGCGTCACCTTCTCTCCTTCTGCAGCCCGTTTCAACGGGCTTTCCCAAAACAACGCGGGTCCGTGTTAGCTTAGTAGTCCTCACTCCAGAAGACATTATATCACGCAACTTTTGCGATGGAACGAGAGCGCCGGGGTGAACGAAGGTGCTATAATCTCGCCCGCGATGCCGCCGGCCACTTTCAAACTTACGGATGAGCAGTCCCAGGCCGTCACCACGACCGGGCGGAGCCTCATTGTTTCGGCCGCCGCCGGGTCGGGGAAGACGGCGGTCCTGGCCGAGAGGTGCGCGTACCTGGTATGCGACGCACCGCCCGACGAGCGCTGCGACGTGGACGCCTTGCTCGTGCTCACCTTCACTGACGCCGCCGCGGCGCAGATGCGGTCACGGATCGTAGACGCGATCCGTCGGCGGCTCGACGAGAGGCCGGACGACGCCCGGCTGCGTCGGCAGCTCGCCCTCGTCGACGCGGCGCAGATTTCCACCATCCATTCCTTCTGCCTATGGCTGGTGCGGCGATGGTTCACGCACGTCGATCTCGATCCGACGGCCGCCGTCCTCGACGCCGACGAGGCCTCACTCCTCAAGAAGGAAGTTCTCGACGAACTCTTCACCGAGCTCTACGCGACGGTGCCCGCGGCGGATGATCCGCTGGGTAGCCGGGAAATCGAGCCGCCGCGTCCCGATGTTTCACCCGTCGAGGACTTGAGTTCGTGGGAATTGGGCCGGCGCTCGCTCTCGGCGTTGGGGCCTGCGTTCGTCCGGCTCGTCGACGACTACGGGTTGGGCGAAGACCGCGACATCGCCGTCGTCGCCTTGAAACTCTACGAGTTCACGACTTCGCTTCCCGACGGACCGGCGTGGTTGCGTGAGGCCGTCGAGTCGCTGGTAAAGCGACCCGAGCTGGTGGTCTCGGAGATCGCCGCCGCGCTGGGCGGCGAGTTGCAGCGTCAGGCCGAACACTGCGCCCAGCTCGTCGAGACGTTGCAAGCCGGCGATCCGACCGGGTATTTCTACGCCGACAGGATACGAGAGTATGAAGAGCAGGTCCGCGGATGGTTGGCGACGCTCGCGGCCATCGCGGAGGGAAGTGTCGCCGAGACGCTGGCGCAGTTCGATCGGGTCTGTCGGCACGTCGCCGAGTTCGAGTTCACCCGGAAACAGGGGCCGAAGCTCCCGAAAGACATCGACCCGAAAATCAGGGCTTTGCGCGACGCGGCCAGTGAGCTCTACAGCAAGCAAGTCAAGGAGCGGCTCTTCAAGAAGCGGCTGAAGAGTCGTTTCGCGCTGTTCACCGTGGAGGAGTGGATTGCGGGTCTGCGGCAGACCGCGACGTACGTCGCGGCGTTGGTCGACGTCGTGGCGACGTTTCAGGAGGCGTACGCGCGCCGGAAACGGCGGTTGAACGTTCTCGATTTCGCCGATCTGGAGCGCTTCGCCTTCGATCTACTAAGAGCGTCTGACAGAACCCCAAGCGCAAGCGCGGGGCCAAGCCGCGGGGGCCTAATGAGCCAAGGCCGGTCGCTCGCGCTCCCGGTTCTGTTAGAGACTCTGAGACCCGGCGACGACTCGCCGGCGCCGTCCGACGCGGCCCGCGCGCTGCATCAGCGGTTCGCCCACGTGCTGGTGGATGAGTTCCAGGATATCAACCCGATTCAGCAGGCGATTCTCCGCTTCGTCAGCCGTGAGACGGACCCGACCCGGCCCGGCAACCTCTTCGTCGTCGGCGACGTCAAGCAGAGCATCTATCGCTTCCGACTGGCCGAACCGGCGCTCTTCACCGAACGGCTGAGAAGGTTCTCCGCCGGCGACGACGGCAAGGCGATCTACCTGCAAAGCAACTTCCGCAGCCGCTCGGAGATTCTCGAGGCGGTCAATGGCGTGTTTCGGCAGCTCATGCGCGAGGGTCTCGGCGATCTCGTCTACGACAAGGCCGCCGAGTTGCGCCCGGGCCGGGTGGTGGCGGCGTCGCCCCGACAGCCGGTCGAGCTGCATGTGTTGGAACAACGATGGAGGCCGGCGCCCGACGACGAGGAAAACGGCGAAGAGCCGTCGGAGGCTGGCATCGTCGACGCCTCTGACCCGTCGCGCTGGACCTCGATCGAACGGGAGGCGTTCCTCATCGGATCGCACATCCGTCGGTGGACGGAGTCGGGTGAGTCGCCGACGGGCGCTACGCCGCCGCGCTTCAGTGACATCGCCGTTCTTCTGCGGGCGACGAAAATCAACGCCGAGCGGACGGCGGCCATGCTCACCTCGATGGGCATTCCCGCGTACGCCGACGTAGGCGGTTCGCTCTTCTCGGCCCTGGAAATCCGAGACGTCGTCGCGGCTCTACGGCTCCTCGACAACTTCCAGCAGGACATCCCCCTCGCCGCGGTGCTTCGTAGCGGGGTCATCGGGGAACGCTTGAGCGAAGACGAGCTGGTCGAGATTCGGTGTCTGGACCGCGATGTGCCCTTCCACGCCGTTGTGCGGGATTATGCCCGGCGCGGCGGCGACGCCGCCCTCCGCGGGCGTGTGGCGGCGTTCGTCGAGCGAATCAACCGCTATCGCGACGAGGCCCGGCGTCGTCCGCCCGCGGAATTGCTCTGGCACTTGTACGAAGATCAAGGTTACATGGCCTACGCCGCCGGACTGCCCAACGGCGTGCAACGGCGGGCTAACCTGTTGAAGCTCCACCAGCTCGCCCGAAAATTCGGATCGTTTCGCCGGCAGGGGTTGCATCGGTTTTTGCGGTTCATCGAATCCCTCCAAGACGAAGAGCAGGAGGTCGCTCTGGCGCCGTCGCTGGGTGAATCGGATGACGTGGTCCGGGTGATGAGCATCCACCAGGCCAAGGGCTTGGAGTTCCCGGTGGTGTTCGTGGCGGGTCTCGGCACCAAGTTCAACCTTGGCGATCGTCGAGGCCGGATCATCTTCGAGCGAAAAGCCAAGATCGGCCTCCGCGTCGTGGACACGCAGCGGATGATCGAATACCCCTCCGCCGCTCACAGCCTGGTCGCCGACGAGATCGAACGCACCACGCGAGAGGAGGAACTGCGCATTCTTTACACCGCGATGACCCGGGCAAGGGATTTGCTCGTCCTCGTGGGGTCGATTCGGGAAGCCCCCACCTCTAAAGAGGTGGGCCACCCAGCCCGCGGGAGCGGTGCGGGACGGCATCCGCCCACGCTTTGGAGCATCGCCGCCGCGGAACGACCGCTCGATTGGCTGCTGCCCGCGTTGGCCGACGCCCCGGAAAGTCTGGTTGAGCTGCATACACACGATGTCGAGGAGATGAGCGGATGGCGCGTCACCGAGCCGCGCGATGCCGATGCGCAGCGGGTGCGGACAGCGGTGTCACGCTGTGACGCTCTGCCGCCGGATGAACCGCTCGCGCCGAACGACCCCGAGGTGGAGCGAGTGCTCTCGCGGATCGACTTCGTCTATCCGCATCTGTCCTCTACGTCGATCCGGGCGACGATGGCGGCGAGTGAATTCAAAGGAGTTTACGACTTCCTGCGCGACCCCGACGAGCGGCCTGATCTTCGCCGGGAGCGGGACGCGTTTCAGGTCCCCCCATCGAAGTACGCTCCGCAACCCCTCGCGCCCTCCGCCTATCGCGGGGTGATGACGCACCGCGTCTTGCAGCACTTGGATTTCACCGCCGCTACGGACGCCGCCGGAGTGGCATCGGAATTGCAGCGAATGCTGGCGAGCGGCGTGATCGGCGCTGCGGATCGCGCCGTGGTGGACGAGGCTGGATTGACTTGGTTCGTCACGACGCCGCTGGCCGACTTGATCCGTCGAGCGGGAACGGCCTATCGCCGCGAGTTCCGCTACGTCGCAGTCGAGCCGTTGACGGCCTTCGATCGTTCGGTCGACGCGAGACCCGAAGACCGCGTGCTGGTGCGCGGGATCGTGGACGGTATTCTACCCACGGACGACGGGCTGATGCTCGTGGACTTCAAGACTGACGCGGTCACGGCAGAGGAAGTCCAAGATCGCGGGGAGCGTTACCGTCCGCAGATGACCCTGTACGCGCGGGCCATGGAGGAGCTTTGGCGACGTCCCGTACAAGCGATCTGGTTGGTGTTCCTCACGCCGCGACAGGTATTGGAATGCACCGCCGATTTTCTGGTTTTGTCCGCGGACCCCGCTCCCCCTGAGGGGAGGGGGTAGGGTGAGGCGTGATTGATTGGAAATGACCCGAAGCGCGCTTGGAACAAGATCGCTCGCGGGCCGCGCAACCTCATCAGGTGGTCACGGCGCACTTCTTTGGGGGATCGGCGCTGTATGACTCGCAAGGCGAAACGCCGACTCGTGTTCGTGGGCTTCACTTCGCTGGCGGCGATCGCCATCGGAGCGTTAACCATTTGGTACATCCGCTACCCAGCCGGCGCGGTTTGCCCGTTCAAGACCGGACTCGATGAATACGATGGAAATGTTCTGCTTCGGTTCACACAACCCAGGAGCGACGAGCTTCTCCTTTGTTATCTCACCTCACTGGAGGACAGGTATTACGTACGTGGGACGGAAAGTGGAATCAACGCATTGTCACCCGTGTTCCGCTATTCCTTGGCAAATAAGACGTTCAAGCAAGTAAAGTTCAGCGAATGGTTGAACGCCGCTGGTGAAATCGCTTCCTGCAAAGAGCAGTGGATGCTCCCTAATCCTGCGTGGAATGTGAATTCCGCGAGCCACTCCCTTACCTTCAACCAGAAACACGTGACCACAGCCGGTCGCATCGTCCTCCAGTCGGTAATCGCACCGTCGGGCGGCTTAGTGGCTGTGTTAAGTGCGGACGGCGAGTATAAGGACGCGTCTGGTCTCTTTTTTTACCTAAGCTCGCCGCAGAGTGCCTCTGGACGCCGGACCCACGAAGTGTTTCGGGCGGACAGTGCAGAACGAATCGGTGCTCCCGTTCGTTTGGCGGACGCTGGAAAGGGTCTTGGAACCGTTCCATGTTGGTCTCCGGACGACCGCGTCGTGGTGTACTTTGGGGGCAGCCACGAGAAGTTCTGGTTCATTGAAACGGGACCGGGCACCGTCGGGGAACCATGAATCCAATATGGACGCGTCATGCAAATAACAAGGGTGTCAAGGGTGGGCAGGAGCGCGGCGGCGTGCGACGTATGAATCGTTCCGACCACGTCGATCGACGCATCGTCGAGCTCGGGCGGGAGATTTTCGAATTCGCCGACGCCGCCCGGCCGCGCGTATGGCAGTCCGCATGGTGGCTGGAACAAGGCACGCGGGCGATGGACCACGATCCGCGCCTGCGGAGCCGCGCCTTCCAGTTCGTCGACTGCCTTCCGGCCTTGCGGGATCGTGCGGAGATCGCCCGCCACTTGGGGGAGTATCTTGACGTACCCGGGGTGGGAATCCCAAAGATCGCACGGGCGGTGCTGCGACCCGGGCGGTTGCGGACGCTGCGTGAAGAGTTCATCGGGCGGGCGGCCCTGATGGGCGCGACGCAAATGGCCGGTCGCTTCATCACCGGCTTTGACGTCCCCAGCGTGATCCGAACGATCGAGCGCCTTCGCGCCCAGGGAATGGTCTTCACCTTGGACGTGCTCGGCGAATCCACCACCAGCGACGCCCAGGCCGAGCGCTACGCCAAGGTCTATCACGACCTCATCGACCGCCTCACGCCGCTCGCGGCGCGTTGGCCGACGATTCCCATGATCGACCGGGATTCACACGGCCCGATGCCGCGTGTCAACTTCTCCATCAAGCTCACCGGTTTGGACCCACATTTTGACGCCATCGACCCGGAACGGGCCATCCGTCGGGTCGGCGATCGGCTGCGACCGCTGCTGCGGCACGCTCGACAGGCGGGCGCCTTCGTCAATATCGACATGGAGTCGTACAAGCACCACGATCTGACGCTCGAACTGTTTAAGCGCGTCTTGATGGAGGACGAGTTCCGCGACTGGCCCCACGTGGGCATCGTGCTCCAGGCGTATCTGAAGGAGGGCGAGCGCGACCTCGACGATATGCTGGAATGGGCCGCGCAGCGCGGAACTCGCTTCGTCATCCGACTGGTCAAGGGCGCGTACTGGGATGCGGAGACGGCGGCCGCAGTCCGCAACTACAAGGAGCCGCCCGTCTGGACTTCCAAATGGCAGTCCGACGCCTGCTACGAGCGCATGGCGCGACGGATGCTCGAACGATGCGACCTCATCCGACCGGCCTTCGCCAGTCACAACGTCCGCTCGCTCGCCGTCGCTTGCGCGACGGCGGAAGAGTTGGGGATCGCGCCGCGGGATTACGAGGTCCAACAGCTTTTCGGAATGGGCGATCCGCTCAAGACGGCGATGGTGCGGTTGGGCCGCTGCGTGCGGGTCTATTGTCCCTACGGCGACCTCATGCCCGGTATGGGATACCTGATTCGCCGACTGCTGGAAAACACCTCGAACGAGGGGTTTCTCAAGCAGAGCTTCGGCGATCGGGGGAGTCACGACCGCCTTCTGGCCGATCCGGCGGTTGCCAAACCGCCCAGCGCTGCGTTACCGTCGCGTCGTTACCGAAATACGGATCCGGAGGAACCGATGCCGCGCTTCATCAATGCGTCCAACACGAACTTCGCCGTAGCCGCCAATCGTCAGAAGATGGCCGGGGCGATTCAATACGTCCGCGGCGACTTGGGTCGAACCTACCCCTTGGTCGTCAACGGCCAGTCGGTGAGTACCGAAGAGTGGTTCGAATCGCATAATCCCTCGCGTCCGTCGGAAGTCGTGGGCAAGGTTGCGTCGGCTTCGACTGCCGACGTCGATCGCGCCGCGGCCTCGGCGCGCAAGGCGTTCGCTCGATGGCGCTCGACCTCCGCCCGCGAACGGGCCGACATCCTCCGCAAGGCCGCCGATCGGCTCGAAATGCGCCGCTTCGAGCTCGCCGCGACGATGATCCTCGAAGTCGGCAAACCCTGGCGGGAGGCCGACGCCGACGTGACCGAGGCGATCGACCACTGCCGCTACTATGCTGAACAAATTGAGCGCATCGAATCGCGGCCCCGCCTGCGCAACATCCCCGGCGAGGACAACATGCTGACCTACTCGCCCAAGGGAGTGTGTGCCGTGATCTCACCCTGGGCGTTTCCGCTGGCGATCCTGACCGGGATGACCAGCGCGGCGCTGGCCGCGGGAGATACCGTGGTGATGAAGCCCGCGCGGCAGGCGTCGGTCGTCGCGGCCAAGTTGGTCGAGGTTTTCGAGCACGCGGGGTTGCCGCCGGGCGTGCTGAACTTCGTCCCCGGCTCCGGCGAAACCATCGGGCGACACTTGATCGAACACGGCGAGGTGAACATCGTCGCCTTCACGGGATCGCAGGAAGTCGGCGCGGGCGTGATCCGCGCCGGAGCCGTCGTGCGGCCTGGCCAGTCCTTCATCAAGAAGATGATCGTCGAGATGGGCGGCAAGAACGCGATCATCATCGACGACGACGCCGACCTGGACGGCGCGGTCCAGGCCGTGATCGAGTCGGCGTTCGCCTACGCGGGGCAGAAGTGCAGCAGTTGCAGCCGGCTCATCGTGCTCGACGGCGTTTACGACGCGATGTGCACGCGACTGCGCGAGGCGACGGAGAGCGTGGCGATCGGTCAAGCCGATGAACCGGCGACTCTGGTGGGGCCTGTCATAGATGAAGACGCCCGGTCGCGCGTCCGCCGTTACGTCGAACTGGGCCGTCGCGAGGGGCGGGTGTTGGTGGAGGCGAAACTGCCCACCGATTGCGCCGAGGGGTATTTCGTCGCTCCGACGGTTTTCGTCGACGTGGCTCCCGGGGCCCGGATCGCCCAGGAGGAAGTATTCGGGCCGCTGCTCGCCGTGACCCGCGCCGCGGATTTCGATCAGGCGTTGGAAGCCGCCAACGGCACGCGCTATGCGCTCACCGGCGGACTCTTCTCGCGCAGCCCCGCCCACATCGAACGTGCCCGCAGGGAGTTCGCCGTCGGCAATCTGTACGTCAACCGCAGGATCACCGGGTCGCAGGTGGACGCCCAGCCTTTCGGCGGCTTCAAGCTGAGCGGCACGGGGGTCAAGGCCGGGTCGCCCGATTATCTATTGCACTTCATGGACGCCCGCTGCATTACCGAAAATACCTTCCGTAGCGGATTTGTCCCCAACGAGGTCCGCAATGAGGATCACACGGAGGCAAGCTAACCCGACGGGCCGCGGTAGCGGTCGTGAAATACGAGGAGAAACAGGGATGTTGCTGGATATGTTCGTCAATACGGCCTTTGTCAACACCGTGATTATCGCTTTTCTACTGGTGTTTCTCGCGAACTTCTTCTAGACCCCCAACGGATTCCTGCACCGAGCCGCGCGCTTCGCGCCGCGCGGACAGGTGCGGATGGGGCGGCGTCTGGTCATTCGCACGTCCGCGCCGGTCTACGGCGCGCCGAGTCGCCGTCCGTCGGACGCGGAAAAGACATGCGCATACGACAAGTCCAAGCCGACCGATACAGTTTGGCCCGGTGAAACCGCCGTCGTCGACGAAACGCGGGCGACGATGGATGCGCCCCCGGCAGTTCGTAAATGGATATTGATGCTGTCGCCCAGAGGTTCGATGTGTCGGACCGTCGCCCCGTCGATCACGGCTCGGTCCTCCAGGTCTGAGGACCTGGGTCGCTCCTCCGCTTCAACACGCGGCCCTCCGCCGTTTACCATGGCGCGTTGCGGTCGAATGCCCAAAACGACTGCTTCTCCGCTGTGGTGTTGCAGACTCATCGACATTGACTTCGGCAGGAGAAGGCGCCCGATTCGCCCGGCAAAGCCTACCGCACCATCGCTGCATTCCAGTCGACCGTCGAAGAAGTTCATCGGCGGCGTGCCGACGAACCCGGCGACGAACCGATTGGCCGGTCGATTGTAAACCTCCAACGGGGTCCCGCACTGCTGCACGACGCCTTCCTTGAGGACCACCAGGCGGTCTCCCAGGGTCATGGCCTCCTCCTGATCGTGCGTCACATACACGACGGTCGTCCGCAGTTCACGATGCAGGTCCTTGAGTTCCGTCCGCGTCTGGGTCCGCAGTCCGGCGTCGAGATTGGAAAGCGGCTCATCGAAGAGGAAGACCTGCGGTTTGCGGACGATCGCCCGCCCCACGGCCACCCTCTGACATTCCCCGCCGGAAAGGGAAGCGGGCTTGCGATCCAGAAGGTGCGTCAGTCCCAGTTTCTCGGCGACTTCGCCGACCTTCCGCTTGATCTCCACCTTGGGCACGCGGCGCATCTTCAAACCGAAGGCCATGTTCTTGTAGACGGTCATGTGCGGATAGAGGGCGTAATTCTGGAAGACCATGGCCACGTCGCGGTCTTTCGGCGCGACGCGGTTGACCACGCGGTCGCCGATGCGGATGGTCCCGGCCGTGAGTTCCTCCAGCCCTGCGATCAGCCGCAGCGTGGTGGTCTTGCCGCAACCGGACGGGCCGACCAGGACGATGAACTCCCCGTCCCCGACCGAAAGGGACAGATCATCGACGGCGCGGACCTCGCCCTTCCTGGTGCGGAACGTCCGCGTCACCTGTTCGAGCGTCACACCGGCCATGGAAGTTCCTGTGGGATGGTGAGCGTCCGCGTGCGTTGTCCCCGGTCAAGGTCGCGATCGCCGCCGAATCGGACCCCAGCACGGTTGTATCGCGACGGGCCGCACGGTCAATCCCGCCTGCGGTGGAAGGTCGCCTCCACGATCTCCAACTGCTGGCACACCTCGGCGATCGTCCTGCCTTCGGACAACATCCGATCCGCCTCCCGGAGCTTGCGGATGACCTGCTCCGGGCTATGCCTCTTGTGCTTCATCGAGAATCCTCCCTGCCCCGTCCAGGAGCGGTTAGACTCTCATAACTGCTGGATCAAATTTTCGGGAGCAGGCCAGTCACGAACGGACGCGTTTTCTCAAAGCGCCGAGCGGCGGGTAGACTGTCGTCAGAGAGCGGACGTGACCGTGACGTAAGCAGACGACGGCGAAGCCATGAAAGTCGCACTGGCGCAGATCAATCCTACGGTCGGCGACATCGAGGGCAATAGCTCGCGGATCATCGACGCCATCGAGACGGCGCGGTCCGCCGGCGTCGATATGGTCATCACGCCGGAGCTGGCCGTGTTCGGTTACCCGCCCAAGGACTTGGTGCTGCGGACGGATTTGGTGCGCAAGAACGTGGCCGCGCTGGAGCGGATCGCGGTCCGCTGCGCCGACATCACCGGCGTGGTCGGGTACGTGCAGCCCGATCCCACCGCCGCCGGCAAGGGCATTTTCAACGCCGCCGCGGTCTGCCGCGACGGTCGCCTCGAAACGTGGTACGCGAAAATGCTGCTGCCGACCTACGATGTCTTCGATGAGTCGCGCTACTTCAACTGCGGTACGCAGGTTCGGGCGCTGACCCTGCGCGATCGCGGCCACACGCGGTGCGTCGGCCTCACGATCTGCGAAGACCTTTGGAACAACCGTCAGTTCGAGGGTCGGCGCGTGTACGGGGTGGACCCCGTGGCCAAGACGGTCGCCGCGGGGGCAACGCTGCTCATCAATCTGTCGGCCTCGCCCTATCGAGCGGGCATTCAGAACGACCGGGAAACGCTTTTCGCGGGTCAGGTCCGCGAACACCACGTGCCGCTGATCTATGTGAACCAAGTGGGCGGCAATGATGATCTGATCTTCGACGGCGGCAGCGGGGTTTTCGACGCCGACGGTCGGATCATCGCACGGGCAAAACCCTTCGCCGAGGACTTGCTGATCGTCGACTTGGACTCCTCGTCGCCGCAGAGGGTCGAACCGTGTCCCGCGCGGATTGAAGGCATCCGCTCGGCCTTGGTGTTAGGCATCCGCGACTATCTGGTCAAATGCGGTTTTAACAACGTGGTGGTGGGGCTATCCGGGGGGATCGACTCGGCGTTGACCGCGGTGCTGGCGGTGGAGGCGGTGGGCGCCGAGCACGTGCACGGAGTGGCCATGCCGTCGCGTTTCAGCAGTGAGCACAGTCTCGCGGACGCGCGGGAACTGGCGGCGAATCTGGGGATCGAGTTGCGGACCGTCCCGATCGAGAACATGCACCGCTCGTTCGAGGAATCGGTCAGGCCGTTTTTCGCCGATCGCCCGCCGGGCGTCGCGGAGGAGAACATACAGGCCCGAATCCGCGGCATTCTGCTGATGGCGCCGTCCAACAAGTTCGGTTGGCTTCTTCTGACAACCGGCAACAAGAGCGAACTGGCCGTGGGGTATTGCACGCTCTACGGCGACATGTGCGGCGGACTGGCCGTCCTCAGCGACGTTCCCAAGACCGTGGTCTATGAGCTTTCCCGCATGGTCAACCGTTCCGCCGGACGAGCGTTGATTCCGGCGCGGACCATCGAAAAACCTCCGTCGGCCGAGCTGCGGGAGAATCAGACCGATCAGGACACCCTGCCGCCGTACGACGTCCTTGACGCGATCTTGGAGCAGTATGTAGAGCGGGACCGGGCGGTCGAGGACATCGTCGCCCTGGGTTTCGATCGGCCGACGGTGGAACGCGTCGCACGGATGGTCGAGTCGGCGGAGCACAAACGCAAACAAGCGCCGATCGGATTGAAAGTCACCAGTCGAGCGTTCGGCACGGGTCGGCGAATGCCCATCGCGGCGCGATTCCATTAGCCCAACTTCCGCACCTTTGTGCGGGAGATGCTGTAATACAAGGGTCTACGCGTTTTTTGCGTCACTATGCGGCGTCTCGCCCTCGGACCAGGTCTTCCTTGGGGCCATGATCTTCGTCGGGACGCGCAGGAGCGCGTACAACTCCACGTGTTGGGGCTCGGGGGTCGAGGCCCGCCGGATGCGCAGGACCGATCCGCCGTCGGCGGGCAGCACCACCGTGCACACCTGATGCGTCCTCAGCGTCTCCCGGACTGTGGCCCATGAGGTATGCACCTCCTGATCCAGCAGGGTCTTCTCGATGGCCACCAGAAGGTGATAAGCCAGCACACTCAGAAAGATGTGCGTCTGGGCGTAAGGTCACCGAGTGAACAGATGACCTTCTGCCGCGGTCCCTTGGGCGTGTGCCGCGACTCGACCAGGAGATAATTGGTGTAGGTCTTGCCCTTGCACTGCCTCTTGGTCGTTCGGATGTACACAGTCACTATATGATCATGGTACGCCTTCGCTGTCAACACAATTCTGCAATGAATTAGTCACTATATTGGCGCATCTGCCATGCGAATCCGCGTTTTCACCTGCGAAAAGGGCGTTTGCCGGCCTGCCAAGGGTCAAAAAAGACCGAATTTCGCATCACGGGTGCGGAAGTTGGGCTAGCCGGCAAGATCATGCGCAAGTTCGGGATCAAGTACGCGGAGCACCATCCCCTCGCCCGCCAAGTCCGCGACGCCTTCATCGCCGTCAGAACGTCTGACGAGTTCACGCGAGTCCTCGACGTCTGGTACGACCCCGCCGCGTCCTGCCCGCCCGTGACCCGCCGCCAGGGTCACGGCGACCTCATCGCCGCCGGGGCCACGATGTAACCGATCGGACACGGCGCCGTGCCGATCAGAGCGTGGAGCGGCAGCGACACGACCAATCCGAGCCGCGACCGGAAGCGTTTTTCGTTTGCGCATTCGGACTTCTCTTTTTGGTGCATCGGTTTCAAATGGGTTCGTTTTGCGAGTACATTTTTTCGGTAAGTGTCACATGATGGCATTTCGTGAATGGTGAATGCGGAATGCGGAATGGTGAACGGCGGCTGGCGACGACGATGATGGGGGACGACTTGGGCGTGGCGGAAGCGTCCCTGACTTTGGGGCGGCTGGCGAGACGTAGCTCGTTGAAGACAACCTTTCCCATAGCGTATTTCCTCCCTCCATAGAACTTGCGGGGTGATCGGTTGGCGGGTGATCGCGGAGCGATCATCCAGGGGGTGTCGGGTCGATGACCCAACTGTCTCACTTGTTCTGAAACACTACACGAGTTCGCGTTTCGTCGGAACCACCGGGAGACGACGGACGCGGAGCGGACGGAAGCGGCGCTGAAGCTGGCACCAGGGACGCGGCTTATGTATGCTGGATAGGGCGGCACCGATTGGGCCGTCGGAGCGGCTTAGGACTCAAAAGGGGTCGGATCATATCAAATGGATATGTGCCTGTGCCCACGGTTGTGCGGGCTACGAGGCTACTTCCGCGAATGCTCACCGCAAGCTGGTTGCCGGGTAGTCTCTTCGTCGTAATCATCGGGATCATTCTTTAGAAGCAATAGTTAGAGCGACGACCCGTCGCTCCATCACGAACTCTGTCTCTGCGTGGATCTGAAGACGGTATTCACCTTCCTTTGGCAATTCAACGTTACCGATTCCGAGGGCGAGTTCAAACACGACCCTCGGGTCAGTGAAATCAAGTTCAAACGCACCCTCAAAGAGTATAACATCTTCATCGACGGTTACAAGCCGAATCTTCATCGGCCAGCGATTCCGCAACAGCGTAGCGAAGGGCCGGTGGGAGAAGAAGTTATGCATGATTCGGGAGCCGATCACATTCGCAGAGAGGTTTTGGGGGCTGAAGGGGCGGAGCTGGAGCATGGACGCCGGGGGCGGCGTTGCGGGC
>JAZDHF010000142.1:0-15832 GCA_043806315.1 Planctomycetota bacterium | reverse complement strand
GCCCGCAACGCCGCCCCCGGCGTCCATGCTCCAGCTCCGCCCCTTCAGCCCCCAAAACCTCTCTGCGAATGTGATCGGCTCCCGAATCATGCATAACTTCTTCTCCCACCGGCCCTTCGCTACGCTGTTGCGGAATCGCTGTGTCCGGCGTGGAACGGCTGACACGCGGGCGGAATCGAGTTACCATACCGCCATGGCCGAGCGCCGCATCAAACGGGCGCTGATCAGCGTCTACGACAAGACCGGCATCGTCGATTTCGCCCGCGCGCTGGTCGATGAGTTCGGCATTGAAATCATCTCCACCGGCGGAACAGCGGCTCTGTTGAAGGAACACGGGATTCCGGTCACACTCGTCGAGCAGATCACCGGCTTCCCGGAGATGCTCGACGGTCGGGTCAAGACGCTTCACCCCAAAATCCATGCAGCGATCCTGGCCGATAGGGACAATCCCGAACACATGCGACAGCTTAGGGAGCAGGGCATCGAACCGATCGACATGGTGGTGGTGAATCTGTATCCCTTCGAGAAAACGGTGGCCGACCCGAACTGCACCTTCGAGCAAGCGATCGAGATGATCGACATCGGCGGGCCATGCCTGCTCCGCGCCGCGGCGAAGAACCACAGTCATGTGTTGATCCTTTCCGATCCTTGCCATTATGGACGGACACTCAAGTACCTCCGTGGCGACGAACGAGTCGAGTCGTACGCCTGGCCGAGTTTCTTGGTGACTCGGGGGTTTCAGCATACAGCATCCTATGAGTGTGGAATCTACTCCTATTTTGGTCGACGCTATTGGAAAACTCTGTTCCCACCCGTTTGTTTTCTGGAACTGACTTGTGCCCTTCCGTCAACGCGCAACGAACTCCGGTATGGCGAGAACCCACATCAGCGGGGTACGGTCTATAGCCTAGAATCAGCAAAGGAAGAATGCGCACTTACTGGCGCGGGACATGGCGCTGATTACGACGTTGACCACGAATTGGAGTTGATCGAGGTTTCCCACAACAACTATGCCGACGCACACGCGGCATTGCAACTGTGTAAGGAACTGACGAGGATACCGCAGGGGCGCGGCATCGACTCTCATTCGGCGAACGTTAGGAGTATTGCACTTGCCTGCGTATTCATTAAACATACAAATGCCTGTGGCGCCGGCCTTGGGGACACGCCTGCTAAGGCATATCGCCTCGCTTACCTTGGCGATCCGAATGCGGCGATGGGGGGAATTCTCGCCTGCAACTTTGACATCGACTCCGAGTTTGCCTCGGCGGTGATGGACACATATGCTCGATGGGGAAAGGACGTTGGCGCGAGCGGGTTCTTTCTGGAGGTTTGGGTTGCGTCCACCTTCGGTGAAGACGCAGCGGCATTGATTCGAACGGCCAAGCCTTGGGGGCGGCGAGTTCGATTACTCTCCGTCGGAGACATGACAATCCCGCCCGATCCAGGCGGACTGGAATACAAATCGATTTCGGGTGGTGTGCTCGTCCAAACACCTGATCTCGTCGGCCTGAACGAAGATCAATGGAAGGTCGTCACGAAGCGCGCTCCGAGTGAATCTGAGATTTCAGATTTGAGATTGGCCTGGCTCATCGCCAAACACACCAAGAGCAACGCGATCTCAGTCTGCAAGGACGGGATGCTGATCGGCAACGGGGCCGGGCAGATGTCGCGGGTAATGAGCTGCCGGATCGCGACCTGGCTGGCGAAGGAGAACGGTCACGCGGACAAGCTGCCCGGATCGGTTGCGGCCTCGGACGCTTTCTTCCCCTTCGCCGACGGACCCAACATTCTCATCGACGCGGGCGTAACCGCCATCATCCAGCCGGGCGGCTCCAAGCGCGACGCCGAGGTCATCGCCGCCTGCGACGCCCGCGACGTAGCGATGATCTTCACGGGAACACGACACTTCCGCCATTGATTGTGCGTAGTCGCCCGATCCGAACCTGGAGCGCGAGCGACGGGCCCGACCCCGCGCTTGCGCTTGGGGTTCGGATAGATGGCGCCGACGTTGCCGAGCGCTGCGGACCCGTTATAATCCGCCCCAGAGCGGACAGCGATGAAACTTTACACGAAACAGGGCGACGACGGCTCGACGGGACTGATCGGCGGAACGCGCGTTCCGAAGAATGACCCTCGCGTGGCGACCTATGGCGACGTGGACGAGACCAACGCGGCCATCGGTGCGGTGATCGCGGGCTGCGGCGACGAGGAGACGGCCGCGACGCTCCGCCGCATCCAAGCCGAACTCTTCGTGCTCGGCTCGCAGCTTGCCACGCCGGCCGAGGATCAACCCAAGTTCTTGATCGACGAATCACACGTGAAACAGCTTGAGCAATGGATCGACGCGGCCTCCGCCGACGTATCTCCACTGCGGAACTTCATCCTTCCGGGAGGAAGCAAAACCGCCGCCGGCCTCCATGTGGCGCGGACGGTCTGCCGTCGAGCGGAGCGGGCCGTTGTCGCCCTCGCCCAACAGCAACCTGTGGAGCCCTGCGCGATTGTCTACCTGAACCGCCTCAGCGATCTGCTCTTCGCCCTGGCGCGGCAGGCGAACGGACGGGCGGGTGCGGAAGACATTCCGTGGCATCCGCCGGAGGAATCGTAGAGCGCTTGGATCATGCGATGGCTTCGGGCCATGAGAAGGTGTAGTCCCGGCGCGCCGGGCCCCCTTGCGGGCGGCGCCATTCGCGCCCCGCGTCACCCACAAGGACTGAAAGCCCCGAAAAGGCCGGGAGTGACGCTACGATCGGACGCTGCAATCCATGAAATTGATCCGCATTGGTGATCCGAACGCCCTGCGTCCACTGCACGTCGTCATGATCTTTTTGGTCTCGATGACGGGTGCCGGCGGCTTTCTCCTACTCAGTGCGGCCGAATCCACTACGCTGGTGGACGGAGCGATCGAATGGCACGCCGAGTCGCCGCTCCGCGCCGTCGTGCAATTGCTCTGCCTCAACTATCAGTTCCCCACTATCAACGCCGGCGAGGTCAAAGGTTTTATCCTTGGAATCGGCGCCGGCTTGGCCGTTCTTTCACTGGGCGTAGCCGTCCTCGCCAGCGCACCTGCCGGTGAAGGGGAAACCGCGGCCGCAGACGACGAAGGCGAACAGCTCGACCTGCCTGCGCCGCCCTCGCGCCCGCAAATCCCCTCACTTCCTGCCGCGCAGTTGTTGATTGTCTTGTATCTACTCTGGTCCTTCGCCGGCAGTCGTTGGTCTTCTGCACCACCGCTTGCGATCGGGGGAAGCATCCTCCTGACCCTTCAGTTCCTCTGGGCAATTGCTCTCGGCCTGGGGTTGAATGCTCGTGCGGCCAGAATTGTCGCACAGGTGATCCTCCTACTGACCGCGACGACGGCCGCCATCGCCGTCTGGTATTACTATGGCAGAAACCCTATCCTGCGGGCCAAGTTTCCCTTCGGAAACCCCAATTTCCTCTCCGCGGCATTGATTCCGGGCATTCTTCTCGGAATCGCACTGGTGGGAGAAAGAGTATTTCATATAGTCCATTCCCGCCCCGTAGGCCCTCTCGGCATCACAATACTCGTGCTGCCGCTCATCGGAGTCACTGTGTGGGCATTGATCTTGGCCGATTCCCGTGGGGCATTCGCGGGACTGGCGGCCGGACTGCTTGCGCTCGTGTTCTTCGCCGCCCCGCGCCGCTGGAAAGTAGTCCCCGTGATTCTTGCGGTGGGATTGGCCATAGTCGGCTGGCTGTATTTTTCCGGGACGATCGGTCAACCCTCCGTCACGGGACGAAGTGAAACCCTGCGCTTGCGCGGATATGCGTGGAGTTACGCATGGCGGATGTTCCAAGAGAAGCCGCTCATCGGACATGGCCAAGGAGGCTTCGCACTGACCGGCGACTCGTTCGCGGCTGAGGATGTGTTGGATGATCCCCTGGTCTTCGATTCGCGGATCGACCATGCGCACAATGAATGGCTCGAAGTGATGGCGGATCTCGGATCGGTGGGAATCGTTCTCATCGGCTCGGTGATTTTCATTACGCTGGGGGCGGGAATGGCGGCGCTCAAACGCCTGCCCGTAGACCATGCCCGCTGGCCGTTGCTTGGACTATTGGCTGCTTTCGTGGGACTGGTTGTGGAGGAGGCGTTCGGAGTCGGACTGCGCGTGTGCGAAGTGCCCGTCGCGTTCTACACCGTGCTGGGTTTGACTTGGGCGCTATGTGGGTCCGCGACGACGAGTCCGTTAACACATTTTTCTGCGACGCGTCCCCGCAGACTGACCTTCGGGTCGGTGGGCGTGACGCTCGGTTTGATGGTTCTTGTCCTGGGCCGACAGGATTTCGCCGCCGCCCGAAGCGCCTACCGGACCGAGGAGTCGTTCCAGAAAGGGGAATACGAAGAAGCGATTCAGCTCGCGTCGCAAGCGGTGGATCGGTTATATCCGCAACGCGCCCTCGTCAATCTCTACCGGCTCGGCGAGGCCTACGCCTTGACCGCCGAGAAGCTCCAGCAGCGGGCCTCCGACCGCGAGCGCCGCGCCCGCGAATCGGAACCGGCCAACGCACGGCTGTCGGCCCTGGCGCAGGACGACTACGGCGCCGCCGACGAGCACGGCAAGGCCGCCAGTCACGTGCTCAAGGAGCTCATCTCCCGCTCCCCGGGTTTCCTCAACCACGGACAATTGGAATACCGGATCAACCTCGTGGAAGCCCGGTCCGCCGTGCATCGCGGTGATGCCGACGCGGCCCAGGCGTACGTGAGGAACGCCCTCAAGGCGATCGACCGTGAACTTCTCCGTCAGCCTTTTGATCCCGAGATCGCGCTCGATTACGTCCGCGTGCCCGTTTCGGGCGTGGATATCGCCGCGGCCTTCAACGTCCTCGCCCGACCGTTGCGTTACAACCGCATCGCGGACGCCTATGTGGAAGTCCTGCGAAACCTTGCCGGACGCTCCGATTTTGATCGACAGAGCAAGCCGATACTCGCCGAAGCCCGCCAGGCCCTGTCCGGGACGCCGCCGGTCGGTTCAACAGGAGAAACCGCTGAGATTTGGGCGCCGGAGAAGCTGCGGCTGAGCGCAACCTTGGACTTCCTCCAAGGCGATTATGACCGGGCCGTCGGGGAATTGGAGCTTGCGGCGAGGGCGTACGAACGGCTTCCGGCCTCGACCTCGATGGCCGCCGCGGCCTGTTCCGCGGAACTGGCGGACTGCCGGTTCTTCGCCGACCCCGATCACCCACAGGCAGCCGTCCGGCGCGCCGACGCGGCCCTGACGCTGGCGCCGGACTCGCGGCTCGGGCGCGAGTTGAAGCTCAGCATTCAGCAGCGAATGATTCACTACTACCTCGCGGCGGACGACGAGACGTTAGCGACCCGACTCCTTCGCCAGATCGCCCCGGCGGGTGTGACCGAGGAAATCGTTCAGCAACAACTTGGCATCCGCCTGCGGCGTTTGTGCGAGTCGTTGCTCTTGCAGCGGCGGGAAGCCTCGGCGCCCCGGCAGCCGGCGGAGACCCTGCTGCCCAAACTGCAGCGGTGGCTGCAACGGTCCCTGGAGATCAACCCGGACGACTTTGCCGCACGCTTCCTGGCTGCCGACCTCGCCTTCCATACCGGCGACGACGTCGCCGCCGCCCGACACTTGGAATCCGCGCTCAAGCTCGGCCTCCCCCAAGCGGACGCCGCTAGATTCCTCGAGATGGCACGAGTCAAGAGACCGGACAGCCCGGCTTTGGAGGCCTTGCGGAAGTCGCTCGAACCTCCTCCTCCCCCGGATAGTTCCGAAGCTCCCTCACAGCCCTGATCGCCCCGCAGGCGCACCCCATCAAGAGTGGCGGGGGTGATCGTTTCGCGTCATTCTGAGCGCATAACCTGTCATGCTGAGCGCAGCGAAGCATCTCCGTTCGGCGACGAGACCCTTCGCTTCGCTCAGGGTGACACGCTGCGCTCAGGGTGACACGCTGCGCTCAGAATGACATCGCTCTGCTCAGAATGACATCCCGTGGGCATTTTCGCCGCCCCAAACGGGACGGACCCTCGCCCCGCACGTTCTGACCGTTGCAGCTTGCGTCGCTGCAGCAGCGGCCCTACCCTGCCGATGGACGGAGCGCGGTCTTCCGGGTCGTCCGGCGGCATTGGACGTTCTCTCGGGGTTCCCATGAACGAGACGGTTCACGAGCATCTTTCGTGCGGCTTGGAATACGGGGTCACCCCCCTGCCGGACCGGCACGTGGTGTCCTTCCAGATACGCCTCCTTGCGGGGACATCCAGCGAACCGCCGCGGACCTTGGGCCTGTCCCGAGTCGTGGAGGAGACCCTCGACAAGGGGACGGAAGGCTACACGGCCCGGGAACTCGCCGACGCCTTCGACGCCATCGGCGCCGGCCGTCAGAGCGGCACGGGCCGCGAGACCATGACCTTCACGTGCACCATTCTCCCCGAACATTTCAAGCGCGCTATTGAGTTGCACGCCGAGCTGCTGCGGCGACCGACCTTCCCGGAGGAGGCCGTCTCCGTCAGTGTCCAACTCGCCAAGCAGGAATTGATCGCCCTCGACGACGATGCCCAGGCGATTGTGGACAAGCTGATCTCCCGCCAGGCCTACGGACCGGTGCTCGGTCGCCACGCACTCGGTGAGCATGAGACGCTTGACCGGATCGCCCGCGCCGACCTGGAAGCCTACTGGCGGACCCATTTTCACGCTGGACGGATAATCGTTTCGGTCGCCGGCGCCATCGAGCCCGCCCGTGTCGCCGACGCATTGACCAAACACCTCGACGGCTTCGGCCGTTCGGGGCGCGAGGGTCGCGAGGCCATTCCTATCGAATTCACCCCGCGAACGACGCACCACGACAAGGCTCTGGAGCAGGAGCACATCGCCATCTGTTGGCCCGGTGTCGACGCCACACATGACGAGTTCCCCGTCCAGCAGGTCACGCTCGGGATTCTCTCCGGAGGCATGAGCGGGCGCCTCTTCACCGAGGTTCGGGAAAAGCGCGGGCTGGTCTATTGGGTGAGCGCCTGGCAGGAGACGCCCCGCGGGGCGGGGATGATGTTCCTCGGCGCCTCGACCACGCCGGAGCGCTGCGACCGGACCTACGAGACGCTGCTGCATGAGGTCGATCGTCTGGCCGACGACATCACCCAGGATGAGCTGGATCGAGCCATCACCGGCATCGTCGCCAACCAGGAGACTCGCGGCGACGCCACCCGGGCGCGATGCAGTGAGATGGCCACTGATCTTTTCTTCTTCGGCCGGCCTATCCCTATCGAAGAGAAGGTGGCGAAAGTTCAGGCCGTGACCATCGAGGACATCCGTCGTTATCTGACCCTGCATCCGCGGGATCGGCTCTGTGTAATCACCCTGGGGCCTCGCCCGCTCGAAGCCGCCGGCGGATCGGCGGCGAAGGCGACACGGACCGCGGCGCGATGATTCGGATGAACGAGAAATCCCCCTATACGCTGCACACCTTGGCCAACGGGCTGCGCGTGGTCATCGAGGTCATGCCCGGCGTGCGCAGCGCTGCCGCCGGGTTCCTCGTGCAAACGGGGGCCCGCGACGAAATCCCGGAGCTGGCCGGCGTTTCACACTTCCTCGAACACATGATGTTCAAGGGAACCTCCAAGAGAACGTGGCGCGAGGTCAACATCGACTTCGACCGCATGGGGAGCACCTACAACGCCTTCACCAGCGAGGACCGTACGGTCTATTACGGCTGGGTGCGCAAGGCCGACGTCGCAAAGCAGATCGAACTCCTCGCGGACATGATTCGATCGGCGCTGCCGCCCGACGAGTTCACCACGGAAAAGAACGTGATCCTCGAGGAAATCGCCATGTCCAAGGACCACCTCGAGCACGTGATGTTCGACTTTTTGCAGGAGAAGGTTTTCGCCGGCCACCCCCTCGCCTGGCCCGTCCTCGGCTACGAACACACCGTCGCCGCCCTCACCCGCGACCGGATGTGGACCTACTTCCAACGGCGCTACGCCCCGAACAACATGATGTTGATCGTCGCGGGGAATGTCGATCCGCACGAAATCATCGACCAGGCGGAGGCCTGCTGTGCGTCCTGGGAACCGGCCGATCCCGTCCCTCCGCGCGTCCCGCCGTCGATTCATTCGGGAACGGATGTCCTGCCGATGGACCGGTTCAAACAACAGGTCGTCGCCCTCACCTTCCCGTCGATCGCCGCGACCGATCCGCGGATCGAGACGGCCTCGGCGGCTTCGACGATCCTGGGCGGAGAAAATTCACGCTTCTTCTGGAACATCGTCCAAAAGGGTCTGGCCCCTCGCGCGGGCGCGCATCATCTGGACTACAACGATTGCGGCGTGATGATCCTCTACGCCGCTTGTCAGCCGGAGCGCTGCGAGGAAGTGCTGTCGGCCATACGCGGCGAAGCGAGACAAATGTGCGAAGAGCGCATTTCTGCGCACGAGGTCGATCGGGTAAAGAATAAGCGCCGCACGTCACTGGCCGTCGAGGCGGAGGCCCCCTACTATCGACTGACTCAATTGATGGATGACATGGAGGACCACGGCGCTCCGCGCACGATCGAGGAAACGCTCGCCGAAGTCGACGCCGTTTCCGCGGATTCGATCCACGGGTATTTGCAAGAATGCCCCCTCGACATCCACGGGCATTTGACGAGCGTCGGACCGCGTAACTGGCCGGAGGTGAACTAACAACCGAACACACAGAGCCGCGACCGTGAGGGAGCGGTCTCCACTCCAATCACGATGCAACCGTTCCATGTGAACGACTACCGATGAATACAAGCGCCCCGTTGGAAGTCAAAGTGATCTTCGACGCCTCGTCGCGTGGCCGACGTAAGCCGACGCATCGAGTCAGAAGCTCCCCGCGTATCAGTCGCTCTTCGCCCTGGATTATCCTGGGCATTTTCAATCTTCTCGCGGGCGGCGGGCTGTACTACACCACCTGGTGGCGCGTCGATCCGTTCATATACCTAACTTTCATGCTCAGGTCCCCCGTAGATGTGAGCGTCTTCGCATTCACGCCTCTTGCTTTTCCGATCCCGGAACCGCGCAGCGACCTAGCTGTGCAGGCCACCCGCGAAATGCTGCGTTCGCCGCCGGAACTCGCACGCAACCAGATTATGATGGGCGCCACGGCCTACGGTTGGCTGACCTTGGCGACGGCCGCCGCGTGTGCCCTCTCTCTTTCCGCCGGCGCTGCGTTGAGCCGCATTGGCGGGTCACCGTGGCGTCGAGCGGGCGTCGTCCTCGCCGCAACCCTCACACTGGCGCTTGCCGCAGCGGTCTTCCTCGTGTGGAACGAATATGGGCGCAAGTATTTGCCGGTCCATCTACGGTTCGGCATGGGCGGACTGGCACTATGGATGGCCTCGATCGGCCTCGCCCTCGGTCGAGCGGCGCGGGGCCTCGCGCGGCTCGCTGCGATCACGCTGATTTTCTCCGCTGCGGGCACCGTCGTCGCTCTGTACCTCGGATCGCAATGCGGCGCCATCCCTCCCGAACAATCGACCCCTCTCTACCTCGCCCTCGCGTTCCTCATCCATTCGATTTACGGCTGGATTCAGCTTCCGATCCTTTCCCGCCTGGGACGATAAGCCCAGCGGACGACTGCGACCGTTGCGAGCGCGGAGTCGGTGATCCGAACCCCAAGCGCCAGCGCGGGGCCAACCGCTCGGCCCGTCGCTTGCGCTCCGGGTTCTGATTGCGATTCGCCATCCACACGCGCTCACGCCACTTCGGAACGAACGCTGTAAACCGTTGATCCCAGACGAGCAAAGGTTGCAGACCAAAGTCGGCTTCCGTAAACTCGCCGACATGGAAACCGTCACCACGATTCGTCGCCTTCGTGATCACGTCGGCCGGACCGTCCGCCTTCGCGGCTGGGTCTACCACAGCCGCCCCGGCGGCAAGATCACGTTTCTGGTCCTTCGCGACGGCACCGGTCTGTGTCAGTGCGTCATCGAAAAAAACCGCGCCTCCGCCGCGTTCTACGACGACGTCAAACGCCTTGCCCAGGAATCATCGTTGGAGGTGACCGGAACGGTGAGCGCCGACGAGCGATCGATCGGCGGCTACGAGGTCCGCGTCAGCGCCGCCAGCGTGATCCACTCCGCCCGCGACTATCCCATCACGCCCAAGCCCCACGGTATCGACTTTCTGATGAAGCAACGCCACCTGTGGTTCCGCTCCAAGCGTCCCTGGCACGTGCTTCGAATCCGTGCGACGGTCGTCGATCAAATCCGCCGCTTCTTCAACGACAACGGCTACGTGCTGATCGACACGCCGATCTTCGCCCCCGCCGCCGGCGAGGGCTCGCAAACTCTGTTCAAGGTCGATTACTTCGGCGAGCCGGTCTACCTCGCCCAAACCGGCCAGCTTTATCTTGAGGCCGCCTGCATGGCCCACGGCAACGTCTACTGCTTCGGCCCGACCTTCCGCGCGGAAAAGAGCAAAACCCGGCGGCATCTGACGGAGTTCTGGATGGTCGAGCCGGAGATCGCCTTTGCCTCCCTCGACGACGTTCTCAACGTGGCCGAGGACTTCATCTGCTCGATCGTCGAGCGCGTCCTGCGCGACCACCGGGACGAACTGGTCGAACTGGGCCGCAACGTGGAGGAACTACAAGCAATCAAGAGACCCTTCCACCGGATTACCTATTCGCAGGCCGCCGAACTTCTCCGCGGACCGCGGTCGAAGGCGCTGTTGGAGATTGATCTGAAGGAAAAGTCCATCCGCCTCAGCGAATCGGATCAACGCATCACCGACCTCGAAGCGACCGCGAGGAACGGATCGGCCTCCCAGTGGGCCAAGGACAAGGCCGCCGCCGAAGCGATCGACCTCCGTGAAGAGCGCGCCGAACTCCAGGAACAGATCGGCAACATCCCCCACCACATCGAACTGGCTCAGAACTTTGAATGGGGCGGCGATCTGGGCGGCTCGGATGAGACCATCATCTCGCGCCTGCACGACCAACCGGTCTTCGTCACCCATTACCCCAAACACTGCAAGGCCTTCTACATGCGCGAGGCCCGCGACGACGAGCGCGTCGTCGAGAACTTCGACCTGCTTGCCCCGCAGGGCTTCGGCGAGATCATCGGCGGCTCGGCCCGTGAGGAGGACTACGACCGCCTGCTCGCCCGAATCAACCACGAGCATTTGCCGCAAGCCGACTACGAGTGGTACCTCGATTTGCGCCGCTACGGCAGCGTCCCCCACGGCGGCTTCGGCCTGGGCGTCGAACGTACCGTCGCCTGGCTCTGCGGCCTCAAACACATCCGCGAAACCATCCCCTTCCCCCGCATGATGGGCAAGTTTTATCCGTGAGGGGATTATCGCAGCGAAGGGAAGGGGATACGCGGGTGCGTGGGGAATGGTATCTGGATGCGCGTGTCGCTGCATTCCTTGCCCACACCGCCCTCATCGTCGCATTTTTTCTCGCCATCGTCCTCCCCGCGGCATCAGGACCGTTCGTCTGGGGGTGTTTCACGGTCCCGATCTGCATTGCCGATCTGCCCGCGCTCGGCCTGCTGAACTTGATTGAGCGTTGGCTGCTCCCGGGAGTCGACAGTGATCTTCGCGTGTTCGCCGCCTCGCTGATCGTCCTCGGCGGCCTACAATGGGTCCTCGTTGCGCAGGTCGTGCTGGCATTGAAGCGGCGACGGCGTCCACTCGACCCGAACACGTGCCCCAAGTGTCGATATGACCTCACGGGGAACGTATCCGGCGTCTGCCCTGAGTGCGGGACGGCGATCGAAAAGTGAGTCTTCGCCGTCTCGACGCACTCACTCCCCGCGTTCGACAAGAATCGGAGACCTACGCTTCCCAGAAGCGACGATGACGCCCGATGAAATCCCGGAAGAGGTGAAAGAAAAGCTGACTGCACTGGCGAGAACGATTGGCGTGGAGTGATTCCGCGCGGCGCTTGCTTCGTCCGACCCGCTTCACCGATCACACATCATGTTCCTTACGGGAGGGCTTCGTTGCGTGCCGACGCCGATACGGCGCCGACCGAGATGCCCATGATGTCACGCGATTCGAGTTCGCCGCTTTCCCGCCTCGCGTCCACCACGCCCCGCCACTACGCGACCGCTTTCCGCCCGAAAAAAGGGGCATACAGAACGAACCCATCCAACCGCATTTTCGACCCCAAGAACCCGGTTTCGCAATCTCTCGGAGGGCTTCGTTCGGCTTCGTTTGCCCCCTGCCGCGCGGATTCGCGGGATCGGGAAAACGCAGCCGCGTGATGCGCATTTCTTGCGCCGTGGAAACGCGATGGAGCGCAGACCGCCGCCTTGACTTCCGACGCCGGCGGGCGTCTGATAAGTCGGACGCAGACGCAAGCGGCCTTGCGAGAAATCCACGCACGGCCTGCGCGTGTATCGTACCGTACGGATGCGGGTGCCGACTTTTTGCCCCGGCGCGGGTCGCAGTCGGCCGATAAGCAAGGGGGGTTACGCGCGGGGTGTCGTCCTGCGCATTGGGAGCGAAAAAACATGTTCTCATTACGTGGCCAACGTTTAGGAGCCGCGATCCTGTCGGTCGTGCTTTTGATGGGCGCCGACGCCCGCGGCGAGGCAAGGAAGAATCTCGGAACAGCGCTGGACTTCGCCGGGTTTGACCTGCGCGGTCAGCACAACCCGTTGAGCGGCGGGATCGACTTCCTGGCCACCAGCACTTTCGACGGAGCGCCCTTCGATTTCGGGGCGTCGGATCTGTCGCTCAGCGGACCGCTCTCGCTGCAAGTGTCCACCGGCGGACGACTTCTCTCACAATTTGACGTCTCCCTATCGACCGCGGTGAACGGCCGGTCGGCCGCGACCCCGCTCAACTACGTCTACAATTTCAACCTGGGCGGTGAGTCGATGCAGGCTTCGGGCAGCGTGCTGCTCGACGCGGACTTTTCGCTTAATCGGCTCGGTTTCTACGACCTGACGCTCGACTACTCGTCGAGACAGAACGTGTCCCGCAGCGGGCGCGCCGACGACGACAGCACGACGCACGATTTCGACCTAGGCCCGATCAACATTTCGGGCAATCTCTACGCCGATGGCCTGGCCATCCTCACCGATCCGTTGTTCCAGCGGGCGGGGCGGGCCAATCCCTTCGACACGTTCAGCGGTCGCTCGCAACTCGAGGACTTGATGCAAGCCTCGTCCCTCGACACCCGGAACGCGCTGGCCGCCGGCAATGACGTCGTCGCGGCCGGCACGGGCACCCGCTTTGCCGCGGTCCGCTACGGGTTCGGCAACGGCGGCACGCCGCCGGGAAACGGCAATGGCCGAGGCAACGGCAACGGCAATGGCCACGGCAACGCGAGCGGCGGCGCCGTCCCCGAACCGGCCGTCGTAGTCCTTATGCTCCTCGGCATCCCCGCAATCCTCGTCAGACCGCTCCGACGACGCCCGTAGTCATCATCAGGTCTGAGGACGCGACCTTACACTACTTGAAAAACCAGAACGTCGCCCTTGTCTCCTTGTCCCCGCGTCACGAAATAGGCATGGTGTCCCCCGATTTCACGAAATAGGTATGGTGTCCCCGGATTTATTCTGATTGCTCGGCAATAGCGCGCAATCCAACCTCTCCCGTTACACCCCTCGCGCTTCCACCCTGACTGCGGGTTTCTCTCCTGCTGTTCGCCTGGTGAGACGTTCTTCGATAACCCGAGGAATGTCTCGCGCCGCCCACCATGATGGTGGGACGAACGATGCCGGAGTGTCCGCGCCAGAAAGTTTCAACGTGATGGTTCCAGTGGCCCAGTTCCAGCGTGCCTCCGTTACCCCGCTCAAGGGAATCGCAGCAATTTCCTCCGCGCGACGGAAAATCCTGACTTCGTCGTCTGATACGATCAAGAACCGTGCGCGTTCGCGGTGTGCACGGAACAGCGAGCCAAAACAGAGCAACAGCAACGGTATCACGAAGAGATACCGCTCCGCCTCAACTCCTTTGGCAAATGCTAAGAAAGCGAGCGAGATCGCTGACACCGATGCGCCAATGGCTACAACAAGCCATGGTTTTGCAGAAGTACGAAAAACAATCGGGTCGAAGCCCAGTGAGAGACCACATTCCGGACATCGTATCGGTGCGGATAAGCCCCGTAGAGAGTAGTTACAAACTGGGCACACCTCGTCTTCCAACGAGCAGCGCGGCGACACACGTTGTCTCCACACAGAACAGATTCCTTGCAATTCCCGTTTACCGATTCTTCATACTTAGCGCGCCTCAGTCATCCATTTCGTACTGTGCACGCGCGTTGCCCTAACCAGCCGGAGCGCTTGGTTTCGGGGGCGGGCTCGACGGAGTAATAATCGGATCGTTAATAATATAGACACCTACAGCTGCATCCACCGCTATTGCGACTATCGAAGCGATCATGTTCGGAAGCGCGGCCACTGGTATGGCCGTGCATACAAGGAGTTGTTTCCAGCGCTCTTGTCTTAATTCCTCCGCAATGTCCTCGGGACTTTGCGGGCGCGACGGATCCCCGCGACGCGGAAGCTCTGGCATAGGTGGCTCCCAGTTCTGATCGACGAGCCCGGATGGGTCGATTCTGTTGGTCGGGCCGCTTCTAAGGTACGCGTACACATTCACCCCCCCTCGAATCCCGATCGGATCGCGTTGTAGGAAGCGGCCGCTCGAGGGATCGTAGTACCGCGCGCCGACGTGGAGGTACGGGAAGACCTCCGCGCCGCCGTCGAGCGTTGATTGGTACCCATACGCTCCGACGTAGCCAAAGCGATCCGTCGCCGAACCGGGGAGACGCTCGCCGAAGGCGGTGAACACACGGAACGCACCGGGCGACCCGGTGCTCCCCGTGGTTAGCCGGAGCGTACCCAGGTGGTCATTGTGGAGGTAGTCGGCGACGCTGCCCAGCTTCCGCCAGACGCCCGCCTCGTAGGAGTTGACGTTCGTCACCGTCCACGGACTGGCGGAAGCCACGGTGTAATCCCCATATATTTCATCGCCGTCGTAGTCCGACCAGACGGTCGGCTTCTCCGTCGTGTTGTATGGTGCCATCGTCGCAAGGTCCAAAGGCGCGTTCATGTACCGCGCCCTGGCCCCATCATACCTGAACTCCCTCGCGTACGTCACGGTGTAATTTGTCGGACACCCTCCGACCTGAGGATCCCAGCACCACTGCTCACCGAGGACGTACGTGACCGTCTCACCGTTCTTGGCGTACCCGAAGCGGGTCGAGGTGTAACGCGACTCGCTGAACCCGCAATCGCTTCCGGCCACGGCCATCGCCCCGCCGCCCCCGCCCGGATTCACACCCGGCGCGCCTGTGCTACCCTCCACTGCTGACACCACAGTGGCACACATGCGATTAGTCATTTCCACAGCGGTGACACCCTGCCCTGTTCATCCGTAGAAGAAGTCCCGCGCATGTCACAGCTACAACCCCCGAGGTAAAGAGCATGACGCGCGTGGGCTCGAGGAAGTCATGTCCGGTATCTGCGCACACTGCCAATAGATTCCAGAGGACGTGGGCAGCAATTGCAGGATAGACACTTCCGGTCAAGACCACGCAGTACGCCGTAGCCAGTGCAAACGGGAGCGGAATGACGAGTGAAGCGACCGAACCAGTGAAGTGATAGGCTCCGCACAAAACGGACGATCCGAGTACGCCAGCGATGAGCGAGCTCTTCCCGAAAACTGAAAGAGCGAATCCTCGAAAGAAAAGCTCCTCCGCCACGGGCGTGAGGAGCATCAAAGACATCGACCACATAATAAGCGTCTGCGATGAAATAACTGTCTCAAGTTATCTGTTCCGTCTTGGCCGGATGGTGTAGTTCCAATCGCCGTGGAAGTCATCGCGATGGAGATTGATCTTGGTCCACTCCACATCGGACACCTTGCGCCCCGTGGGAT
>JAZDHF010000141.1:0-14167 GCA_043806315.1 Planctomycetota bacterium | reverse complement strand
GCCCGCAACGCCGCCTCTGGCGTCCATGCTCCAGCTCCGCCCCTTCAGCCCCCAAAACCTCTCTGCGAATGTGATCGGCTCCCGAATCATGCATAACTTCTTCTCCCACCGGCCCTTCGCTACGCTGTTGCGGAATCGCTGAAGCGTGGCGCTAGCGCTTGACATCACGGGGGCCGATTGGTAGCCTAGAACTTGAAGCAGGTCAGCTCGGGCCCAAGTACCGGGTAAGAGGTGTTCGTCCCGGGGCGTCAGGGCATTCCGCCGCAGGCGGACTCAATCCGGGTAACCGGAGCGCCGACCTCCGTGGGCGACCTGCTTCGCTTTTTACACAACAACATCCACGAGGACAATTCGTACGGGATCCGTAAGACGTTGGCGTTATCAAACGTGACGCAGGCTACCGAATCCGAACCCCAAGTGCCACAGCGCGAGGCTTTGATCCGTCGTTTGCGCTGCGGGCTTCTGATTAGCCCGGCGGCCCACGCACCCGTCTCACGGACCACCCGCCGCCTCGAAGGTCCAGCCCTGGGCGTCTTGCCTCAGAAGGAACATTCCTCCTAAGCGCCTCCCGCCCAACATGAAACGGCAGTATTGGGGCGTGGTTTCCTCGAACTCGACGGCGCCGGAATCCACCCGTCGGACCGTGCCGCGGTTGCGGGAAAGGGGGCCTTCGTAGGTCAGGTAGGCCTTGCGGTGGTCGCCGATCCGGCGGGCGGGGATGGGGTAGCCGGCGGGGTCGGTCGGGTCGCGGAGGAGCTGCCAGGTGAGCAGGACGTCACCCGATTCGAGCATTAGGTCCCAGTGCTCGCCGTGGTCGAGCCGATGATGTAGAATGACGAAGCGGTCAGGCATAGGATGCGGGCCTGGCGACCCGACTCCCGACGCGGCGGGAGCGGGCGGCGTACAGGACTAGATCGAAGTCACGGAGGTTTTCGAGATGACACACGCCAAGGATTCCGAGTGGATAGATTGGTCGGGGGTCTCGCTCCTTGTGGTGGCGATTTTCTGCATCGCGGCGGCGCTCTTCGGCGGATGCAATGCCAATTATCGCCAGCTTCGCCACGAGGGTCAAATCGCCATGCTCAACGGCGAGTACGGCCCGGCGCGGTATCTGCTTCTCAACGCCGAGGATAAGGCCCATCGCCGCGTCGAAACGCTCCATGACCTCGGCGTGTGCAGCGTGATGGTCGCGACACAGAAGTTCAAGGAACGCAATCACGCGGCCGCCTTCCGTGAGCTGGACAACGCCGTGGCCTACTATCGCCGGGCGGTCAACGAATTCCCGGGCCACCAGGCGTCGTTGGAAGGGTTGAACATCGCTCTGGAACTGAAGGGGCAGTTCGAGGAGGCGCTGAAGGAGGCGGAGTGGGCGGCGGAGTTCGTCGGACCGTCGGCCAAGCAGCAAATGTTCCTGGCCGACGAGCTTGAGCAGCGCGGTGATCTCGACGGGTCTTTGTTGCGCTATCGACAGGGTGTGGCCATGGAACCGGACAACGCCAAGGCCCACATCGCCATCGCTCAATTTCTGATGCGCCACGACAACGAAGCCGCCGCGGTCCATCACCTGGTCGAAGCGAACCGGATCGATCCGAAAAACCAATGGGTCAGCCAACAACTCGCCGCTGCCGAATCGCCCTCGCGCGCACCGGCGCGCGTGGCCGCCAAGAGCGACCGCGGACGATAGCTTAGGTGGACGCCGCCCGCTCTGCCGATGGCCGATTGAACATAAGTGCCATGTGATGGCACTCAGGCGTTGTTCCACGTGAAACAAATCTCGCGCGCTGGGCGCGCGGAGCGGGCGCAGAGACGCCACCAGCTCAATAGATAGAACTTGCTGGGTGATCGGCGGGGCGGGGGTTGGCGAGCGCGCGCGGCCTATCAGACCCCGAAGCGGTAGCGCCCGGATTCCTACGGGCCGCTGGGGTGCGCCGGGTTGGAGCGACGGAAGGCCAGTTTCGCTCCGGTGAGCAAGAGAAGCGCAAGGACCATCAATCCCCACTCCCCGACCGTCGGGATCGAAGTGTGCGGGCAATCCAATTCGGAACAGGAACCCAGTTTCAGCCAATTGCAAGTCGGGCAACCGCACGCCGCCTGGGTGACGCCGTCGGTGCAGGCGCCGAAGGGATCGTGGTCACAGCACGCCCCGGTGACGGGCTCGCACGCCACGTCCACGCAGCCCGCACCCTTGGTCCACGCGTGCTGAGTTCCAGAACACGCGCTCCTCTGTACGTTCTCGGCGCACGCTCCAGAGAGTAGGTAACAACACGCGCCTGTGCTCTCTCGGATGGCCAAAGTGTGGTACCCGCCCGCGGCGATGGCGATGAAATCCGCATTCGGTGGGGGGACGTTGGTTTGACCGAACTCGTTGTTTCCCCAGGCCACGATGGACCCATCGGCCTTGAGGCCCAGACTGTGCCCCGCGCCCGCGGCGATACCGACGAAGTCGGTATTGGGCGCGAGGACGTTGGTCTGACCGTAGTCGTTCCATCCCCATGCCACGATGGTGCCATCGGCCTTGAGCCCCAAATTATGACACCACCCCGCAGCGATGGCGATGAAATCGGCATTGCGGGAGGGAACGTCGGTCTGACCGTAGTAGTTGTCTCCCCACGCCACGATGGCCCCGTCCGTGTTCAGCGCTAGACTGTGAAAATAGCCGGCGGCGATGGCGATGAAACCGGCATTGGGGGAGGGAACGTCGGTCTGACCGTAGCCGTTGAATCCCCAACCTATGATAGACCCGTCGGCCTTGAGACCCAAACTGTGGTACTTGCCCGCGGCGATGCCGATGAAATCGGAATTCGGCGCGGGGACCTGGCATTGACCGTAGTTGGAGGGACCTCCACATCCCCACGCCACGATGGACCCGTCGGCTTTGAGGCCCAGACTGTGGCCCAAGCCCGCGGCGATGGCGATGAAATCGGCATTCGGCGCGGGGACGATGGTCCGTCCGAAGTCGTTGGATCCCCATGCGACAATCGACCCGTCGGCCTTTAAGCTCAGACTGTGGTACCAGCCGGCGGCGACGGCGACGAAACCAGAATTCGGTGCGGCCACATTGCATTGACCGTGGTTCGAGGAAGTCCCACACCCCCACGCCACGATCGACCCGTCGGCCTTGAGACCCAAACCGTGAATACTGGCGGCGATGCCGGTGAATTCGGTATTCGGCGCGGGAACGTTGGTCTGACCGAAGTAGTCATATCCCCACGCCACGATGGAGCCGTCGCCCTTGAGCCCCAGACTGAGGCGCCAACCTGCGGCGACGGCGCCGAAACCCGTGTTGGGTGCCGGAACGTTGGCCTGGGCGAAATCATTTTGGCCCCAGGCCACGATGGATCCGTCGGCCTTAAGCCCCAGGTTGTGATACTCGCCCGCGGCGATGGCGATGAAACCGCCATTCGGCGTGGGGATGTTGGTTTGCCCATAGACGTTGTCTCCCCACGCCACGATGGACCCGTCGGCCTTGAGGCCCAGACTATGGCGCGAGCCTGCGGAGATACCGATGAAATCGGCATTGGGCGCGGGGACGTTGGTCTGACCGTAGTCGTTGTTTCCCCACGCCACGATGGAGCCGTCGGCCTTGAGGCCCAGGCTGTGCCACCCGCCCGCAGCGACGGCGACGAAGGTTTTGTTAGGCGCGGGGACGTTAGTTTGACCGAAGTTATCAAGTCCCCATCCCAGGATGCACCCGTCGCCCTTGAGGCCCAGACTGTGATAACCACCCCCGGCGACGGCGATGAAACCGGTATTGGGAGCCGGAACGTCCGCTTGACCGAACGCATTCCTTCCCCACGCTGCGATCGATCCATCCGTCTTGAGCCCCAGACTGTGCCACCCGCCCGCGGCAACAGCGACGAAACCGCCCGAGAGATCAACACCGACGACCTGGCCTCCCCAGCCGACGACGGCACCCTGAGGCGGCTCCGCGACGGTGATGTTCGCCGGGTTCAGCGTAGTACTGGCGCAGGCGCAAATGACGAGACATCCGAGGCGTACTCTTCCCCACGTGCCGCGCGCTGTCATCGGAATTGGTGAAGCCATGACCCTTCCCCCCAAAAGTGCTCGCCGGACTCGCCGGCGCCGATTCATAAGGAGGAAGAGGCATTGTAACCGCAAGCGTGGGGTAAGACAAGACCAAAAACAGGCCGATTTCGACGTTTCGGGACTACGGAGTCCGCGAGCTTGCGCTCGCGGCTCGGATTTCGGCGTTTCCGGCCCGCTTCCTCACGGGCGCGGCTCTGATCGGCCCCGCGCTTGCGCTTGGGGTTCGGATTTCGGGGTCTCTCGTGCGCTCCCTGCCGGTCGCGATAGCCGCGGGCGACGGTCTTGTCGTTCCACATTTCGCCGCATGGCATTACCATCCGCGGCCATGAGGTTCAGCAGGGTCATCCAGGGCGTGGCCATCCTGGCTTGCTTGGCGGCGGCGGTCGTCAGCTATCATCTGGTACTCAAGCACGTGATGGGTTCATCGGGTGCGGCGTGGTTCGAGGCGGGCTGCGCGGACAAACCCGTGCCCGGCGGGGCGAATTGCGCCGCGGTCCTGGCGAGTCCCTACAGCTACTTCCCGCCCAAGAGGCCGGATGAGCACGACGGCGGGCTGCACCTGCCGGTGGCTTTCCTGGGCCTGGTTTACTACTCCGCTTTGCTCATGTGGCTCATCGGGATCGGTCGCCCGTCACCGCGACGACGCCGACTCCACATCCTGCCGCTTCTTTTGGTCGGCATGGGCCTGGCCGCGTCCGCGTACTACATGAACATCATGTTCCGAGTGTTGGGCGAATGGTGTCCGTGGTGCGTGGCGACCCACGTTCTTAACTTGTTGATTGCGATTTGTCTCGTATTCCTGTGGCCCGGACGCCCGAAGGCCGTACAGGTCCACACGCCGCCGGACATTCCACCGCTCACCGGCCAAGCCGCATTGGCCGGGCCGCTGTATCCGTCGGCTCGGGCGGTGGTCATCACGCTCGTGGCGATCGTCACGGTGGGCTGGGCGGAACTCAATATGCTCGGCCTGAAGACTTGGCGGCGTCAAGCCGAAGCCGAAAAGGAGAACGCCAAAGCCTGCCTCGCGGTCGTGAACCGCATCAAGAGCGACTCCGACGCCCTTCTTCGCAACTGGCAAGCCGCGACGAAGCACGAGATCGCGGTCCGACCGGACGATCCGGTGCGAGTCGGGCTCGGGGCGGACGAGAGTCAACCGACGCTCGACGTGGTGGTGTTCAGCGACTTTGCGTGTCCGTCGTGCCAAAGGTTCGCCAGTTTCCTCGAGGCACAAGCGCAGCCGCTATTCGAAGGGCGTCTCAAGACGGTTTTCAAGCACTATCCTTTGGATCACGCGTGCAACGAGCGGGTCTCACAGACGGTTCATCCACACGCCTGTGCGGCGATGTCGATGGCCGAAGCGGCCCGGTTGCTCCGCGGCACTCCTGCCTTCTGGCAGGCCCACGACTATTTGTACAAACACCGGGACAAGCTCGCCCAGGGCAAGCTCACCTCCGACGCCGTCGCCGCTGACTTACAGTTGGATCCCGCCGCGTTTCGTGAGGCCATGACGTCACAGACCGTCTCGACGCGGCTCGCGGGGGATATCGAACAAGCGAAGCTCTGCGACATCAAGGGCACGCCCGCGGTTTTCGTCGAAGGGAAGTGGGTAGACACGCTCGCGGTGACCGAGGTCGGGTTCTGGGACAAGCTGGCCGATGTGTACTGGCAGCGCATCCAAGTTCCGCGCCCGGCATCGACGAAGATGAAATCTTCGCCGACTACTCCAGGTAACCCAGGTCCGAGAGACGCTCCGTGACCCGCTGTAGTTCGTCTGCGGAGTAGACTTCCTCCTTTTCGGTCCGGCGGGGCGCGGCAAAGGCTGCTTCGCGTTCCACCGTCAACGGGTGCTCAACGAGTTCGTGAATCACCCGTCCCTGCATGTCATCCGGAATCCGCAGGCCGAGCATCGCCAGGATCGTCGGGGCGCAATCCACGATGTTCGCACGCACGTTCGCGGCCCGGGCGATGCCCGGTCCGGCGGCGATGAGGATCCCGTCGGGCCGGTGAGTCCCCTCCAGGCGATTGTACGAAAGCCAACGCACGACTTGTCGCCCGCGAATCTTCCGCACCACGGCGAGCGATTCGTGCGGCGTGAGGATCAAGTCGGGCAGCCACGGCTGATCGGCCCGCGAGCAGCCGTACAACTCCTCGGGCTTGTGCACCTCGCTGAAGAGGCGAATATCGCGCCCCTGCGGACCGCGAATCCGGCACTCATCGCCGAGGAATCTCGCGCGCAGCTCGTCGCGGAGGGCTTCGTACTCCGTCGGTTTGACGATGCCCGTCGGTTGTCGGCCTTCGAGGTTGATGTAGAGAAATCCCGCCATCCCCGCGTGCATCACACACGCCCGGGTCCGCGAGAAGTCGACCGCCAGATCATGAAGCACGTCGCCCGATCGCGAGAACCGACGCGTTCGACCGCGCAGTCGATCCCACACATGGCGCGCCCGCGTGGCTCGTTGCGATCCGCCGCCGCGAAGGGTGAGGTAGCCCCAATGGTGAAGCAGTCGGTTCGGCTGCACCTTTCCTTCCAGGCTGCCGTGCCCGTGGTCCGAGACGATCAACACGGCCGCGCCGTTCGCGGCGGCGTAATCGAGCAAGGTCCCAACGGCTCTGTCCGCCTCCGCAAAGCATCGTTTCGCAAGATCGCATCGAACGGGATTCCGATCCGACCAGCGTGGATCGAGATACTTCCAGGTCTTATGCTGCAAATTGTCGAGCAACTTGAAGACGACCATGAGCACGTCCCAGCCGTGGTCGTCACCAAGCCACATGGACATGGCCGCACCCTGGTGGAAGCTGCGGGCGATGTAGTCGAGGTTCTCTCGAAAGACGGCGTCGCCGCCGAAGGCCTTCCGACGCCACTTCGCTTTCAGCGTCGGATCGGGCCAGCGTTCGAGGATTGCGTGCTTGAGCGACGGCGGATATACTAGGTCCGACTCGGGTCCCGGGGTCTCGAATCCGCTGACGAGGAATCCCTTGACCGGCATGGGGGGGTAGGTCATCGGAACGTTGACACTGCCCACGTTTAAGCCGTGGTCGCCGAGGATTTGCCAGAGGTTCCGAACGTGGTTCAGGCAGCGGGTGCTGTTGAAGGCGAGTTTGTTAGTGTGAACATCGTATCGTTCAAAGTCGATGATGCCGTGGGAACCCGGATTTTTACCGGTGAGAAAAGTCGTCCAGGCCGCCGGGGTGATGGGGGGGACGGTCGAACGGAGCAGGCCGGAGGCGCCGCCGGCGACGGCCTCTTTCAGCCTCGGCATACGCCCCTCGGCCATCAAGGGGTTCAGCACGTCGAACGTCGCTCCGTCCAGACCGATGATGAGCAGACGCCGGACCGGCGCCGCAAACGCCCGACCGTCGCCCGACCTCGCGTTGTCAATACTGGTATGCGTGTGCACGCGTGGATCGATCAGTTCTTCGTCGCACGACGCCAGCTGCCTTGCCCGGGATTTCCCGTGCCGCGGTCGGTGACGCCCGGACCAAGGATAACCGCCATTCGATCCCGTGTCAGGTCGCACGTGGATGGGAGCGGAGCAGCGGTCTTCGCGCCTCGGAACGCGAAATCGGTGAGCCTACAGGCCCGTACCTCAAGTGCGGCCCCAACCGATTCCGATAGGTCGTTAGGCTAAGGGTAATTAACTAGTTCTCGATGCCGACCGGGAAGGAAGGCCAGCCACGATGAGGATCGCCCTGCTATCTTGGGAGTCGCTGCACTCGATACGCGTGGGCGGCATCGCGCCGCACGTGACGGAACTCGCCGCCGCGTTGGAGCGTCGCGGACACAGCGCTCACGTCTTCACCCGAATCGGCGAAGGCCAATCTCGCTACGAGCGGATCGACGGCGTCCATTATCATCGCTGCCCCTTCCAACCGGACCCCGACTTCGTGACCAGCATGGGCCGCATGTCGGATAGCTTGGCCTGCCATCTCGGCGAGGTGGAAGCCGGGTACGGCGTCCCGTTCGACGTGGTCCACGGCCACGATTGGCTGGTTGCCAAGGGGCTATGTCAGATCAAGAACGACCGCCGCCGGGCCATCGTCCTGACCGTCCACTCGACGGAGTACGGCCGCTGCGGGAACGAACTATTCTGGCATGGCGAGTCGCAGCGTATCCGCGAGATCGAGTGGGAGGCGACGTACATTGCCAATCGCGTGATCTGCGTCTCTGAGTCTCTCCGCAAGGAGGTCCAGTGGCTCTACACCGTCCCCTCCGACAAAATCTTCCCGATCTACAACGGCGTCGATGTCCGTCCGTTTGACGCCCAGGTCGACGTCAAGTCGGTCCGGGCCCGTCACGCGATCGGCGTTGACGATCCGTGCATTCTGTTCGCGGGAAGGCTCGCCTGGCAGAAGGGCCCCGACCTTCTCGTGGAGGCGATGCCGCGCGTGTTGCGCGACTACCCCACGGCCAAGTTCGTTTTCGTGGGCGAGGGCGATATGCGCGCCGATCTTGAGGCCCAGGTCGGCGCTGCCCATAGCACGCCCGCCGCGCGCTTCGTCGGCTACCGGAAGGGAATCGAGCTGGTCGGCCTCTTCAAGAGCGCCGATGTCGTCTGCGTCCCCAGCCGCAATGAGCCCTTCGGCATCGTCATTTTGGAGGCCTGGAGCGCCGGCAAACCCGTGGTCGCGACGCGCATCGGCGGACCGGCGGAATTCGTCCGCCACGAAGACACCGGACTTACCGTTTCCGGCGACGCACCTTCGATCGGCGACGGCGTGGGTGTGATGCTTTCGGACGTTGCCAACGCCCGCCGAATGGGGCTCAACGGCCGCCGGGAAGCCGAGACCCGCTTTTCCTGGGATACCATCGCCGCCCAAACCGAGGCGGTTTATCTGTCGATGAACGGACGGGACTCGCACTACCCCGCTTCGGCGGCGAATCCCGCAAAGGAGATCAAGAAAATGGCCCAACAAACCGGCAGGACCCGCACAACGGACGCTCCAGTCACACGTCGCCCCTTTGGCAGCCCGGAGGGCACGACGCGGAGGGGCGGTACGTGTGCCGCCACTTCCGCTTTTGACGGCAAACCGACGGCCGAGGAAATCCGCTGTCGCGCGTACGAGATTTTCCTCGCTCGCGACGGAGCTCCGGGCGACCCCAACGCCGATTGGCTCCAGGCCGAACGCGAGCTTCGTGACCGGCGGCAAGAAGCCCAATCATAATCGGGCTCCATCCCACCGCCCACGGTTAGGGTCCGCCTGATACGGATTCCATCAATGATCCGCGCGGCAGGGGATTCTCATGCGCGGACAAGGCCGTTACTCGATGGAGCTCTCCCCCTACGACCCGGTTCCCGGCAATTTGCAGCCGCGGATCGCCGACGCCCACAAAAAGGAACACCCCGCTGCGGGTCAGATAGGCGACGCCCCGATCAGAGCCCGGAGCGCGAGCGAGGGGCCATCGTTCGAGCGGTCGTCCCGGCGGCCGAAAGTCCCGGCCGCGCCGGGGGCCGGGGCGATTGCGATCAGCGCATCTGCGCGACTTGGAGCAGCGCTTCGAGCGGGCGGTGAAGACCAAGGTGACCATCCACGAAGGGCGTCGAAAAGGGAGCGGGCGGATCACGATCGAGTATTTTTCGCTCGACGATTTTGATCGGATTGCGAACATGCTCGGCGTGGAAGAGGAGTAGGAAACGCCGAAACACCGAAAGGCCGGAACGCCGAAAGGGGCGGGTCGCGGGGGGCGATTTGAGATTTGAGATATCAGAGACGAGGCGGGAGGGGTTGGGGTGCCAGAATGTGGCACTACAGATTGGCGATGTGCGGTTTTCGATTGGCGAGTTGGCGGTTGCGACTGGCCTACGCGGCGCGTGAGTGTCACGAGGTGGCACTTATCCGGTTGCCGAACAGTTTCTTGCGGGCCACCCAGGCAGCGGTAAGGCGCGTTTCACCGCTCCGTGACGGTCGTGGGTCGGATTGTCGGGTCGCTCGCGCTCCCCGCTCTGATGGGGGACTCCGTCACGGTCGCGGCTCCGGCCCTCACCACCGGCCCCTCTCCCTGAGAGGGAGAGGGGAGGAGAGAAGGGGGGCGATCTGCACCCACCGTTGAAACGCTGGGCTACGTTCGTGGCGTCCCGATGGGACGCGCGTATGCGACTGACCGGTCGCTTGCGCTCCGGGTTCTGATCCGGGGACGACTACCCACCCGTGGGCTTCTTGGAGAAATCGACCTTGGGGACGGCCTTGGCGGCTTCGGGGACGTCGAAGTATTGGGCCTCTTTCACGCCGGCGAGCGACGCATACAGCTTTCCCAGCACTCCGCGGGCGAAAGTGTTAAGGGTCTTCACCTTCTCATTGTACCGCTGCCGCTCGACGGCCAGGCGGTTTTCCGTTCCCTCCAAAGAGTCCTGCAGCTTCAAGAACGACTCATTGGATTTCAGTTCCGGGTACGCTTCGCGCAACACCAAGAGGCGTGACAAGGCGGACTCGAAGGCCCCGGCGGCCCTGGCTTGGTCGGGCAATGAACCCGAGGATTTCGCCTGAAAATACGATTCTCGCGTCTTGGCGACGCCGAGGAACACGTCCTGCTCCTGAGCGGCGAAACCCTTGACCGTGGCGACGAGGTTGTCAATCAGATCGAAACGACGCTGAAGTTGATTGTCCACTTGGGCCCAGGCGCTTTTCACTTCTTCATCGAATCCGACCGCGCGGTTGTAGCCGCTGTAGAGACAACCCCCGACGACCACCGCGCCGCCGAGGACGGCCACTAGCATGATCCCGATCACTTTCGTGAAGTTCATGGATGTTCCTCGCTGTATCCGGTCGCTGCCGCTCCCGGGTCTGATACTGCCCAGCTTGGCCCCGCAGTTGGGGCAGAACGCCGCGTTTCTTTGAATCCCCGTCCCGCAGGACGGACAAGTGTCACCAGCTTGCACCGCCGCCTCCTCCGCCAAATCGTCCGCCGCGCCCGAAGGAGCCGCCGAATCCACCCCCGGACCCTCCGCCGAATCCGCCTCCGCCCCAGGATGACCGGCGACCTCCCATCATATTGTTGATCATTGCACCCCAAAACAACCCTTCCATCAATCGACCGCCGCCCCACCGGCCGTAGTGGCGGCGGCGCCGGGAGAGCGAGGAGATCAGGATGATGAACACAATGAACGGCACGAGGCCGACCCCGCAGACCGCCGGGACCGGCGAGCCGCGACTGGCCGCAAAGCGAAAGTCGGGGAGGCCGCTCAAGGTCACATTCGCGGCGTCGGCCACCTTATTCGCCACGGCGATCGTGCCCTGATAAATGCCCTCGCTGTAGGCCCCCCGTTTGAAGTGGGCGGCAAAGACCTTTCGCGAGACGGTTCCGCACCAGGAGTCGGGGAGGATCGGCTCGATCCCGTACCCGGTCTGGATGCGGACCTGACGCTCCTTCACGGCGACGGCGATGAGAGCGCCGTTGTCGCGGCGAACGCGGCCGAGCTTCCACAGTTCGGCATGACGCTGGACGAAGCTGAAGAAGTCCTCGCCGTCGGTGGTGGGCACGGTTAGCACCTTCACCTGGGCGGTGGTTTTTTGTTCCAGCTCGCGCAGCCACCCTTCCAGTTGTCGCTCGACGCGATCGTCGATGATGCCGGCGCGGTCGACAACGAAGGCGCCGGGATCACGGACGGTCACGTTGGCGACGGCGCGGTGCGCGGAGACGCCCAATCCGATCGCGGCAATCATGTACGAGGCGCCCTTACTGGCTCGATACAGCCCATTTTTCGGGTGGCATGGCCAAGCGCAGCGCCGCCATGCCGAGGAACGACATGCCGGCGCCCGGCGGGGCCGGGCTTGGGCATGCCACCCAACCCGCAGGATCAAATGTGTCACGCCCCTACCACCCATTGACGATCTCTCCGAGGGCGTCGACGTCGTCATAGAGACGATCGAAGTCACTCCAGCCCGAGGGTCTGGCGCGATCGAGAGCGGCTCTGATGCCGGGTAGCTTGCGTGCGGCGAGCATTTCGACCTCGGCGATGATTTGAAGGGTGTCCTTGAACTCCCGGCGGTCCTTCAACCAGAGCAGGCCGCGGAGGGTCCGCACGAGGGTCTCCGCCGCGTCGATCCCGATCCCGGGGACGAGCCGTTCCCGCCCCGCGCTGGCGAGGAGGGCCTGCCGCAGGCCGATGAGCGTTCGCTTGAGTTCGCGTTCACATTGCAGGCGGACGTGGGCCTTCTCGAACGCGAGATCGTTGAAGTAGTCCGGGCCGAAGAGGGTGACGTGTTGTTGCTGAATCTCCATAAGCTCGAGTGGAAAGGTGTCGAGCGACGTCTGGACGTGGTGGGGCGTCATGATGAGCGGCGCGGCCACGCCGGCCTTGCCGAGCTTGATCCCGCGGTCGGCGAGGCGACGAAGGAGCGGCAACTCGACCCGCTCGACGAGCAGCACGCTGCGGACGGTGTCGCGATCGACGTTGAAGGCGTCGGTCAGCGCCGAGCCGAAGACGGTGAGCGCTCGAGCCGATTCACTGAAGAGTTCTTGGATCAAGCGGGCGTAGGATCCGACCCGTTCGCGCATCGGCGCGATGATGCGCTCCCATTCTCGTCGAGGCTCCGTCATCATGATGCCCTTGCCAACGTCGTTCGCGGGGCGCAAGGCGCGCCGGCGAAGCCGTCTACAAGTATTCATACCACAAACGGGCGCGGCGGACGATTACAGAGTTCCGCGAATGTTGTAACCCGTGCGGCGTCGGGGGCGTCAGCGGTTGTCGGTGGGGTCATCGACCTTGGCGATCTCGGCCATCCGCGGGGATTCATAGGCGAGGTAGTCGGTATAGGCCATTTGGATCGAGACGGTGTGACTCCCCGCGTTGAAGTTGATCCGCTCATTGTCGGCCAAGCGAACGTCGCAGTACGTGGGGAGGTTGAACAGGCTTCCGAACGGGGGGATCGATCCCGGCGTCAGACCGGTCAGGTTCAAGACCTCGTCCTTGGTGGCGAAACGCAGCTTTTTCGTGCCGAGCAGGGCGCGGAGGGCATGACTGGCCAAGGAAAGATCGGCGGGGATCACCGCCATGAGGAAAGTTTCGCCGCCTTTGACGATGAGGGCTTTGGCGCCGCTGTGGAGCGAGACGCCGCGCACTTCGGCTGCTTCGGCGCTGGTGTACACCGGGCGATGCTGAGTTTGCGTGAAGGCGATTCCGGCGCTGCGCAGCGCCTCCGCGAGGCGTGACAAGACGCTGTCACCTTTGGAAGCCGGGTCAGATTGGCGCTGCGGCGTTTCGATGTTTCAGCGTTTCAGTGTTTCAGTGTTTCGTTCAGGCTTCGAAGAGCGACTGCTGGGTCGGGCTCTCCTGGGCGGCGCGGACGCGCACGTCGCTGATCTCCTCGATGAACGCATCGATGGTGTTGAACTTGCGGTGGACGCTCATGAAGCGGACGTAGGCGACGGGATTGAGCCGCCGCAAGTGAATCCCCACGTAGCGGCCGATGTCCTCCGTTTTCACCTCGCGGTCGTGATTGCTGAAGATGTCCTCTTCGACATGGTCGGTGAGTTCCTGCAGTTGCTCGTCGCGGATCTCGAGCTTGGAGCAGGCCCGCGAGACGCCGTTGACGATGTTGTCGCGGTTGTAGGGAACGCGCTGGCCGCTCGCCTTGATCACCGTCAGGCGAAGTTCTTCCTCCACACGTTCCTTCGTCGTGAAGCGCCGATTACAGGCGAGGCAAACGCGGCGACGACGGATGGCCGCCCCACCCTCGGTGACGCGGGAGTCGATCACCTTGTTATCGAGTCCTTTGCAGGAGGGGCAGACCATGTCGTACCGTCCAAGCCCTCGTGGTAGCCGGTGGGGGTCTTCGTTTCTGGGGCGGCGAGACGATCGCCGCAGCGACATCTAGCCCGTTCGGCAGGGTAACGCCACTAGATGTGGGGTGTCAAATCGCGTAGGCTATGTGGTCTTTGGCGTCGGGGTGGGCGACCGTTTAGGCGGGGTACGGGCGGGTTCATCCGAACCCCAAGCGCGAGCGCGGGGCCGGAACATGTTCCGCGCACGGCGCGGCGCGGCCCGTCGCTTGCGCCTTGCTGTTACCCACATTTCTTGGTGGTGTTTGGGTAGCTGTTGAGGAGCTAAACTGCGTTATCAGCGTCGCGGGCATGGATGTCTCGCGATTTCAGAGCGGCAGGGAGGTTTGAGTGTGTCATGGA
>JAZDHF010000140.1:0-3469 GCA_043806315.1 Planctomycetota bacterium | reverse complement strand
ATCGCGGAGCGATTCTGAGACGATGGGCAAATTGGCCTTGAAAAACAGCCCGTTGGGCAACTGAGCGCGCGGCGGTCGCAGATACCGACGCCGCGTCGCACCCCTCGACCCGTCGAAAAAACGGCCCAATCAACAGAATCTAGATAGAGGTGATCCGCGCGTCGCGGTAGAGTTGCTCGACGCGACACTCACGGACGTATCCCGCGCTGCCGTGGACCTGGACGGCGCGGTAGGCGATGCGGTTGGCGGCCTCGGAGGCGTAGAGCTTGGCCATCGAGCTGGCACTGCGGTTCGTCTCCCCCGCGTCCACGGCGCAGGCCGCCAGTGGGGCCACTCCTGGGAAACACGAAGAGTCGCCTGACGCCAAAATCCCCGGGCAAACGGTCTTTTCGGCGTTTCCCTTGACACCTTGCGACGTGTGGGCTACCGTGCGGGCATGATTGCGGGGTAGAGCAGTTGGCAGCTCGTCGGGCTCATAACCCGGAGGTCGCTGGTTCGAATCCAGCCCCCGCTAATTGACGCAAGTGACTTAGGGACAAGAGCTTACGCTTGTCCCTTTTTTGTTGCGCGTGCGCCAAAAACGTCGAGTTGGTACCAATTTGGTCCCACAAGCCGGGGTTCGCAAGGCCATAACCACTCGACTGAAACGAAAGGCACCGTGCCTCCGCTCCTAACGAGGGATGAGCAAACTTGGTTGGGAGCGACGGAGGCAGTTGCCATGGCGTCGATCTTCAGGCGAGGTCGCAGAGGAACGTGGTGGATCAAGTACCGCGTGGGTAAGCGACAGATACACCACTCTCTCCACACCGCCAACGAACGCGTGGCGATCGCTGCCAAGCGGCGCGTGGAAGCGGAGATGACAACCGGCCAGCTCGTGGCGCCGTCGCGTACGCCGCTGCCGGAGTTTCTGGGCGATTTTTGCCGGTATCTTTCCACCAGGCGGACGCGAAAGTCTTATTCTGCGGATGGCTCCGCCCTGCGTGTATTCTTTGGGCCGATCTGTCCGGCGTTGAAGCTGGGGAGCAACACGAATCAGCCATACCTGACCGACGATACGGTCCGCATCGAGGATCGCATGCGGTCGTTCCACGTCCCTGTCAAGTACCTCGAAGACGTCACGCCGGCGGTAATCGAGGGCTTCATCACTCGGCGAATTCTGGAGTCGGGCATCGCTCCGAAGACCGCGAACCGTTACCGCGAGATCCTTCACGTGATGTTCAACTACGCGATCCGCACCCGCAACTTCGTGTCTCTGGATCGCCGATATCCGAATCCCGCGGCCGCGGTGCAACGCCGCAACGAACCACCGTTGTCGATTCGGTTCCTGTCCGCCGAGGAGATCACGTACCAACTCTCGGTGCTCGGTTCGCACCCGACGATCCAAGCTTTGGTCGCCACCTACATTTACGCTGGCCTGCGTCGCGAGGAAGCGCTCTGGTTGACCCACGATGATGTGGATCTCGAGCGCCGGCTGATCCGCGTTGTGGCCAAAACCGTGGACGAAGAGTTCTGGCAGCCCAAGACAAAACGCAACCGGGTGGTGCCGGTAAGCAGTGCCCTGGTTCAGGCTTTGCAAGCCCATGTGCCGAAACGGGCTTGCCGGTGGTACTTCCCGTCCCCGGCCGGGGGACGCTGGGATCCGGACAATTTTTCCCAGGATCTCCGGGCGATCAACAGCAAACACGGACTGTCGTGGTCCTGCTTGGATTTTCGCCACACGTTTGGCAGCCACCTCGCCCAGAAGGGCGAATCGCTCTACAAAATCGCCGAGCTTATGGGCAACTCGCCGGAGATATGCCGCCGACATTATGCGGCGCTGCAACCAGAGAGGATGCACGACGTGGTGGAGTTTGAGAAGCCCCAGGCACCAGGTGCAACCGACGCGCTGCTCCAAAAAGTCTTGGCCCGATTAGACCAGGTGGTACCGCAGCAGGTCCAGTCGCAGCTGCGGGTAGCGACCTGAGTGGTTCAGTCAGCCCGTTCGCGGGTTAGGAGCCACGCTTCGACTTCAGACCAAAGGTAACGGATGGCACCTTTGCGCCCTTGGCCAAGGACAACCGGTCGGATGTCGGCCTCACGGAGCCATCGCCGAATCGACGATCGATGAGCGTCCAGCTCGCGCGACAGTGTCTTCAGGCTGACTGTCAGGTGCGTACCTTTCCGAGCGCGGCCGTCTGGACATGCGTCCAGTTGACCGCCTCTCCCAATCGTTACCACGCGCTGTGGACGCAATGATCTCAAGATGGGGCTCATTTCTGCTCAGAAGCCATTTCACCGCGCATGTTCGTAGAATCACGGAGCGCGATGAATTCGAAGGCCCGCCCGGCGACCAGGCAGTGGCGTGGAAGATCGTCAGCGAAGAAGCAATCCGTGTTTTGCCAGCTCTTCGTCTTCTGGTCGAAGTATCGTTTCTGGAACGTCACATTGTGGCGTACGACGGCGCGCCCGTTGTCCGCACGCTCATCGCGCCAAATCGAGGCGCAGATGCTGCCGGCTCGAATCTGTTTCTCGGGCTTCTTCATGGCTTGGTCTCCAGTGCTCGTACATGGCCCTTCGTGGGTCAGGCAACTTTGCCGAAACGCGTCGTTAACCCAGGGCCTCCTTGCCTTCGTTTTCATGAAATCTGCGCTGCCACAACGCGGACAGCGACCCTGAACTTGGTCACAGAACCACTTCGCCGTGCAACGCTTGCAGGCGCAATAGGTGCTGGTCCGTGCAACCGCTCCGGCACCGCGATCCTTTGCGCGGTTCTTCGGCTTGTGGTGTCTTCGCGAGTGTCTAGTCATCGCAAGCCACGTGCTGAAACATCCCGCACGTCGGACACGCCGCCTTCAGGACGTTTGCCGGCATCGGATGCGCGCAGTGGAAACACAGTGACTGCGCCTCCGCTGGTCCCGGCGGTAGCAACTCCGTACGTGCGTCATCCTCAGTGCTGCTTCCCTCCGTGTTGGTATGCGTATCAACGCAACCCACGGGATAACGCCGGACGTCATTCCAGATCCTTGAGAAAACAACCTGGACCTCCAAGTAGCCAACAAGAAGGTCAACGTCCCGGGTGCCGGCCGGCGGGAACGACGAACGAAGAAATTCTCTGCAGCATTCATTGGCGTTGGTGGACCGGTGCGTTGCCAAGTAACATTCGTGCTCCCGAGGAGCCGGCTCTCCGCCGCGGAGTCGCAGGAATAGACGGCATATTCGGTCGCCTGTGTCGGCACTGACGTCGAGACGGCGCGAGTTGATTGCGCACTGCGGTTCCTTATGCAAGCTCAAGCTGGCATGCAGCCATCAGCGGAACAGCCGACCGGCCCGGTCGTTGAAGCTGAACGCGGGCTTGCGCTCGATGCCCTCCGTGGCCTTGCCATCGCCGGCGTTCTCGTCGCCAATGTCTTCACCTTTGCCTACCCCATGCTCGCCCCGGCGTCGCAAACGGCAGCGCTGCGCGGAGGAGGCGTATTGAACCGTGCCGTCC
>JAZDHF010000139.1:0-19137 GCA_043806315.1 Planctomycetota bacterium | reverse complement strand
TATCCGAGAGGCGCCTCCAAGTGGAACCCTGTCGAGCGCCGACTGTTCGGCCCCATCAGCATCAACTGGGCCGGCGTTCCGCTTCGATCACTGGACGTAATGCTCGGCTGCATTCGCGACACCTCCAACCGATCCGGCTTGCGGGTCGAGGCGAAATGGATCGACAAGATCTACGCGACCAAAATCAAGATCACCAAGAAGGAGTTCAAAACCCTCTCCATCCAACACCACGCAACCTGCCCAAAATGGAACTACACGATTCAACCCCGAACCGCGCCAAGGCTACCATGAACGCCAAACCGAAAATGCGGAGTTGTTTTTGCCCAGATTCTTAGGCACCGCGGACCTCGATGCGAACACCGACCCGGACCACCGGGTCGGTTGGACGATGCTCACAACGGAGCTGCGAAACCGAACGACCCATGAGTATATCGATCCGTCGTCGATCGGTCAAGCAATAAGCTCAGACTGAGCGATGGTCGACAAGAGAATCATAATACCTTGTCGCATAACAATTTGCAATCCCCGGCTTTGCGTCCCGTCGTGCAGCCGTGCGTTGACTGCTTCGATCCGTCTCGTCCTCGACGACCAGGATGGCTTCACCCGCGGGCATCGTACGCAGGTCCCTTCGGCTCGGTCAGGGGCCTTTCTTTTCGTCACGTCGAGGGCGTCGGCTCTCGCGCGCCCCGCGACGACCGGTAGGCTCCTCCGGCTTGGCGTCGCGCTTCTCGGCCTGGACGACGACGGGTTTCTCTGAGAACGCCTTAATCGCCGCGACGCGCAGGTTCTGGACCTCGACCGGTCCGAAGGCGACGAGGGCGAGTGGAAAGTCGATGTCCTGGGCGTTGGCGCCGACCCGGAAGGCCGGGTAGCGTGCGGTGCACGTCCCGTCCACGTAGAGGGCGAGATCGTCGGTCCAGAGGCAGACGATCTTGTGGGGCGTGTTGTCGCGAAGCGTCGCCAAGGCCTCCACGCGGGTGTCGTACCCGTCGGCGTCGAGTTGGGTGAACCCGAACAAGCGCTGCGAATCGCCGGGACTTCCCAGATAGCGCACCTCGGCGGTGAGCGCGACCGGGGCCGTCTCGTTCATGCGGATTCCGAGCAGGGTGGAGACCTCCCCGGCGGCGATCTCGCAACGCAGGATGCCGTCCTTGGCGGACCATTCCTCCTTGGGGCGACCGAGGCTGCTGAAGGACTTGAGGGAAGTGAGATCCAAGGGTCGCCAGGAGGAGTCGGGAATGCTGCCCACCGTGTCGAGTTCGTTGACCCAGGGGAGGAAGAAGGCGCTGTTGCTCTTTTCCGCGGAGGCAGTCTGCGTAGCGTCGACCTTGATGTCGAGGTCCCTGACGTAGCGGCGGCGCATCCACTCGACCCACCTTTTCTCGAACTCCTCGACGGCGCCCTCTTCGGGGATGCCGAGGGCGGCGGCGCAGGCGGCGTCGTGGCCGTTTCCGGCGGCGAGCTCGCTCAGGAACGCATACATGGCGTCGGGACCGGCCTCAAACAAGTAAAGGACCACGGCGGCCGATTGTTCGTAGAAAAGTTCGATCCGTTCCGGGTAGACCTTCTGCTCAAAGAGGTCGCGCAGGCGGAAGTACTCGCCGGCCACAACTTTGCGGGCGAGCCTTGCGGCTTCGCCATAGTGATCGCGGGTATGCTCGAAGCGTCCGGCAACGGCCTCGTGCAGCCAGCGCGGGGTCTTGGAGTTCTGACCGCCAAAGAACTCGCTGATGACCGCGTGGGTCAGTTCGTGGGGAAGGACGCTTTCAATCCCATACTTCCAGACTTGCGGTCCGCCCCCGCCGCCCCCGCGGCTGCTTCCGCCGCCACTTTTCCCACCGCGGCCGAAGTCGGGTTTAAGCTGAAAGAGCACGATGGCTTGCGTCCTTCCGGTGACGTGCCCGTACGTGACTCCGCCGCTGCCTGCCGGACCGCCGTGTTGCTGATAGTCCTGAGAACTGCTGTAGACGAGGATGGGGAAGCGCACCGCCCAGGACCGACCGCCGAAGAGCTGTTTGGTCATGAAGTCCAGATAGACCTCTGCCCGCTCGCCGATCGTCTTGGAGAGCCGCTCGTTGGTGGAATAGACGGTGAAGTGTTGGGTCTCGTAGACCAGCGCAGGGACCTCGACCTTGAGCGGCGGCGGTAGGATCGGGGGGAGATATTTGTTGTCCTCAATGATCTCCAACCCCTTCCATTCGATTTCCGGCATGGGAATCTTGAAGGGGTCCTTGGACGCATCGGTCTTGCCGGCGTCGGCGACGTCCTGCCTGTCCAACTCTTGTCGTCGCAGACGGGCGAGCGCTCGGCGTGCCTTACGGAGGTTGGCGTCGTTGCGCGACAGTGCGGCGAGGTCCCGCCAGGCGGCGGCCGCCTTGTCCGGCATGTCGGCCTTCTCATAGGTCTCCGCCAGGAGGACCCGCGCCGCTTCGTGGGCGGGGTTCTCGTCCGCCTCCTTGACCAACAGGTCGATCGCCTCGGAGTATTTGTTTTGGTCGAGAAGGGCCTTCACCTTGTCCATGTCAGAGGCGTAGGCCGCCGTACAGAAGGAAAGCACAACGATGAGGAATCGCCCCCCGTGTCGTGCGAAAGCATTCCAATGACTACACATGCGTTCGGTCCCTTGCTTTTTTGACGGATTTGATTGTCTGCGCCAGACGTTCATTGCCGTCGGTCAACGAGTCGCGCAGATCACGCAATTCCTGCGGGTAGCGCTCCGTTCTCTTCAACATGTACTCGCCCAGTCGAACGAGCGGCTTGGCCGCGTTGAGAAATTCGTCGCATTTCTGCTGCCACTGGCGTCGGCCCTCGGGCGTAAGCTGACCGCTGCGCGGATCGAAGCCGGGGTTGACGGTCTCTGGGCTGGCGCGAACCAACTCCCCCCCCAGGCGTTCGGCGATCATAATGAGATGATTGAGTTCGGTGCGGAGAAGGTCGAGCTCGAAAGCGCTGCCGTAGTCGCCGAGGATGGCCTGGGCTTTGGTGAGGGCGGCTTCGGCGGCCTTGAGGTCGTTCAGGTACGGCAGACTGCTCGAAAGGTCGCCGGAGCCGGACGCCTTCTTGATCGCTTCGTACGTCGCATCGAGCTTGAGCTTGCTGCCGAAGGCCTTGACGCTCTGCTTGTCCTCGACCAGCAGTTGTTCGCAGTATTCCTCCAGGGCGAGTCGCATGATCGTCGCGTCGCGGAGGGACTGGGGTTCCTTGGCCCGGTTGTGCGTCTCCTCATCGCGGATGAAGTTCCGCGCGTTCTTCTTGCCGATGAAGCGCAGGTCGTAGTCGGGATTGACCTCGAAGATATCGAGATGGGCCTTGGCGCGAATCTTCTCCGGCGGAGCGCCATGCTCCTTCTTGTCCTCGAGCATCTTCTTGACTTCATCCCAGCGGGCCAGCCGTTCGTTGATCTCGATGATCAGCCAATCGACCTTCATCCGAATGGCCTTGTTTTCCTGGTAGTCGCGGAGGGGTTCGAGGCGGGACAAGGCCCGTTCGTATCGTCCAAGGTCGTAGTCGGCTTGGGCGTTGAGGACGGCCTTATGCGCCGGCGGAAGATCGGCGAACTTGTTGACCGCCTCGGGGTCAGCGTGATCGACGGACTCGATGATCTGCTCGATCTCCTTGCGGGAAAAGCTCCGTTCGCCGAAACGCGTCTTCACGCGGACGGTGGCGCTCGTCTGGACCGTGACCTCGCCTTCGACGAAGGCGCCGTTTTTCAGGATGACGGTTTCGGCGGCGGCGGGAATGACCGGCCCCAGCACGGCGATCCATCCCATCCAGCGGGTCATAAGGGTCATCCTTTCGTCCCACTGCCCGAGCCCGTTGCGGCGGAGACTTTCCACCCGTATGCGGCGAGGAAGACGTTCATCGCCAACTCCCGGGCGTGCTGGGGCGTCACCCCGCGGCAGTCCGGGAAGTAATGATAGCCGATTCCCGACGAGATATCGTAGGCACTGTAGACGCCGACCGGCTTGCCTTTCCAGAGAATGGCGTAGAGATCGCACCGTCCGGCGGTCGAGAAGCGGGTGTGCAGGGCCTTGCGGAAGTTGACCGTCACCGCGTCGAAACCTTGCGTGCCGGGGATCTCGCCGGTGAAGACGGGGTCGCTACGGCTGAGCTTCTCCAGGGTGATGCCTGCATCCAACTGTTTCAGTGCGACCCGAAAGCCTTCGTCCCAGTCCTTGTTGCCGCTGACCACATCGACGAACAGGTATTTGCCGCCGCGGAGCGCATCCAGCATCTCGGCGCGCTGCGGTTCGGAGGGCGGGTCCGGGCCGGCGACGTTGACCCACACCAGATCGGCCTCCTTCGGGTCGCTCGGCTCGGTGATGGCCAGGCGGTAGTTGGAGCGCATCAGCCGATCCATCGTTTCCACGAGGTTCGGATAGGCCGGGAGGGAGCTGCCGATCTGCAAGCGGTGGGCCTTCACGGACTTCGACGGCACCGATCCCACGGCGTACGTCGAGACGGCGAAGGAGCTGCGCGGCGGCGTGTCATCCGTCGCGTAGGTCAACAGGTTGTTCATGAAGGCGAAAGCCTCTTTGTGCTCGTCCACCTGATTCAGGTGCCATTGGCAGGACCAGCTTTGCTTCGGCAAAAACAGAAAATGGCGGAACCCGTTGCCCATAGCCTGTATGCCGGGGACTTTAAGGCGACCCCCCTCCGTTCCCCCCTTTTCAAGGGGGGATGACAGGGGGGTCAAGACCGGCGCGTCCGATGGGAGCTCGGCCAGTGGATATTCGGGGAAGGCCTGCTTCAAGGCCGAGACGACGATGTCGCGCTGGCCCTCCGCTTCCTCCGCGATGTCGATCACCACCGAGCCGCCCGCAAGGCAATAGTCTCGAACCTTTTGCCATTCCGCCGGCGACCAGTTGAACGGACCCAGCACACTCAGAAACGTGATCGGGACCTCGACGAGTTCGCGGACCTCTCGGTCGATGGACGTGCGCCGCCAATTGAACTGTCGGCCGCGTTTGGAGGCGAGGTAGCGGACGAGGTGCTGGACGTCGCCCCTGTATTCTCCCCAGTGGTTTGCCGCATCGCCGGCAATGATCCGTTGGCAGACCGTCGGGGCTGCCCCCGCGCCAAGGATCGACAACGCGTCCGCCGTCCGCAACAGGGACGGCGCCTGGGCGAAAGTGTTGCCTTGTGGTGCGCGAACGCCGAACAAGCCGGATGCTTTGTCATAATGCTGCAACAACGCCCACGCCTCCTCGTCAAAGTGCTCCTTGTCGTGGAAATGAGAGAGGCCGGAGATCCCCCCCAGAAGCTGCATTCGAGCGGGTTCAAGGTAGGGGTCGGCGGTCCCGACCACAGAGCCCTCAGCCTTGAACTGCTCTTTGTAGTTCTTCTCCAGCCAGTCGAGTGCGCGAGTTGCCGCCCGAAGCTGCTCGGCCGCGGCGGTGTAGGTTGAACACCGCTTGTTGCCGATGCAGGCGGACATGTCGACGCCGGCCAGAAGCGCAGCCGCCCCGGTGGCGGTGTAGGCCGAGGTCGGCGCTTGACCGACTCCGCCGTATTTTTCCAGCTTGTTGCTGAACCCTCCGTCGTAAACCTGGGCTTCGGTCCAGTAACGTAGAAGGCCCTTCCACACGCTCTTGTCCGGTTCCGCGCCGGCGAATCGGGCCTCGCGTAAGGCGGAGAGGACCCGCGTAGAAGCGTCATGGTTGGAACCGGCGAGGTTGGCCGTGTTCGGTGCAGAACCGGCCGTCGGCGTACGATCGGCCCAGCCGCCGTCGCTCGCTTGAGCGGCCACCAGGAACTGAACGTCGGCCTGGATAGCCGGTCCGAACTCGGCGAGTCCGCCGTGCCGGGCGAGGCAGTGGAGTCGGGCGGCGACGGTGTCGAGGCTCCAGGTTTGGGCGGCGGGCGGGGACTGCTTGGCCAGCCATTGCATGGCCTGTTTCACATCTTCCGAAGCCTGCCCTGAGTCTCGAAGGGTCGGCTCGAGTTCGGCCAAAGCGTTGGCGACGCGAGCCGTGGTCATCACCCGCCCGGCGAGATCGGCGTCGCCCCCCCAGGTGTAATCCGGGCGCATCGGAGCTTTCAACGCCCGAGTGCTTCGTTCCAGAACCGCGGCGATGTCGTCTTCCAGCACGTTGCGGATGGGGATGTAACGAACGGGCACCGGCATTCCCGCGTCGGCAGCGGTGGCCGGATCGGAATCGACCTCACGGAACGAGAACCGCTTCAGGCCGACAGAGGCCCCGAAGCCCGTGGGCTTGAGGACGATCCACGCCCCGCCCGTCTGCTTTTCAAACTTCTTAAGAGTCACTTGCCCGTGGGGAAGCAGGAGTCGCTGGATGCGGTCGTCGTCCGGCTGCTCCGGTCTCTTGATGTTGACTTCGGCGCCGATCTGCTCGCCGTCGGCCCAAAGAGCCGGGATCAGCGCCGGCATGTCGCCCTGGGTCTCCTGCGCCGAAACGCTCTCCACCTCCCATTCGTAGGTCGCCCCGGGTCGCAGCTTGCCGTTGATGCGCAGCCAGACTTCCACTTCCTGGATTTGGATGTTGCCCCCGGCGCTAGCGCCGGCGCGTCCGTCCTCAGGCCGCGTGCTGAGCAGAAGGGCGTCACCGGTGAAGCCCACGAAGAGATCGCGGCGCACCACGACCTTGGGCTGGTTGGAGCGGACAATCACCCGTCCGAAATCGAATTCCGGGTCGTCGAAGCTATAGATGATCTCCTTACCGGAGAAGCTGTCGCGTCCCTCCGCCCGCCGAAAGGGCACGTCGCCGTAATTGCCGATGGCGACCAGATTCGGACCTCCCCAGGCCGGCGCGCAAACGAGGAGACTCAAGCCCGCGACGAGTCCCGCATGGAGTCGGCCTGGAGCGCGGTCCGTGCCCCAGGCCCACTGGACGGCGCGTCCGCAGGACACGCTGCGATGCTGTCTACGCATGTCGGTCTCCCAGACGAAATCAGTCATCCGTGGGCGAGCCGCCCGTAGGGGCGAAGCCGCGAAGCGGTTCGTACAACAACGGCGGTGCGACCCGCAGTCGGCGTCTACGACCGGCTGAATCCCCCGTATCTTATCACGTTGCTTCGTCATTGGCTAATCCGACCGCTACTGAGGTGAGACATCCCCGTCTCCGCCCCATGCACCCGCCGGTTGACAGCGGTTGCCCCGCGGTTCACGGGCGGCTACGATTCCTTGGCAATGAGACCCGAGGAGTTGCGGGCCCTTTTGCGCCGCCGGCCCTTCGTCCCGATCCGCATCCATCTGACGGACGGAACGGTCTACGACGTCCGGCATCCTGAAATGGCGTTGTTGACACGATCCACGGTCGAAATCGGCGTGGAGAAGCGAGAGGGCAGCGGCATCGCCGACGACGTGGTCTATTGCTCGTTGGTTCACATCGTGCGCGTCGAGAACGTCAACGGCCAACAGACGCCGTCGGAGTAGTTTCGCACGGCGGGCGTCGGGGAAGGTGGACATTCTACTTTCTTGCTGATGTCCAGCCCGTAGGTTGAGTCGTCGCCCCCGCGAGGGCCGGGCGGTCCAGGCGCATCAAACCTGCGGGGAATACCCGCTCGAAAGCCAGGGGGCTAAAAGCTGATGTCATCGCTTAGCGTCGCAGTTCGAGCCGTGCGGCGGTGCGTGTCCGTGGGGGGCGTGGCGGCGATGAGCCTGTCGGCCGCCGGGTGTTTCGGCCCGGTGGTCAAGAACGGCCCGCTTGCGGAGCGAGATGTCCGCGTCGGCTATCGGTTCGACGCTCTCCGACCCGGACCGGGCAACACCGATGACCTCTTCATCTGCCTCTGCTTTTCCGGCGGCGGAACGCGCGCCGCCGCCCTTTCCTTCGGCGTCCTCCAAGCCCTCCGCGATACGCCGATCCCCGCGTCCGACGAAAGCGGGGACGTCCGACGCCTGCTCGACGAGGTCGATGTGATCTCGTCCGTCTCGGGCGGCTCCTTCACGGCGATGTCCTACGGTCTGGACCGCGACGCGGTCTTCGACGGCCGCTTCGAGCGGAAGTTCCTCAGACAGAACATTCAAAGCCGCCTGCTCTTCACCCTCCTCCGCCCCGCGAACCTGCTGTTGCTCCCCTCCATCGTACTCGATCGAATCGACCTCACCGCCGACTATTACGACAAGGCCGTCTTCGAGCGCCGCACCTACCGCGACCTGCTCGACCGCGGCGACCGTCCCTACCTGGTCATCAATGCCACCAACATGGCACTCGGTAAACGCTTCGAGTTCACCCAGGACGATTTCGATTTCCTCGGCTCCGATCTCGCCACGCTCCCCGTCGCCCACGCCGTCGCGGCTTCATCGGCCTTTCCGCTGCTGTTAAGCCCGCTCCGCCTCAAATATTACCCCGGTGCGGCCGCCGACTCCGCCATTCACGACGCGCTCGGCGATTCGAGCCCCCCGGCGCAGCGCGGCCGGCGATACCAATGGGCCTCCAGCCTTACGCCGGAAGTCGAAACCGCCGGAGAGCGACCCCCGCCCGTCCTTGACGCCGCGAATCACCAATACCTGTATCTCCTCGACGGCGGCCTGTCGGACAACCTCGGCGTCACACCGGTCATCGAAGAACTTCGCTCGGGCCGCCTCCGCGACAGGATCGACGCCGGAAAGATGAAGAAGCTGGTCGTCATCGTCGTTGACGCCAACACCGACGCGCCCGGGCCGATCGAGCACAAGCCGGCCGCGCCGGGTCTTCTGCTGATGGCCGAGAAGACCGGCACCACGAGCATGTACAATTACAGCGCGGCCATGACCGAAGTGCTTCGCTACCTCCTCGTTGAGGCTCCCCAGCGCCTCCGTGAAATGGACGAGCGCTGCCGAGATTCGATCCATCGGCGATGCCCCGATGCCATCCCGCCCGGTCCCCCCGCGGCGCTCAACGTCCGAACCTACTTCGTGGAGGTCAGTCTGCACCGGATTGCCGACCCCAAGACCCGCCGCCGGTTCCTCTCCATGCCCACGAACTTTTTCCTGTTCCCCGGCGACGTGGACGCCCTCATGGACATGGGCCGAACGCTCCTCGTGGGCAGCGAGGACTTTCAGCGTCTCCTCCGCGACCTCGGCGCCCCGTAAACCCGATTGCGACGGTCGGTGCGTCCGTTCCTTGGTTCCTTACGTCGGGTCATTGATCGGACGAGGGCAACGTTGTCCAGGTCCGCGAAGAGCGGCCGCTTATCGGCTCGCCCCATATCCGCGAGTGACAAGCTGTTGACACCCAATAACCGCGTCGGCGTTACCGGAAGATAAAGGTGTGAGGTCCGATGTTAGCCGCGTAACGACCGCCGCCGGGCGGGCCTTTATCGCTGCCGGCTCGGGCGATCGACGGCCGATCCTTCGAGGCTCAGGACAAGGATTTCCCGGATAATCGGCGTCCCGATGGGACGTTAAGTCCTCTCCAACCGGCGACGATAGCGCTAAGGGCCGTGTTCGCCCAAGAGGCGTAAACGACATGCCGAGTGAGGCACGCAAGCTCAATCAGCCGGGTCCGCACGTTCGACCGCGGCCAACAGCTTCCGACGCAACCACGCCGACGTCGGACGCCGTACGACTCCGCCTCCAGGGGATGGATGCCGAATCGACGCGGGCCATGGTCGCCGCGATCGACGCCCGCGATCCGTATACTCGCGCCCATTCGGTGAGTGTGGCCGCTTACGCGGCAGCGATCGGTCTGCGGATGGGTCTCTCGGCCCCGGTGCTGGCCTCGCTGCGCAAGGCCGCTCTGCTGCACGACATCGGGAAGATCGGCGTCCCCGACGCCATCCTCACCAAGCCCGGTCCGCTCACCGCCGACGAGTACGACACGGTCAAGCGACACCCGGGAATCGCCATCGAGATCCTCGGGCATTTGAGCTTCCTCGAAGAGCAACTCCCCCTCATTCTCCACCATCACGAACGATACGACGGACGCGGGTATCCCTCCGGACTCGTCGGCGAGCGGATTCCCATCGGGGCCCGCATCCTGGCCGTCGCCGACGCGCTAGACACCATGTTCTCACCCCGCACCTACAAGCCCGCCTACCAACTCGATCAGGTCCGGGCGGAGCTGATTGCCGGTTGCGGCCGCCAGTTCGACCCCGCCGTCATCCAAGCCACCCTCGCCCTGCTCGACGAGCAGCCCCGGCTTTTTCCACGCCCGCAGCCCGCCCTGCCGAGTCGCGGACCGCTCACCCGCTGAAAATCCACGTCTGACCACGGCGCACCATGTAGAGAAAACTTGGGCCGTGCACCGATATCGGATGTGAGGGGCGCGCGGTCTCGGTGCGGGCGGGTCGATTTCCATCGCGCACGCGACGACCGCTTCGACTTCGAACAAGCAACCAGCGCGGAGGGCGGCCATGGACGGCAGGCACACCTTACAGTTCAACCGTTTACCACGCTTTTGGCATGGTCGTTGGCGCAACCCGACGGCCGCGTTTCTTTCAATCCTATTCCTAGCCGCGGGCTACCCGAGCAGCGCCATCGGCGGGTATACCGAGTCCTTCCAAACCTGGCCGGCCACGTCGGCGGATACGTGGCAAACGAAGAGCCTCGCCGGCGCCCCCTTCAACGTCCCCGCCTACGCCGTTGTGGAGATTGCCGTCCGAAACAACCGGAACGTCGCCGAGCTATCCGGCGGAGTCCGTGCCGTGGGCTCCACCCTGGATCGAAGACTCACCCTCATGGAATCGGAAGCGAATGGCGTAACTGCGTTGGTCATGCACGTCCAAGCCGACGCCGGCTCGCAGATTCAGCATTACTCCGCGGGAACCGCCTACGTCGACTTTGTATTGCTCGGATACTGGACGTCCGGCACGTACGTCGAGCGATTCGACACGTTCACACCGGGCGCGAATACATCATGGGAGGACAAGTCTCTTTGTTCATTCGGCGTGGGCCCCGCGCATGTCGCCGAAATCGTCATGACCAACGACGACCCGTCGAACCCGCGCTCGGCGGGAGCACGAACGAAAGGATCCAGCCTCGACCGACGGGTGACCGTGACCGCGGCAGAGGCCGGCGGCGTGGCCCCAGCCACCATGTTGGTCAAGGCCGACACCTCTGCCAGTGCCAACATCCAACTCTATGCCCAGGACAACACCGATGTAGATTTTTACCTCGTTGGATATTGGAGTGTGCCCCCAAACGCCTACACCGAGCTATTCGCCGACGTGGGTAGCCCGTCGAGCAGCGCAACGTGGCAAGACAAGGATCTGACCGCGAGCGGCGTGCCGGACGGCGCTATCGCCGAGTTCGTGTTTGACAATCAGGATATCGCCGCCCCTTACAACATGGGGGTCCGAACGAACGGTTCATCGCTTGCCAGATTGTTCGATCTTCATTTAGCCCAGGCTGGCGGCGGAAATTTCGGTCGCATGCACGTCGCCACGGACGCGAGCGCCGTCATCGAGTTCTACCACGCCAACATTACGAAGTCGCACACGTTTTATGTCACGGGGTACTGGAATACCTGCGACACTTCCGTCTCCTACGTCGTGACCGATCTGGGGGCGGTTACGTCTTCGAAGTCCAGTCTCGGATGGCACATCAACAGCTCGGAGCACGTGGCGGGCTTCGAGGAAGATGCCAGCGGGAATCCGGCCGCCTGGTATTTGAGCTGCGGCTCGTTCACCTCCCTGGGGACGCTGGGCGGCTCGTATGCCGAGTCCCACGGGATCAATAACTCCGACATGGTGGTCGGGTGGTCGCACGACGCGAGCGGGAAGCGGCGTGCTTTCCGCTGGACCAGCGGGGGTGGGATGGTTGATCTCGGTACGGTGTCCGGGCGGCTGGACAGCGAGGCGCGGGCGGTCAACGCCGGCAGCCAAATCGTGGGGACGGTGGTGGACTTCGACGACCCGCCGCACAATCGCCTCGCCTTTCTCTACCTTCCATCAGGCGCGTACGGCTTGGGCGCGGGGATGAACAGTCTCGGCACGCTCGGCGGCACGCAGAGCGTGGCCATGGACATCAGCGATTCCGGGCGGGTGGTCGGCGGTGCACAAAATGCCAGTGGGTACTTCCGCCCGTTCCGATGGAACACGGGAACCATGACGGACCTGGGCACCTTGGGCGGAGACAACACGATCGTCGACCACCGAGCGGAGGCGGTCAACAGCTCGGGAAACATCGCGGGTCGCTCGTACACCGCCGCAGGAGCCGCAAGAGCTTTCTATTGGAACGGTGCCACCATGTCGAACCTGGGGGTCCTGACCGGAGGTACCGAGAGCTGGGCGTTCGGGCTCAATGACAGCAACGTCGTCGTAGGAACGTCGAATGTTACCGGCGGGGCCTTTCATGCGTTCGTGTGGGACGGCGCCAACGGCCTGCGCGACCTGAACGACTTGATTTCGGGCAGTTCCGGTTGGACGTTGACCCGCGCCACGGACATTAACAGTGACGGGTTCATCACCGGATGGGGCACGAATGGGAGCGGCGACACCCGCGCGTTCCTCCTCACGCTGACGTGCAATGGCGGCGGTGGCGGCTCCGCGGCGGCCAGCGCGGCGCTCGCCAGCGGCGGTGGCGTGACCGACGATCTCGGCACGTTCGACGGGTCGGCGGTCGATTCGCAAGGGGTGGAACTGGCCCACGTCGAGGTGCTCGGCGGGAATCCCGGAGTGACGCTGGAGTATCAGGTCACCGAACCCTTGAATTCGCTCGATCCGATGCCGGAACCCGACGTAGGTACGCGGAACGGGTTTGTGGGCGGTGTGGGGCTGCTCCGAACGCTCAAAGTGGAGTCCACGTCCCCAATTGCGGGACTTTCCATGACCGTGAGCATGAACTTCACCATCGACGAGATCGCCGACCTCGGTTCGGCGCCCAAGGAGTTGGAGCTTTACGTGTTCGAGAAACCCGCCGACGAAGCTGAGAAGGTCTGGGTTCCGGCCGGGACGAACATCGGAGAATCGCCTCCGACGAACACGGTGGGCCAATCGGGATTCGCGGTCGGCGATGGTGGGCTTGTCAAGTATTGGGCGGTTCGCGGCGGCGGCGTGTTCGCCGTCGGAAAGGGACCGCCCGCAGATCAACCGGCGACGCAGCCCGAACCCACGCCGGCGCCGCGGATGTGCGGGGCTGCGATGATGGGACCCGTGCTTCTTGGCTCCATCGTCCTGTTCGCCGCGCGAAGATCACGCCGGACATGAGCCTCTTTCCGACGAAGACGAGCACATCCGGCCGCTATTTACAAATGCCGATGGCGCACTGCCGGCTGCAGCAGTCGGTGTCGGTTTCGCAGAGCTGGCCCGTCTGCTTGGCGGTGGAGCAAATCCCGCTCGGATCGCTCGCAGCGGCGAATACTTGGTGGGCCGAGAGAGTGAGCACCGACGGGGCGACGTAAGCGAGCTTGGCCCCCACGCGCAGCATGTCGCGGCGAGTCGTAAGGGAAGGAATGCGTCGCCGCCCGGCGTCTGGCCTGGACGTGATCGGGCCCGGCGCGGCGGGGTGCGCCACGACTCCCCCCGGAGAGTTGTTGAGGGTGGCCTCCAGGAGAGCGCCGGTGGCGTCGGGACCGCCAACGTCCAGACGAAAGCAGGACGCCCCACTGACCAATCTTTGAATGATCGGGAGCGTGTCGTCGCCGACGGCGTGGCGGTTGAAACAACAGCGGAACAGGGCGATCGCGGCCTCGGCCCGGGGGATCGGGTGCAGTCGAGGGCTTGTCCCGCCAGTGTACGTGGGAAATATGACGTACCGAACGGCCGTCGGCTCGGCGACGGCGTCCGGTCCAACGTCACGAGGATTAACGTAGCCGACTCGTCCCTTGGACTGTTTGATGTAATCTCGGCGCCGCGCGAAGCGTAAGCCCAGACGCCGCACGATCGGGTACGATCCGGCCTTGATGCACAGGGCCTTCGGAAAGGCGCGCAGTTTCAGGGTGCTGCGATCGACGAGGGCGAACTCATCGCAGAAATACTGCCATCCTCGTGTCATCAAGAGAGCGGCCAGCGTCGATTTCCCCCGCCCGGAATCCCCGGGGAAGATGACCCCGTCGCCCTGAAAGGCCACCGAGGCCGCGTGAAACTGCAGGTACTCCGAGCCCCTTGCGATGATGCGAAGGTTGATGCCCCACTCGACCAACGGAAACACCTGATCACAGCGCTGCAATCCGCCGACTTCCTCACCGTCCGCGTAGACGCGGTAGAGCCTGCGACCGATCCGTGAGCGACCCGACCGAACCACGTCAATGCGTATGGTCTCTTGCCGCGCGAGGTCGTCCGCTTTCGCCGGCGGATAGACCGACGCGAAGTCTTGCAGGACCTGTTCCAGTTCACTGCACAATGTGACGCCGAAAGCACCAATGGTGCAATGCACCGTCGAACCGCGATGGCCTTGCCCGAAAACGGTAGGTTCGTCAGGCATGATTCTTCTCGTGATCGAGCAATCCACCGACTGCGAGTAGATTGACCATCTGGGACGCGTGTCCGAGAACGACGCCGGAGTCGGCGTCATAGGTACGGGCCAGCGTGGACGCGATATCGCGTATCGTTCGACCGTCGCATGCTCGCCAAATCGCGAACGCCGTCTCGTTGAGGTAATGAAGCATCTGCGTCCTGGGATCGTAGACAATGGCCTCGTCGTCGATCGGATACTCGCAAAGACCGCTTCGGCGGCGCGGACAATCTAGGGGGTCTGTGGATCCCCCGAAATCGTCGGGCGGATCTGGCCGGACCTCCGTCACTGCGAGGGGCGAAGGGGGTGTCGCCGCCGGGGTCGGTCGCAGATTCGAGGTTCGCGCACCTGGCCACTCCGCTTGGACATCGGTGGGTAGATCGTGATCCAGCATCACGCTCTCCACAGCGGGCAGGGTATAGCTGAGCTTACGGTCACCCCGGCAGGTGATTGCACCATCGAAAGGGAACCCGTGAGCCGGCGACTGCTGATGTTCGCCGACATCCGAGTTAACGCGCGCGGTATCGGCGTTTCGTGTCACGGAGTTTCTCCCATTCGGTTCCCAGTCCGAGAATCGGCAAAGCAGCGGCGCGAGTTTCGTTTGTTTGCAGGATCGAACATCACATGCCTGGCAAACAAAAAGGGGCGACCCGTTTTGCGGATCGCCCCTTCAGGCGTTTTGCGGTTTCGCGTCGCGTTTACCGCGGGAAGCAGAACGACCGACCGTTGATCGTGGGGGTCGTGGCGACCATGAAGGAGCCGGTCTTGGTCTTAGCGACGGCCTTGATCGCGCTGCGCCCGAACTTCGCCGCCAGGACGTTCTTGCACGCCGTCGGGCTGGGGTTGTGCGGGTTGAAGCTCTTGTTGGTCGTGCGCGCCCAACGCGAGACCTGGGCCTTGCTCACCGTCTGGACGACCGCGCCCTTGTTGATCCAGTTCGCGAAGCTGTTCAGCGTCGTCGGCGAGGGGCGACCGGCGGAGGCCGGACCGCGGGTCTGATCGCACAGCGTCCTGTAAGAGTCGATCTTCTTCTCGAAGGTGTTGCAGCAGGACCGGTAGGCCGAGGCGCCGGTGTTGCCGCCGCCCGTGCTCCTGTGGCTCTTGCGGCCGTTGCTCTTCTTGTTGTAGTTGCCGCTCATTCCACTCCAACCACCCAGCCCCGAGCCGAACGAAAGGCCGGAATAGCTTCCGTACGTCGACCTCGAACGTGCACCGCTTCGTCCCTTGTACGTCGTTGCCATTGTCAATCTCTCCAAAAGGTCCTTTGGGTTCAGTCGAAATCCCGACTTTGGCGCTTCATCGGACCACATGGGGGGGGCCTTGAGAAATGCACGTCGCTCCGACCGTCAACTTTCCCGCCCCGCCTTCTCCATGACGCGGGGGCGAGGGCGACGCGCGAACCGTTCGTCGTGAGGCTCGCACCGAAAAAATGCCCGATTCAACGCTGAAAACGGCGGTTGTTGGGCTTACCGGCGGTGAATGCGGCGGTGCGTGTCGGACTCGCAACCGTTGCAACCCGCGTGAACCGAACTTCCGCGGACTCGAAAAGAAATTGGGTTTTTTCGCGCGCCGGCGTGTCAAGGGAGTCCCACGCCCGCAGAAAGCGGTAGTCAGAGCACCGGGCGCGCTCGGAGTTCAGCGTTCCTCAAGTCGGGAGGCGTGCTCACGGAGCTTCCTCAATCCCTCAAAGATGCGCGACTTCACCACGGTTTCGGGGATTTCGAGCACCTGGGCGATCTCCGGCCGGGAGAGGTCCTCAACGTAGCGCAGGCGGAGCACTTCGCGGTACGATTCGTCTAGGGCCTGCACCATTTCCGCGAGCTTGGAGCGGGCCTCGTCCTTCACCATTTGCGTGAGTTGCCCCGTCAAGGCCTCGTAGATTTGCGAAGCCGCCGGCAAGGCCGCCCCGTCCTTCCGGTGGGCCCGTTCGCGGAGCAGGTTCAGACAGTGATTCCTCGCGATCTTGTAGACCCACGGGCGGAAGGCATCGGGGACATCCGTCGCACTGAGCACCTTGCAGGAGATGTCTTGAACCGCGTCCTCGGCCTCCTCCATACGGCCGAGATAGCCCCAGCAGAAACGCAGCAGCGCATCACGATACAGACGCTGCAACTCCGCCGCGGCCTGGGGATCCTTCGTCCGCAGACGCGCGATCAGCGACGGCGTGGCGCCGTCCGTCGGTTGCGTTGGATCGTTCCCCGCCGATTCCACGACGCGTCGCTACCCCTTCGGCCTGTCCTTCGCCGGCGCCCCATCGGCGCTCGGCATGGCGGCGTCCAACGCCCGCAACTCGGCCTCGATTTTACCCAAGGCCTCCGCGTCGTCCCAATACTGCGGCGAATAAAGAGACTGCAGCATCAACAGCGCCTCGCCCTGCCGGGCGCGTTCGGCCGGTCCGCCATTCTTGAAGATTTCGCGTGCGTCGAGAAGCGCCTCCTCCGCACTCTCATAATCCCGTTCCTTGTCCTGCCCGGCCTGCGCGGGACGCATCATCAGTAACGTTCCCAACCTCACCAAGCACCCACCGGCGTAGTCGTCTCGTCGCAGCCGCAGGAAGGTCAGCAGAGCGCCGCGGTAGCGAGGCTCGGCCTCGTCGTATTTTTCCTGGCCATGGTATGTTTCGGCAAGTTTGTTCTCAATGACCGCGACGGCCAACTCGTTCAACGCAATCACACTCTCCGCCGAGGTCCGGATGTCCGACTGGAGTCGTTCGAAAGTAACCGCCACCGTGACTACCACGCTGATCAACAACGCGGCGGCCACGAAAAAGACCCGATGCCGCACGACCAGCTTACGAAAGTGATACAGCGCGCTCGCCCGTCGGGCCAGGATCGGCTGGTCGGCAAGGTAGCGGTCGATATCCTCCGCGAAGGCCGCGGCGCTCTGGTAGCGCCGTGCGGGTTCCTTCTCCAACGCCTTCAGGGCGATGGTCTCCAAATCTCCACGCAGCGAGCGATCGTGCGAACTGGGCCGGGGCGGGGGGTCTTCGCAGATCACCCGAATCGCCTCCGGCAACGCGGCGCGTTTCACGGTGTAAGGAAGCTGATCCGTCATCAGCTCGTAGAAGACTACGCCGAGTGAGTAGACGTCGCTGCGCACGTCGATTTCGTCGGGGTTCCCTCGCGCCTCCTCGGGGCTCATGTAGGGCAGCGTCCCCATGATTCGCCCTACGTCGTGTGTCGTGCTGGTGAGCGAGACCTCCGGATCGGTGATGCGGGCGAGCCCGAAGTCGAGGATCTTGGGATGGCCGTCGGCATCCACGAGGATGTTGCTGGGCTTCAGATCCCGGTGGATGACTCCGCGTTGGTGGGCGTAATTGATCGCCTGGCAAATGCTGCAGAACAGCTCCAACCGGCCTGGTCGCGGAATGTGATGCTCACGGACGTATTGATTCAGGGGAACGCCACGGACCAGCTCCATGGCGAAGAAATGTTCGCCCTCGTCGGTCCGTCCGCCGTGGTAGATGGCGGCGATGGCGGGGTGCTTGAGCCGGGCGAGCGTCTGGGCCTCACGCTCGAACAACTTCAGGTGATACTCGTCGACGTGCCGGCCGCCGCGAACGACTTTGATGGCCACGAGGCGTTTGGGCGCTTCCTGCTCGGCCTCGTAGACGATCCCCATCCCGCCCTCACCCAGGCGACGTTGGACGTGATAGGACCCGATGGTCGTCGGAATCGGCGCGGGGACGGGCGACGAGACCTCGGCGATCGCCTCGATGCCGGCCCGAAACTCAGCCGCCCGACTCTGGCACGTCGGACAGGTCGAGACATGCTCGGCGATCTCCGGAGCGTTGCGGTCCATGCCGCTCCAAAGCTCTTCCTCTGAAAGCTCACACGTCATGGGGATCCGCCCTGCTTCTAGGAGTCTGTCCGAGTAATAGCTCTTGACCGGCATGATACAATGGGTCGTGCGTGCAGGGGAGGCGCGCTTTCAGCGGAGACTCAGGGATGAGCAAGACCTATCGAGCGTGGAATCCCGATCAGGATTGGCTGTTGCCGCCCACGCCGCGGGAGTGGCTGCCGGAGGGGGACCTCGTGTATTTCATGCTGGACGTGGTGAAGACGCTTGACCTGTCGGCGATCACCTGTCGGTACGAGCAGGAGGATCGCGGTTTTCCGCCGTACCATCCGCGTCTGATGGTGACGTTGCTCCTGTACTCCTACTGCATGGGGGTGTACTCGTCGCGGCGCATACAAAAGCTGTGCGAGCGGGACGCGGCCTACCCTAAGATTGCACACCCAAAGAGCGAATGGCCCGCAAGCTGCGGACCAAGCAGGGACGGGAGACGTACGCCAAACGCAAGGGGATGATCGAGCCGATCCTTCGAGACTCAGGACAAGTCTTCGGGCAGATCAAACAGGTCCGTGGATTCCGCCGGTTTCTGCTGCGCGGGTTGGAGAAGATGCGCGGCGAATGGCGTCTGATTTGCCTGACGCACAACCTCCGGAAGCTGTTCGGGAGCGGACGGTGGGCGGTTGCAATGGGATGAGGGGGTTCCGAAGAGGACAGCCGCGGCGAACTGGCGTTGGGTCGCTGAAGGGGCCGGCTCCGACGGGTCGATTAAGTCCTCGTCTGCCCTTGATCACAGCCGTCGCTGGCACAGAACCCCTATCCCGAAAACGCTGACGCGATCCGAAATGGGTTACTCGGACAGACTCCTAGCCCGCATTTCTCACCGAGGGGATAGAAACAGGCTGCTCTCTGTGCGATAACACCTGTAGCTACACGAGTTTACCGTTCACGGAGGAGCAGCCTGATGGAAACAGAGTGTACTCAACAATCGTTCCCTTTCCAAGGCC
>JAZDHF010000138.1:0-2391 GCA_043806315.1 Planctomycetota bacterium | reverse complement strand
CGCCGCGCTCAGCCGGCTCCAGACGATCGCGCCGGTTTGGTCCACCTCGCCCACCTTGACCCCGTTGGCCAGGTACGGCGGCCCTTCGGCCGTCGCGACAGCGGGCAAGAGAACCAGCCATGTGACGCACGTAAGCGTCAGGCGATTTCGGGTCATGGTCGTTCTCCGGACGAGCGCGGTCTTGAATTCCCTATCATCTTCCCGCTATTCTACGCGACTTTCGAGCCCGTTGTCCATGGCCGGGGAAACGAAGGGGGGGGAAACGAAGGGGTCGGGAGTCTTTGCTCGTGTTGTCCTTCGTTCAAACAAAGAATCCTGACCCCTTTGATTCCTCCTTTGATTCCACGGCCAACTACGGTGCCGCGAACATCCCCTCGTCTGGCTTGGGATTGACTGTCTCGAACTCGAATGACTGAGACTGGTGCGTGGAGGTGATTCGTCCACTGGAGCCGCCTCCACCGAGTTCTCTTTGAATACGCATCTGCTTGTCAGAAGCGTCCTCGTCCACACGGCGGACAAGAAGAGTCTCCTTATCCACATAGAATGTCCACGTTGCGATCTCCCGAGGGCAGACGATGCGGTGACACTGATGTTCCCCGACCTTCTCCTCGCCCGTCAAGTTCGCCTTCGTGGCGAATGCTGGCAAGAGGGCTCCGTAAGGAAGAAAGAGAGTGTCACGCTCGAATGGCACTGCCGCTTGTGGTGTAATGGTTTAGGTCGAGGCGCCGGCGAGTAGATCGAGACGGGCTTCGGCGCGGGGTTTGGTTAATAGTGGGTGTGGTTTCGGGCGGCGTTTTACCGCGCGGGGCTCCACGCGATCGGGACGATGGCCGACGCGGTGACCGGCCAGATTCTTCAGGTGCGTGTTCACCAGGATGGTAAACGTGCGCGGGTTGCTCAGGACCGCAATGGTCCAGGACGCGGCGATGGACTGCATTGCGGCCGTGAAACTCAACTCGCGCGGCGGGTGGCCCGACGCCTGAGCCGATTGTAGGATGCTTCGGCGGATTAAGTTGTAGGTCAGCAGGTGCGTCCACAGTTCTCGACGCACCATTTCCGGCGTTTTGCAACGCAGCACGTCCATGTCCAGGGTGGTTTTGACGGCGCGGATATCGAGTTCCGCCAGCCAGCGACTGCGGTAGAGTTGGGCGATGTCTTCGGCGGGGTATTCGTCCGCATCGCAGAGCGTGGTGACCACCACCAGCGACTCGGTGCGACTGCCCGGCTGATCCACTTGCACCAGAACTTCGCGAAGCTCGATCGACTTGGGCATCCGGTCGTAGGTCTCCTGGTCCATCCACGTGGGCTTGGCCGGCCGAATCCACCGGACCAGATGATCGCGTTTGCCAAGCCGTCGGCCGCGTCGAAAGTCGGCCGTGCGAGCCTGGTGCAGTCGTACCACGAAATCGACGCCCAACTCCTTCAACAGCGCGATCATGAAGTAGGAACAGTAGCATCGATCGCCCAACACGATGTCGTCGGCGTCGAGCCCCTCGAACAACTCTCGAAACAGCGCCGGCTCGCCCGTTTCCTTGCCTTGGTAGGGCCCCATCGCCATGTCGCATAGCATGCCCGTAGCCAACGAAAACAGCAGCACCATCCGCACCAGCGGAGAACCGACGCCCTCCTTCTGCGTCGAGGGCTGTGGGTATTCGGCCTGATTTGCCTCGGTGTCGGGCATCGACACCGTCGTGCCGTCGACCAGCTTCACGTGGCGGCCGTGCCAGAGCCGCTCGGAAGGAATCGTTGTTTCGCATCCCCGGGCGATGCGGAGCGTCAATCGCCGAAGCACCACCTCGGGCAGCCTGGCCCGGGCGCGACAATACGCGCCCGTGTTGCCCGAACACGGCTCGCGTCCCAACGCCACCAAGAGCACCACCACCCTCGCCACCGCCGCCGTACAACTCCGCTGCTCGCCTTTGTGAAGCATCTGCGACAGAAATGCCCACAGCGTGACCGCGGGCGTGTAAACGGCGTCCTGCCCGTCGTCTTCGCCTCCAAGCGATACGCTCGCCTCCTCGAAAGCCCGCTCGATCTCCTCCTCGGGCAAGACATCCGCAAACGGCAACCCCTCCTCTTGAAGGAACGACGAAAGCACCAGACGAAACCGATGTGGCAGCGTTCCGCATCCATGGTAAAATGACATGAGACCTTCCTTGGTTCATCACAAAGGCTCCACGCCACCCAAGGAAGGTCTCAGTCGATGGATAAGATACGACCAAGGTCGGTCTCATGGGAAGATCAATTCCGTCGACTTCCGCATCATATCGCCGATGTCTTCACGCAAAGCATGCCCCAGCATGCCCCGTTCTCCGTCCGCGCTCACCTCGAATCCGCCCGCCACGACCAATTCGCCTAAACCCTTACAGAATAAGCGGCAGTGCCATTCAG
>JAZDHF010000137.1:0-14448 GCA_043806315.1 Planctomycetota bacterium | reverse complement strand
GCACGCACGGCTCACTTCCGATATCCCGCCGCGACCCAAGGCGCGTGCTTCGTTGGCCGCCAGGAGCCGGCGCATCCGCTCGTCCAGCAGCGCCCATACGCCGACCAGCTTCGCCTGAAGTTCCGAGAAAGTCTTCATGCCGCGAGATCATACGCGTGCCGCCCTATTGCTGCAACCCTTATTTATTTACGCCGCCTATCCGAACCCCAAGCGCCAGCGCGGGGCCCTTTGGCCCGTCGCTTGCGCTCCGGGTTCGGATGACGGACCACGACGATCAGACTACGCCGGCGGGCTTGTCTTTGGACGAGTTGCTTGGCGTCGAGGAGGGCGGTTGCTGCTCGATACGGGGCGTGGACGGCGGTTCTACGCGGGTGTGATCCTCGATATCGTCGCGGACGTCCTTGATTCCCTTCTTAAACTCCACGATGCTCCTGCCGAGCGAACGCGCCACCTCGGGCAAGCGGCGACCGAAGAGAAGCAACCCCGCGATGAGGATGAGGAGCCACTCGACCCCTCCGGGGAGGTTGAAGATGGCCAGAGTGTGTAGGTTCATCAGCCGTCTCCTTGATCTTGTATATCGGCGGTCAGAACGCCTTCCCTGAACCGGCGAATGCTGCAAGACAAGCGAACCTCAACGCCGTCCCTTGCAGCTCTCCGTCACCGGACGCTCGCCGCGTGGACCCATCCGCGTTGGATTATACGTTCGGGCCGCCGAACGGGTCAAAGTCGCCCGCGTTTTGACCGCGCAGGCCCCGCGGCTACAATCCCCCCCGACGACTCGTAGCGCGGGCGTCACGCGAACGGGGGTCCGCGATCGTCATGCACGTCCATTCCACGACCTCCGCCGTGACCGTCGCTCTCCCGGCCGTCTCCGCGGGGACCGTAGGCGTCGCGGAAGGGCAAGATTTGCTCAAACAGGAGAACCCGCCCGTGGGCGTTCCGACCGGACCCAACCACACCAATCGACTGATGCACGCCACCAGCCCCTACTTGCTGCAACATGCCCACAACCCCGTGGAGTGGTACGAATGGGGCGAGGCGGCGTTCGAGAAGGCGAAGAGCGAGGACAAGCCGATCTTCCTCAGCGTCGGCTACGCGGCCTGCCATTGGTGCCACGTGATGGAGCATGAGAGCTTCGAATCGGACGAGGTGGCCGCCGCGCTCAACGAGAACTTCGTGAGCATCAAGGTCGATCGCGAGGAGCGTCCCGACATCGACGAATTGTACATGGCCTACACCCAGGCGTTGATTCGCACGGCATTTGATCGTTATCTTCCGAACAAGGTGGTGGTCCACGCGGCGGACAGATTGGCCGATACAAGTATGCCCCTGTTGAAGGGCAAGGGGCGGATCGACGGGCGAGCGACGGCCTATGTCTGCGAGCACTATAATTGCCGGTTGCCCGTGACCAACCCCGAGGAGTTGGCAAAACAGCTTGAGGCGAAGTAGGCTCTCACGAATCACCCTCTCCCCTTGAGGGGAGAGGGCAGGGTGAGGGGTGATCACCGCGACACGACTCTCACCCCGCCCCTCTCCATACGATGGGGAGGGAATCGCGAATGGCGTGAAACATCATGGGTTGTCTGGGTCAAGGCGCCGTTTGCATCGCCCTGGCGATCTTGCTGCCGCTCGAACCACCGTCGGTCCGCAGGGAAGACGCCCCGCCGGTAAGCGCTCGGAACCCAAAGGTGACGGCTGGGCCGGCGAAGGCTGAGCCGCCGGCGCAACCCACGGCCGAGGACGTTCTCAAGGCCCTACAACACCGCCGACCGGTCAATGAAGTGATCCCGCCGGGGTCTCGCGCTGCTCGGGACGCCGTGCCGTCCAATGCCCTGCCGTCGGACCGGCTGCTCCTGCCGGAAGGATCGTCCGTGGTCAGCCGCACCGGTCGGCTCGCGCACGAGGGGCAGTGGTGGATTTTCACCTCTGACCTCGACGAATCGCTTCCGCCGACGAAGCTGCTGCCCAATGCGAACTTGGAGGTCATGGTGCGGACGCTCCGCGGCGCCTCCGCCCCGATCCGCTTCACCGTTTCCGGGGAGGTAACCGTTTTTGAAGGGGAAAACTTCCTGCTTCCGACGTCCGCCTTGCGCGCCGCCGGCGCCGTCGATCCGACCGGTTCAACGGGACCGCCGCGTGTAGCCGGGGAGACCCGTGAGGCCGCCGCGCTTCCGGCGCGACCGCGGCCTGATGCTTCTGCCGCGGACGTGCTCGCCGCCCTGCAAGCGCAACAACCGAAGGAAGTCGTTCTCCCCAGCCGGGGCGCAGGGCTCGAGGAAAGCGGGGGCGAGCGGTCGGCGGGATACACGCCGTCGGGCCTCTTGGACGGCTCGCCGGTGATCAACCGCGTGGGGAGGTTGGTCCGGCAGAGGTCGTGGTGGACGTTCGTGTCCGACTCCGACCGCCCCGATCGCGCCGACCCGGCGCTACGACTACTCCCCAACCAGGGCGTCGAACGGATGGTCAACGAATCCCAACACCGCAGCGGCGGTGTCGTCTTCACGGTGTCGGGCGAGGTGACCCTCTTTGAAGGGGAAAACTATCTCCTCCCGCGGGTCACGACCCGTCGTGCCGACACCGGCAACCTACGCCGGTGACGCCGGTCGCCGAGCTTCAAACTCGCCATGCCCTGGCGTAGTCGTCCGATCTGTGCGATACTCCCGGCCTTGGGAGCGGTTACCGAGGGTGTTGCCGGCCACGCGGTGCGGGGACACGAGAGCCAACAGAGAAGGGAGTTGAGATGAGATCGACCTGGGTCCACACGGCGGTACTGGCGGCGGTCTTAGTGCTTCGTGGAAACGTTTCGAGCAACTTTGCTCAGGAGGTGCCCTGGGACGTCTTCAGCGACCCGGTTTCCGGCTCGGTTTGTGACGTGGTCAACGCCGGGAATCTCGAAGTGGTCGTGCTCAGCGACACCGGCGAGCTAGTCGTCGTGACCGAGGAAGACTACACGCTGGACGACGCCGCTTTTGTGGACGAGAACGGGGTGTTTTTCTATGACGGAATTCCCGTGGGACAAATCTCGTTTGCCGACGATGGCGAAGGGTTCCGAACGGTGTGGTTGTTAGCCCCGGACGACACCGTGCTCGAGCTTGACCACCTCACCGGCGAGCCAATCTTCACGAATCTATTTCCGGACCATTTCGTAGGCGTTCCCTGTGACGCCCTTGAGCTATGGGACGACGACGATTTCGACGACGTTCCGGACGAGTTGGATCTCTGCCCGGATACGCCGTCCGACGAGCCGGTTGACGAGGGCGGCTGTGCGTGCTTCGAGGTCGACTCGGACGGGGACGGAGTTGATGACTGCGACGACGAATGTCCCCTCGACTTCGGTGACGACGATGCCGGCTGTCCGTGCGATGCGTTCGATGAGGACGACGACGGGATCAACGACTGCTTCGACGATTGCCCCAACACGCCTCTTGGCGCTGACGTGGACGCGGACGGGTGTGAGGACGTCGTCGTCCTGCCGCTGACTCCGATCTCCATCACCTGCGGCGGTTTTTCCAGCCTGAGCCTGGCGATGACCCTCGGGCTGCTGGTCTCGCTGCGCCTGTCGCGTCGACGGTGGTAACCACCCGTGCTTGTCCCAATGGGAGAAATGTGGATGCTCAGGCACTTGACGGTCGTGGCCTCGACGATGCTCGGCGCCGTCGCAGCGGCGCCGGCTCAAACATCGACCAAGCCGTGGGAGCTTTTGCTGGACTCGGCCTCGTCTTCATCCTGCGACGTAATCAACGCCGACAACGCTCAGCTTGTGCTTCTCACGGCCACGAGTCAGTTGTCCATCGTCACGCAGACCGATGTGACGCTCCAAGATACGCAGGTGGACGCCGACGGATTCGTGACCTTCGAGGGTAACCCGGCCGGGGCGATCGGCTTCGCCGCCGACGGCGACGGCAACCGGACCGTCTGGTGGATGTCACTGACCGGCACGGTGGTGAACGTTAACGGGTTTACCGGCGAACCGACGCAGACGAACAAGTTGCCGTCGGACTTTGTCGACGTCGCTTGCGATGCGTGTCAGTTCTGGGACGACCCGACGGTCTGCGCACCCGCGCCCCCGCCGGAACCTACTCCGCCCCCGGTGACGGTGAATCTGTGTGGAACCAGCGTGCAGCTTCCCATCGGCCTGACGGCAGCCGGCTTGGTTGCGCTTTCCTTCGCGCGGCGCCGCCGCTAAACCTGGCCATACGTGGACCGCGAGCCATGAACGTCGGCGATGCGCGGTCCGGAGGTTGGGAAGGAAATCCGAAAAAACGCACTTGCAAACAGAGAGAACACCTACGCGGCTGGGGCGCCCAAGCTCTACTCTGCCGAGTCGCCGCATCCTGCGACGATCCGACCGCGTTCTTTAAGCGTTACGACCGGACGAGCACGGGATGTCCGGCGTCGACGAGGGTTCGTTCTCGCTCCGCGAGGCGCAGGTCGGCGTCCACCATCATCCGGCAGAGTTCGGGCATGAGGACTTTGGGCTTCCAGCCGAGGAGATTGCGGGCCTTGGTCGCGTCGCCCTGCAGGAGGTTGACCTCGGTGGGACGCAGATAGCGCGGGTCGAACTTGACGTATTCGTTCCAGTCCAGTTCCAGGTATCCGAAGGCCTCGTTGAGAAAGTCGCGGACGCTGTGGCACCGGCCGGTGGCGATGACGTAGTCGTCGGGGTCCTGCTGTTGCAGCATCAACCACATCGCCTCCACGTAGTCGCCGGCGAATCCCCAGTCACGCTTGGCGTCGATGTTGCCCAGATACAGCGCGTCCTGCAGGCCGAGCTTGATCCGGGCGGCGGCCTTGGTGATCTTCCGCGTCACGAACGTCTCGCCGCGACGCGGCGACTCATGGTTGAACAAAACGCCGTTGCACGCGAATAGCCCGTAGGCCTCACGATGATTAACCGTCTGCCAATAGGCGTGAACCTTGGCGCACGCGTACGGGCTTCGCGGATAAAAGGGGGTGAACTCCGTCTGCGGAATCTCGCGCACTTTCCCGTACATTTCGCTGCTGGAGGCCTGGTAGAACCGCACTTGTTTGCCCGTGGAGTCGCGGTAGTCGCGGATGGCTTCGAGCAGGTGCAACGATCCGATGGCTACGACCTGGGCCGTGTAGACGGGCTGATCGAAGCTCGTGCGCACGTGCGACTGCGCCGCGAGATTGTACACCTCGACCGGCTCGACCTCGCTGATGATCCGCCGCAGGCTGATGGCGTCGAGTAGATCGCCGTAATGCAGTTGAAAGCGCACGTCGCCTTCATGCCGGTCCTGATAGAGATGGTCGATGCGTTCCGTGGTGAAGACGCTCGCACGGCGCATGATGCCGTGGACGCGATACCCCTTCTCCAGCAGCAGCTCGGACAGATACGAACCGTCCTGCCCGGTGATGCCTGTGATTAAGGCGACCCTGTCCACGAGGAATCCCTCACCCTGAGCCGCGGGCTTTAGCCCGCGCGACCACCCAGAAGGGTGCACGCAGCGCTCCGCTCAGCCGGGATATCATCGGAATCTGACACCGGGGGTGACGAGCCAAATTCATCGACGCAGGCCGGTTTCTCGGCACTGAACCAGCTATGGACCGGGCTGACGTTGAGGGACGTGAGGAGCCGTTGAGTCCGGGCCGCGTGCACGGGTCCGGTGTTGCTCACCACGACCGCATCGTGCGGTCCGGCCAACGCCTCTTCCCTCGGAACGACGGGCACGCCGCGGTAGACACGCCCCGGACACGCGAACCGGTCGTCGCCGATCGCGGCGATCTCGATCCCCGCCTCGCTTGCCGCCCGGTGAAATGGGAAGACATTCTTGCCCAAGTCCGCGAGGATGATTCGCCGGACGCCGCCTCGCGCAAGCTCCACCATCCGCTGTCGAATGAACGTCCATCGGTAGAAATGCTCAAACACGTCGGGTGAAAGGCGCTGCCGCCGGTAGAACCACCGTTCGAGGATGGCGCGTCGCCGCCCGGCCCGGGCTCCGCGGCGGAAGGCGTGCTCATGCCCATCGCGGCTGGCGAGCCATTCGTACCTTTGCAGGCAATCGTCGCGGTAGATGCGGTCAAGGGGGGCCGGAAGGTACCGCGCGATGACCCGGAGGTTGTTGCGGGTGTCGTGGAACGTCGTGCGTTCGGTGCGTCGGGCGTGTTCGGTCTTCAGGTGCTCGACGTGGACGTCGTCGAACACTTCAACCTTCCATCCGGCGTTGACCAGCCGAAAGCTCAGGTCGTACTCCTCGGCCTGCATGAAGAACGTGCGATCCAGCCCGCCGACCGCGCAAAGCGCCTCCGCTCGAAAACCGACTCCGCATCCGACAAACACTCCGGGCAACGCTGCGCCCTCGTGTCGTCCATTCGGAAGGTGAACGGTGAAACCCGCCGCTCCCAGCCGCGGATCGGCCTCAAGAAGCTCGACCATCCGCGAGAGCGTTCCCGGTCGCGGAAAGGAGTCGTCGTCCAGACAGACGACGTATCGCCCCGACGCACGGTCCATTCCGTACGCTTTCGCGCAGCTTCCGGCGTTTCGCCGCAACCGGATCAGCAGATCGACCTCGCCCGCGACGGCCTCACCTGTGCCGTCGGTCGAGGCGTTGTCCACGACGATGATCTCGTATTCGCCGCGCGGCAGCCCGCAGTCGGTGAGTTGTGACAGGGTGTGAGCGACGGCCTCGCGGCGATTGTGCGTCGCGAGGATGACGCTGATGAGAGGTTGTCGTCGATCTTTCATGGTCGCAATACCCTCGGACAGAGAGTATTATCGGTCGCCCCGCCTGGCGGAATTACGAATTACAAATTACGAAAGGGCGAATAGTCCGCCAGGCGATGGTTGGTAATTCGTCACTTGTCATTCTGAGCGAAGCGAAGAATCCAGCCTGCTCAAAGACCCTTCGCTGCGCTCAGGGTGACACCTTCGTAATTGGCGGAGCTACGCGCATTAACCCAGTGTTCGTACACTAGGGCTATGGCGCAGCGCGTCGGCCTCTTTGGCGGTAGCTTCAACCCCATCCACAACGGCCATCTCATCGTCGCGCGAGCCGTCGCGGAGCGGTTGAAGCTCGATCGCGTGATCCTGCTTCCCTCCGCGCGACCGCCGCACAAGGGGGACCGCGAGCTTCTCGATGGCGAGCACCGAGCCGCGATGGTCAAGCTGGCCATCGACGGCGAGCCGCTCTTCGAGTTCAGCGACTTCGACCTCACCCGCGAGGGGCCGAGCTACACCATCGACACGGTGATGCACTTTCACCAGGTGTTGGGATCACAGGCTGAACTACACTGGATCATCGGGGCCGATTCGTTATCCGAGCTGACGACCTGGCATCGGGTCCGCGATCTGGTGGACGCCTGTCGCATCGTCACCGCGGCAAGACCGGGGTGGGACGCCATCGACTGGACTCCGCTCCGCGCCATCCTCAGCGACGCCCAGCTAGCCGCTCTACAGGCCGGCGTTCTGCCGACTCCGCGAATCGACATCTCCTCGACCGACATCCGCCGCCGCGTGCGCGAGGGCCGGTCCATCCGCTACCTCGTGCCGGAGCCCGTATGGTCCTATATTGACCGCTACGCTCTATACTGGGAGCGTGCCTGCCGATCCGAGCCGGGAGCGCCGGCGACCGGTTCTTCTGCGGCGAGCTGACGGCCGCGGGGGCCGCCGTTTGCTCTTTTCGACTTGCAAATCGTGGGGTGACCGCGGTATACTGACGCCGCTGGTGGAGTGGTTTTCGGCGGAGGGGACGGGGCTGGGGCCGGACGCTGCCTCACCTCACCGAGACATCCCGACCAAGAAACAAGCGGCGGTCAATTTTGGGAACCGCACTGCGCCGGTTCCGCCGCCGAGTCTTTACATCGACCGGGGAAGGGGAGATTGAACGATGCCACAGGCAGGTTACAACGAGACAGCAAGGAACGTCTTCGCAGTAGTTTTCCGATGCGCGGCCATGATCGCGTGCCTGGGAGGTGGCCCCCCGGCGTCGCATGCTCAACAATGCGTTCTCGGCGAACCGCCGAGCGACGCCTGCACTGTGCCACGGGTGATTTCCGGGGACGTTGGTCAGCATGTCGTGCTGATGGATGCGTCCGCGGCCACCGGCGTCACGACCTATTGCGGGATGACCGTCGGTCACACCGTTTGGTTCCAGGTAACGCCGACCGTGACGGGTCCGGTGACCATCAGCACTTGTCACCCCGCCACGACGTACGACACGGTGCTCGAGGTCTGGAGCGGAGGGGACGCCGAGTGCAACCTCATGGCCGATGTCGATTGCAATGACGACACGATTGCCCCTGAGTGTGCCAATGGGTGTTCCGGCACTAGTTCGAGGGTCACCTTCAACGCGACCGCGGACACCCGCTATCGCTTCGCGGTCGGCTCGTGGAATCAGAACTCGGCCGGTTGCTTCTTGTGTCTTGGGCTGATCGTTACCATCGGTCAGCCGTGCGGTGATGCACCGACGAACATCGTCTGCGAGACGGCTCGGGAGTTGCCGGGGGCTCCCGGAGTCCACGAGGTCGAGATCGACGCCGAGGATGCCTTCTCCGCATCCGAAAACTGGTCGTGCTCCAGCGGCGTGGGGCGCAACGTGTGGTTCAAATTTACGTCGGAGGTCACCGGCGTTGCCCAATTCTCGACTTGTCATTCAACGACCGCATACGACACGGTCGTGCGAGCCCTTCAGGGTGTTTGCAGCGGGTTGATGGTCGAACGAGGCTGCAACGATGATTTAGCGGCTGAATGCTTCAACCCTTGCGGAGATTACCGGAATTCCGCTGTTTCTTTCGCCGTCAATGCGGGCGAGGAGTATTTCCTCGAGGTCGGAGCGTACGCCAATAACGCGGTGGGGTGTGACCTCTGCCTGGGCGCCACCTTAACCATCGTCGACCAATGCGATGTGGATACCACGCCGCCAATCGCGGTCATCTCCACGCCGCTGTCCTGGCCCGCGCCATCGGGAGTCACGTGCGACAGCACTATGATTTATGGATCGGCCCACGACCCCGACGGAACGTTTGATCGCTACACAGTGGAGTATTTGCCCGTCAACGGGAGCACCTGGATTCCCATCTACTCCAGCCCCAATCCGGTGGTGAACGGAAACCTTCTAGGCGGCGGGACATGGACCACCGGAGGCCTCTCGCAGGGATGGTACTTCTTACGGCTCAGCGCATCCAACGTATGCGGCCGGTCGAGTTCCGTCGTCGCCTGGCTCTTTGTGGACAAACAATATGACAACGCGGCGATCCGCTCCCCGACAAACGCCGCCGTCCTTGGTGGTAGCGTCTGCGTGGACGGCACGGTGTGGGATGAGAACGCCCGCGGTGCGGACAGCTACACCGTTCGATATGCTCCGCTTCCTGCGGGTACCCCGTTCAACCCGGTGGACCCCGCCCACCTGACCTATGCGGGAACCGTACTAAACGATCCCCTGGCATCGTGGAACACGCGCGCCGGCATCGCGGACGGCAACTACCGACTCCGGTTGGACGCAACGGATCAGTGCGGACGTGAGTCGACGCCGCAGACCCGAGACGTGGTCATCGACAACGCGGCCCCGATCGCCGTCATCACCGCGCCCACATCCTGCTCCTACGTGCAGGGGCAGGTGGACATCCTCGGGACGGCCTCCGACTCGCACCTAGACGGCCGGGCACTGTATTACACCGGCGGTGACGCCCACGGATGGGTGACGATCAACAGCGGCCCGACGCCGGTAATCAACGGTCTGCTTGGGCGGTGGAATACAGCCGGGCTGCGGCCGTGCGCCTACACCTTGCGGCTCGTCGTCACCGACAAGTCGGTGCTGGATTGCAACGGCGCACTGCGGAACCAGTCGGAATATTTGGTGTCGGTCAACGTCGGCGCAGCCGGTGATTTCGACGCCGACAACGACGGCGACGTGGACCTCCTCGATTTCCGTCTCTTCGAGGACGCCTTCACCGGTCCGCGGTAGCCCGCGTCTGCGAGGGCTTCTCAATGCGCCGGCTGCGTTTGGTATGAAGGGCATGGGCAGCCCCCGGATACCGGGACTGCCCATGCCGCTCATTCGGTGTGGGACCGACTTTCCAGTCGGTCATGTGAGCCAGGCAAACCTATATTCGCGGCCCTGGCGAACCGCCCATGCAGGGCGACGCTACGACAACCGCTCCCTCACGGTCGCGACTCGGGGGGCGTTCGTAACTCGTGATTCGTAATTGCCGTTAGAACTGGCTCCACAGAAGCTGGTTCGTTACCTCGTGATGGAACATCACTTCGCCGGCCTTCACACGTGTGCCGATTTCCTTCGGGCAGCGGTCAGCGGCCTTCTGCTTGAGTTCCACGTACTTGCCGTGCGACTCTTCGCCCAGGATGTCCACCGACAACCGACTGGCCTTAAAAAGGCGGATGGCGTCGTGGATGTTGTCCGGCAGGAACCGCGTCCGATAGCGTTTGCCCTCGTTGTCTGACAAATCCGGCATCTCGCCCTCCAGACCCGTTCGAAGGAGGGTGTAGAACAACAAATACGGGTTCGCATCGGGCGAGACCGACCGGAACTCAATCCGCGCGCTGCGCTCGTTGCCCAGCGGGATGCGGATCATGGCGGCGCGGTTGGTCGCGGAGGCCTTGATCTGATTGGGGGCCTCAAAGTGCGGATCGAGACGCCGGTACGCGTTCACGCTGGGGTTGAGCACCAGGCAGATGTCCGTCGCGTTGTTGAGGATGCGGTCGATGAAACTCCACGCGAACTCGGAGATGCCGTCCTGTCCGTTCTTCTCATAGAAGAGGTTCTTGCCGTTGCGGTTGAGGGACATGTTGCAGTGCATGCCGCTGCCGTTCACCCCGGCGACCGGCTTGGGCAGGAAGCACGCCGTCAGGCCCATGCTCCGTGCCACCTGGCGGCACACGAGCTTGTAGAGGTGGATTTGATCGGCGATGACGACCGACTCGGAGCAGCCGAAGTTCATTTCGAACTGCGACGGGGCCACCTCCGGGTGGTCCTTTTCATTGCCCAATCCCAACGAACGATGGGCCTCGGCGCAGCGGTCCATGAACTGCCGCAAGGGATCCTGCGGCAGCGAGTGGTAATATCCGCCGGTGGAGATGAACTCGAACTTGCCCGTGTCGTAATAACGCCGCTCGGCGTCGGTGTCCTTGAACAAGAAGCCTTCGATTTCCGGGGCGACGTTGAGGATCATCTTCTCGTTTCGATGAAGCGTCTCGGCGAACAGCCGCAGGCGCGAACGGAAATCGCACTTGTAGGGCGAGCCGTCCTGAGCATGCACTTCGCCGAAGACGATGACCTTGCCCGATCCGAAGATGTCCGCGGGCAGCCAGTAGAACGCCGGCCAATCGAGCAAGAGCTTCAAATCGGATTCGGCGATTTCCGAAAATCCGCGGATCGACGAGCCGTCGAAGGTGAGGTTGTCCGCCGACTTGAGCAGGAACTTCTTGTCGTAGTCGAGCATGTGGAACCGGCCTTCGAGGTCGCAAAAGCAAGCCGTGACGGCCTTGATCCGTTTCTCGTCGGTCAGATATTTTCGACGCTGCTCCTCGACCGTGCCGCGATCGACTCGTTCGAGCCGTTGGCGCTTGGCCTCCAGGTTCATCTCCTCCAACTCGTCGTAGGGGATCGCCAGGAACTTCCGCAGCTCGGTCGTATCCACGCTTGCTCCTCCAAAAAAAGGTCCGTTAACTCGCGCCCCGCCAAGAGGCGGATGGCACCATCCTACCGTATCGTCTTTTTATGGTCTACGGGGCAGCGTGTCAACTAAAATCCGCAAGAAATATATTTAATGCCTTGTTATTTATGATAAACTCACATCTGGTTGGTGGCGTGAGTGGGGTTTGACAGGATGGAACCGCATGGGTAGCGTACGACAAAGGGCGTAGGACGCAAGGAGGGCCCCGGTTGGGCGGCCCTATTTTTATGCCCTCGTCGCGAGGTCGATAGATCGGGGCTGGGCGGACGACATGGCGCGTAGACCATCGCAACATACCTGCGTCTTCGGCCTGGGTTGGGGCGACGAAGGGAAGGGAAAGGTCGTCGACCTTCTCTGCCCGGCGTTCGACATCGTGGTCCGCTTCAACGGCGGGGCCAACGCCGGTCACACCGTCTGTGTCGGCAGCGAGACGTTCGCGCTGCATCTGTTGCCTACCGGTGTGCTGCACGAGAACGCCGTTGGCGTCATCGGACCCGGGGTTGTCGTCGATCCGATCTCGCTACTTGCGGAGATCGACGCCCTCGCGGGTCGCGGCGTGGACGCGGCCGCCCGTCTCAAAATCAGCGACCGGGCGCACCTGGTGCTGGCGTATCACAAGATCGAGGATCAACTCAGCGAGCGATCCGCGGGCGCCGAGGGAAAGATCGGCACGACCTCGCGCGGGATCGGGCCGTGCTACGCGGACAAGATGCGCCGCACGACGGCCGTGCGCTTCGCGGATCTCGTCGATGAGAAGGAGCTGATACCGCGGGTCCGCCGGATCGTGGACGCCAAGAAGGTCTGTTTCGGCGCCATGTACGGCGAGGATGGAGGCTTAGACGCGCCATCCGTTCTCGACGACCTTGCGACGGCGGCGAGCCGTTTGCGTAACAACATCTGCAATACGACCCAGTTCCTGAACGACGCGATCGAAGGCGGCAAGTCCCTTCTGTTCGAGGGCGCCAACGGTATGCTCCTGGACGTGGACCACGGGACGTATCCGTTCGTGACCTCCAGCAGCACCGGCCCGAACGGAATCGGACCGGGCGCGGGCGTGCCGGCTTCGCTGGTCACGCGTTTGATCGGGGTGAGCAAGGCCTATGCGACCCGCGTCGGAGCGGGACCGTTCGTGACCGAGTTGAACGACGCGGTCGGCGAACGCATCCGCCAGAGAGGTCGGGAGTTCGGCACCACTACGGGTCGACCACGGCGGTGCGGATGGTTCGACGCGGTGACGTGTCGCTACACCGCGCAGCTCAGCGGCGCGACCGACCTGGCCCTGTTGCACCTGGATACGCTATCCGGTCTCGACGAGATCGGAGTATGCGTCGCGTACCGATGCGATGGGCGGACTGTGCGGACGGTCCCGGCGAGCGTCAGCCGCTTGGAGCGTGCCGAGCCGATCATCGAGTTTTTGCCGGGTTGGCCGGAAGACTTACGGCCGGTGCGACGGTTCGAGGAACTGCCGAAGAACGCCCGTGACTACGTGGAGCGTATTGAGACCCTTGTCGGCGTGCCCGCATCGCTGGTCGGGGTCGGGCCGGATCGGACGCAAACCCTTGTGCGCGGCACACTGCGAGACCTGATCCAAGTCCCTGAGCCGGTTGGAAGTGAGAAATGAGAAGTGAGAAGAGAGAAGCAACGACGCCGTTTTCTCACTTCGATCTTCTAACTTCTTACTTCGCGCTTTGAGACCTATGCCGGAACCGCACCTTGACCCCCAAATGCACCTGGGCTTTCCGCGAGAGAGGCTGCCGCGGCACATCGCCGTCATCATGGACGGCAACGGTCGCTGGGCCAAGCGGCAGGGGTTGCCGCGCATCCGCGGGCATGAGCAGGGCGCAAAGAGCGTCCGCGCGATCGTCACGCATTGTGCTCGGTTAGGGATCGAGGCCCTGACGCTTTTCAGCTTCAGCACCCAGAACTGGAAGCGGCCCAGGGACGAGGTCGATTTTCTGATGGACCTCTACGTGCGCTACCTCATCGCCGAGCGGGACACGATCATGGACAACAACGTGCGGTTCCTGCACGTCGGCCGGCGCGAGGGGCTGCCCCCGTCGGTACTTGCGGAGATGGACCGTACGATCTCGATGAGCCGCGAGAATCCCGGGCTGAAGCTCTGTCTGGCCCTTAACTACGGCTCACGCGATGAGATCGTTGACGCCGTCCGCGAGATCGCCGAGCGCGTCCGCGCCGGCCGATTGACGCCATCTGCAATCAACGAATCTGAGATTTCCAATTCGCTCTACACAGCGGGCCTGCCCGATCCCGACCTGTTGATCCGCACGGCCAACGAGCGCCGGGTGAGCAACTTCCTGCTCTGGCAAATCAGCTACGCGGAAATCCACATTTGCGAAAAGCTCTGGCCGGAGTTCACCCCCGCGGACCTCGACCTCGCAATCAAGGACTTCGCCGCCCGTGAGCGACGCTTCGGGGATGTGCAGGCGCCCGTCGAGAAAACCGGTCGCCGGCGCTCCCGGGTCTGATACGGGGTGGATCCCGTTAAAGGTGGCGAGGGTAATCGTTTCGCGTCATTCTGAGCGCAGCGAAGAATCTCGGAGCGGAGCATCTCGACACGTAAGAAGATTCTTCGCTCCGCTCAGAATGACATCGCTGCGCTCGGAATGACATCCCGTAGGCATATTCGCCAGTCCAAACGGGATGCACCTTGCGCCACGAAGCTTGGGAAAGGAGGATGAGATGTAGGAGACATTTTCTGAAACCTTTCGATGGAACCCTACGGGTATTCAAGCCCGTCCGGTAGAGCTTGGCCAGCAGCCGGAAGCGAGTCTTGCGTCG
>JAZDHF010000136.1:0-2858 GCA_043806315.1 Planctomycetota bacterium | reverse complement strand
AGGATGCGCGACGGCTGGTGGGTGAATATGTGACCCACTACAACGAGGTTCGTCTTCACAGTGCCATCGGCTACGTGACGCCGAAGGACAAGCTCGAGGGACGGGAAGCGGCAATCTTCGCGGAGCGGGATCGCAAGCTGGTCGAAGCGCGGGAGCGTCGTAAGGCGCGACGTGGCGCTGGGCGAGAAGCCGGCGCCGTGAACCCCGATCCTGCGAACGCGGATGCCCAGGCCGCTTGACGGTGGAACGATGAGCCACGACGATCGAGATCAGCCGGTGAAACGGACGCGGGCCACGCAGGAGTGCGCCCCGCCAGGGATAACCGGTCGGGTGTGCGACGGACGGAAGTTCGGCGGAGCGGAGCAGGAGGCTCCGCTCCCCACCCTCCCGTTCGGAGCATTCCCCCATGCCTCAAAAAACTCAGGCATCGGAGTACGGCGGACGCTCGCTTGCGGAAGCGAGCCAGAACTCCATTTCACGCTGAACCACTACAGGAGAACCACCATGAAGATGGAACGACGCCCACACCGAAGGAGCTGCTCGTCGTACGTGTTGGCTGGTGCGTCAGTGGTTATGCACGGAATATGCCTCGGGCAAACACCGCAGTCACCTCCCGCACACGCCAGCACGTTCGATCGCCTGACCGCGCTCAATCCTCATCTTCACGCCGACGACCCCTACGAACTGCCGATGAAACTGCGGGCTATCACGAAGGATGAATACGCCTTCTTCCGCGGCACGGCCGACCTGTTCTATGCGTTCTGCAAGGACAATTACCCCGACCTGTTGGATGACAAGCACGAGCGAGTACTTCTCCACGGCGACGTGCATGTGGGCAATATTGGCGCGTATCAATCGGATGGTGCGGTCGGAGAGGACATCCATTTCGGCGTCGTCGATCTCGATGAAGCCGTCCATGGACCGTTCGCGCTGGATCTACTCCGGGCCGCCACTGACCTGCGTTTTGCAGTCGCTTCGCAACATTGCACGCTGGGCGACACCGACGCTGCGGAAGCCATCCGCGCCTTGTGTGATGGCTACAAACGAACGCTTACTGGGGAGTTCGACGAGAGCAGTGTCATAGACAGTCATCGGGCGGCGGAGGTACTTGTGAGAAATGCAGCCAAGGGCAAGCTGGATAAGTACTTGCATCGCTATGTCGCCAAAAGACAGCCGCCGCGTTTCCGGCCCGCACGAGTGACAGGCGGTGACGTCAGGGATCTGATGGAGCCGGTGACACCGGACCTTCGCGCCAGAATCACGACGGCATTGTGGGACTACCTGGAGCGTGGTTGTCCGCCGCAAACGGCGTTGCGATTTCGCATCAAAGACGCGAAGGCGCTGGAAGCCGGAGTCCTCGACGTCGTCCGCTGGACGCGCCTGGGTAGCTGTGGCAGCCAAGGAGTCACCAAGTACCTAGTGCTCCTGGATCGCCCGCTGTCCGACTTGAACGGCCTGTTCATTCTTCAACTCAAAGGTGAACCGATTCCGGCGGCGGCGCGCGCCGGTTTGCTCGCCGCCGCCGGTCCGCCGCGAGGCCGCGAGGTTGCTGAGGCCTACAGGAGACTGGCCAGCTCGCCGGAGTGGCTCGTCGGCCACACACAAATCGGCGGACTGGCCTTCCTGGTGCGCGCAAAGGACCCTTGGAATGAGGAGCTCGAACCGGGGAGCGTCCTGGCACATGCATCGACGCAGGAAGCCGTTGAACTCGGCCGATTGCTTGGGGAAGTGGTCGGCTTGGCGCATCGGCAGGCGATCCTTGCAAGTGGTCGCGCATCGGCGGCTGTCGAACGCATCACGGACTCCCTGACGCAACTGAGGCCGACGCTTCTAACTCGCAGCAGCGAGCTCGAAACTTACTTCCGGCGAGAATACCTCGCACTCCGTGGTGACCCTCGCGTGCGCAAGCTGGTTCCGGAAGCTGATGAGTACGTCCGTAAGGTTTCATCCGACAATCGATGAGCGAACGCCTGTGCCTTCTATGAAGCCGGGCCTGTCAAGGATCCTCGCGATCGATGAGTCTATCCTTCTATCCGGGTTTCTGCGCGTATGTCCGAATCGAAACGGCGTGGCTGGCGTCGGACAAAACAAAACAACTGACCAGCCAGCAACGCGCTGTGGGCTTCGTCATGACAACATTCCAGAAGATCATGTCGAGCACCTGCGCATCCTGGAGCTGGGGGGGCGAAGGGGACGGAACTCGGGGTGGACCAGGCCCTTTGCCATCTGCTCGATGAGGGACGGCTTCTCAGCGCGGAGGCCGTGGAGGCGCTGGGTCGTAATGGACAACAGGTGATTCCGCCGGGCACGGCGGTCACCCCCGCGCACTGCGGACAAGCCGAGTTGACTCGCGACGGCTCTACACTATCGAGATCCTCTATCGGTAACAATGGTCCTCAAACTGACCGATTTTGCCGCGGACGGAGGTTCCAGAACGCGTAAAACCTAGCCCATCTATGAAGCAGGCTTTGTCAAGCCACCGGTGCAAGGAAGGTGGGGGAGAGGTCTCCGCACATTCCCTCTCGCCGTCGGCGTCGGTCGATCTGCCCATCTCAGCCGTCGCCTGCGCTCCGGGGTGTGCCTTCTCCCCCACATTCTCTTGAGCCCGAGGTGGAGGGAGGTCCCATCGTTCGGATGGGAGATCCTTCCGCAAAATCGAGCGGGGGCCGACGGGACGCGATACGCTCAACCATCTATTCGGGGTCGTGGCACGAGGCCGACGCCGCCATGAAGAAAACATACGAAGGACGCCACCATTCAAGTTAACGCCGGTTGGTGATGGGATCACCGACAGGGCTAATCGCGGGGTCATCCTTGGAGTCGTCACGTCCACCGGTCTTCAGCTCGACAACCTACCT
>JAZDHF010000135.1:0-3229 GCA_043806315.1 Planctomycetota bacterium | reverse complement strand
CTGCGGGTATGCCCGGTCTGCATGAGAACAGAGTCGGTCCCCGCCAACATCATGTCGTAGTCCTCTTCCAACTCCGCCTTGAGTTCCGCGTCGTCCTCGTCAAACGCCTTCGGGTATTGTTTGCGCAGGACTTCCACGGCGACCGCACGGACCTTGATGACGCCGTCACATTCGGAGACACGACCCGGCCCGAAGGGATAGGGCATGATCGTAAACGGCGAGTGGACATAGATCGACGGCATCTGGCGCTCGACGGCGGCCTCGTCCCAATCGACCTCATACCACGACAGGCCGAACGCGACGACGTGGGCCTTCGACCGGACGTCCAACTGCCGGAGATTCTGCATCCACCACAGGGCTTCGAGATACCGGCTTTCGATGCGGGCCAGTTCAAAGGCGTCCTTGCGCCCCGGCACCGGCACGCTTTCGGGGATGTGCGTCACCTGGCAGAGCCGCCCGAGTTTCGAGTCATAAGCGGGCAGGAGCCGGTTATCGACGGCGCGGAGCATGTTGCCGCCGAGTTTGTCGTCCACCATGTCGCTCAGGCGGTCGAGGATGCGCGAGCGCGGGTTCCAGCGGAGCCACTGCTCGCCCGCGAGCATGTTGAGCACGATGACCCACTTCTGATGAATCCGCCAGCGTTTTTCCTTCAGGGCTGTGTACGCCTTGAACGTTACGACGGCGGGGTCGCCCCCGTCAAATCCGGCGAGCATCGACATATCAACCTTAGACTTGTCGGGGTTGATGATGGGTTTTCCCGGTTGCGAGCGCATACATTACCCCTGTTTCGGCGGCAGAGTCGCTGCGATGCCGCGCTTGTCCGCAATAGAGAGAGCCTGCTGGCGCACGACGGTTTCCAGTTCCGCGACGCGCCCGGCCATGACGCCGAGCAGGGTGAACAGCCCCGCGAACTGCCGCGTCTCGAAGCGGCTGAACCGGCTGCCGTGGAACACGTAGTCGCACAGCGGCTCGATGTTCCCGGTCTTGTCGGCCTGCTGCGCGAGCGGAATCAACTTCTCCAGATTCATCCGATAGTCCATGTTCCATCCCCTCCGTCAGATTTTCGCGTCCGCGTCCAGGTCGAGCCCGACAACGACCCCGCGTTCCTCGCGCGGCGTGAACAGTTCCGAGCGTTTACCGCTCGCGTCGATTTCGGCGAGGGCGCGTTCCTGCCTGAGTTCCAGTTCGAGTTTGCGCGTCTCCGCCTTCTTCGCTTCCGGCAAGTCCCGCGAAGCGAGGCGGTCGAACAGAATCTGATACCGCGCCTCGTAACGGTCGCGTTCGTAGCCGACGACGTTGCACAGTTCGCGGCCCATGTTGACCAACCGGCGCACCAGCCAGAATACCATCGCAAGCAACCCCAGCACCGCTGCGGCCAGAATCATTTCCATCGCCTTTCCTCCGTCAAGGGATATACAGGGCTACTTTCGCAATCCCGTAATCTTCTCCAACCCACACCGCGAGCGTGACGCCACGGGTCGTCTTGCAGTAGTCCGGTTTGCCCCGGTTTCGAGCGGCGTGGGCCACGGCCTCCTCCGTCTCGCTCGGTTTGCAACCCGTATCCACCGCAATACACACGCCCTTGACTATCAGGCTCGCATTCCTGAAGTCCACGAGGTTCCTCCGTTCAGTTCCTCAACCCCGCCAGACCCACGAAATCCGACTCTCCCCTTTGCCGCATCATGCGTTTCCGTTCCCGCCCGTCGTCGAGAATCTCGCGCGCCAGGTTCGTCTCTTTCGCGTCCAGTTCGGCCCGCTGCTCCTCGGCGGGCGTGAGCGGTTTCGTCTCGTGCGGCGGACGCAACCGCGAGATGTCCTTGTAATAGGCCGCCCCATCCAGCAGGTCGTCAAGGCCGAGCGGGTAGTTCATCAACTGCTGAACGAACAACCGGTAGGCCGCTGCGGGCATCCCGTCGTAAATCCTGAACCGGCCGCGTTCCCACAACGCCCGGAGGTTCCCGATGCGGCTGTCCTTCTCGCGCTTGTTGGCTTCCACGTTCACGACGCGGTACTGGTCGCCGCGGTACGCGCGGTCGGCCATGACTTCTTCAAGCAATTCCTTGTAATCCGTGACGCCCGGCGCGGCTTCGACGGCGATGATGTCGCCGCCCTTGAGGTGCCGCGATGCCATGCGAAGCGTTTCATGGCACGTCTGGAGCGGCGACTTGTGGATTTCCTCCGCGTCCAACACGTAGGGCACGGACTCGGAATCAATCCCCACACATATCAACCCGGCCGGGTCATGGCTCGACGCCTTGCCCTTCGTCGGGTCAAGGATGACGGCCTTGTTGAGCCGGGGCAACTCGCGGACGACGTTTTTCGGCATGAACTCCGGGTCGAAGACGTCCGATTCCGAACCCGTCGGCCAGAGGAACATCTGGCACATCACCGCCGTCCGGCCCGATTCGCGTTCCATCTTGAGCAGGTACGCGTCGTTGAACACCTTCGGCATGAGGTAGACGCCGCCGGTGCGAATCGGGATGATGAACAGGTCCATCGACTCGTACCGTTTCATCTTCGGGTCGAGGATATGCGCGAAGCACAAGGCCCGGAAATCCCAGGGCGTGTTATAGACGCAGAAAATCCCGCCGTGCCGAAGGAGCAGGAACAGTTCCTCGTAGTACTGTTTGACGCCTTCCCGGAGGAGTTCGCTCTGCGCGTTGGTCTTCGTCTCCAGGTCGTCGCAGACGATGATGCGCGGGTGCTTGGAAGTCCGGTCCTTGCCAGGACTACCGATGCCGACCGTCGGGTCTTTCGTGACCTTCGTGCGGTGCTTGACCCAGATGCCGACATCCATGTCCCACTTGGGGCCTATCCAGTCGCCCCAAACGGCCTGGAACCGTGGACCTTCAAAGTGAGCGGCGATTTCTTCGAGGTTCCCACTCGCCACCCCCGCGTCGCCGCCGACCTGCAAGATGGTCTCGTTCGGATCGCGCAGGATGCGCTGGGTGCACCACGCGTCGTTCGCCAGCACGGTCTTATAGGTCTGCCGAGGCCCCATGAGCAGGAATCGGTCCTGCCCCCGCGCTTCGAGCGTTTCCAGTCGCCGGGCAATGGCGAAGTGGTACGGGTCGTCGATCAAGTCGTATTGACAAAGAACACGCGCATGAAACACCAGGTCAGTGAGCGACTTATATTGCAGGAACCGCCGGAGCCCGACAGCATCCCGCCGTTCGGCGATGCGGTTGAACAGCCACAGTTCCTCATCCAGCGACAGGCGCAGCGACGG
>JAZDHF010000134.1:0-31439 GCA_043806315.1 Planctomycetota bacterium | reverse complement strand
CGGTGGTGCTGCCCGCCGACGGCGGATCGGTCCTGCGCATCCGGCGGGCCTCGACCCCCGAGCCCCAGCACGTGGAGCTGTACGCGCTCCTGCGCGTTCCGACGAAGATCATGGCCCCAAGGAAGACCTGGTCCGAGGGCGAGACGCCGCATAGTGACGCAAAAAACGCGTAGACCCTTGTATTACAGCATCTCCCGCACAAAGGTGCGGAAGTTGGGCTAGGCGCAGCATGATCTAACGATGGACCGATTCGGACACGGTTTGAACCCCGTTCGACGCCCCTCCGAACGCGGATATCACAGGTTGCCGACCGAACAGGCTATGGTAAACCGGGCAAACACGTCCAACGCGCAACTTCACCGGTCACCTGTCGTTTGTCGGATTACGCGTGCCGTTTTCGATAGCGCCACTGCGGTTTCACCCCCGTCCCGGATCTGCGGTGCGCAATTTGCACTTTCCGGCGAAAACGCTCGTAAAGCCTTGTCCTAACAGCACTTACGTCGTTCATGCCGTCTACGCACAACGCGCAAAACCTGGGTAGTTCTGACACCCGCGCGGCAGAATGATCCGCGCCGTTCATTCCCCCATCTCCGTGGATGCGTTCAGTGATTCGCGGGCGACGGAAGGCGGATCGCCGCATAGACGACGGTAGATCGCCGGCCGGAACGCCCGCAACAACGGCCCCACCGGCCAACGAAGATGCAGTCGCGCCGGGAACGGATGGGGGATGAAACCCAACGCCTGTTTGAATGATTCCAGGCTGCGGATTGAACTCTTCAACGCGTAGTGCGCGTGACGGACGTCCACTTTGTCGGCGGAGGTAAGATACAGGAACACCAGCCCGTCGTTCGGCGCGTTCGCCAGCCGATCGGAGTGCGAAGCCAGCGTGTCGATGAAGGCGGTGTCATCGATCACGCGAGCGATCAGCCACGCGCACAGCAATCCGGACTCGGTACGCTCGCGGGCGGTGAGCACCGTCGTTCCCGGGCAGTCGGCCAGTTCGGTCCAGCTCGCGCGAAACTCCTCGACCGACATGAGCTTGTTCCAGCCCGTCCGCGCCACGTGACTGTTCCAGACCTCGCACGCCTCAGCCGCAGCCGCCGGGTCGGCGGGGTCGGCCACGGCGTACGCATGTTCGCGCAACGACTTGCGGATCGTCCAACGCCGCTTCTTCCCGGATATTCGTTCGAGAACGTAGCCCGACAAATCGTGAATGACGTTCAGGTGAGCGCGCGAATTCGCATCGGCCTCCGCGACCGGGAATTGCCATCCCAACAACGATGGTTTCCCCGGAGACCGAAAGTCCGCCGGCAACGGTCGGAAGAAATCCACCGCCCAGGCGAAGCCGGGTTTCACGCCATACCACCAGCGCCCATTCTTGTCCGGAAACGGGCGACTGTAGCCGCGGTAGGGCGCCAGTCCGTTGAAATACCACCAGAACTCGTTGCGCCGCGCCCGACGGGCAAACTCGCAGTACTCGGTCTCGGCGGCCTTTGCCAGGGGCAAAGTCGGCGCCTCGATCGGCGTTTCAGCGGTTGTCGTCATGGACGACCCTCCGTCGCTCCGGACGATTGATTGACGGATCCAGCCTGCGGTTTCTTGCAGACGCAGTACAGGGCGCCGTCGAGGCCCTGGTCCGTCAGTGGCATCATGGTGAATTCACATCGCCGCAATCGACGCGGCGTCCGACGTTGTCGCGGCGGCTAGGTATATCGACGGTCTGAACCGCCGGCAACGGAAACGCGCGTCGGAAGACCATCTGGGCTGGGTGGCCCTGGACGGTTGCCCGCCCAGGGCCACCCAGCCGACCCTCTGTCCACGGACCGGCTTCTCAGTGCTGGTACGCGGGGTGGATCGCGGTGGGCCCGTCCGTAGGGGGTGGGATCCGCTGATTGCGGACCGAATTCGTTCCGATAGTAGCGGCGGTGGCGACGGACGAACGCAAGTTGGCGGTGGGAGTCATCGGCTGCGGCCATTGGGGACCCAACCACATCCGTGTCTTCGAGGAGTTGGACCGCTCCCGCGTCGTCGCCTGCGCCGACCTGAACTCTTCGCGGCTGGAGCGAGTTCAGGCGCGTTTTCCTCAGGTCCGGACGACCGCCGATTACCGTGTTCTACTGGCCGACGAGCGGATCGACGCGATCGTGATCGCCACGCCCACGGCCACGCACGCCGCGATCGCCCGTGAGGCCCTTCAAGCGGGCAAGCATGTTCTGGTGGAGAAACCGCTTTGCACCACGAGCCTCGAAGCGCAGGACCTCGCCCTGCTCGCCGGGGCCGTCGGTCGCGTCCTCATGGTCGGCCACGTGTTCCTCTTCAACGGCGGGATCATCAGGCTTCGTGAACTGGTCGCCGCCGGGCAGCTCGGGCGCATTCACTACCTCGACGCCGTCCGTACCAACCTCGGTCCCGTCCGCGGCGACGTCAACGCTCTGTACGACCTGGGAACGCACGATCTGAGCATTTTCAACTATCTGCTCGGCGCCACGCCGACCGCGGTCTCCGCTCAGGGAAGCTGCATTTCCCAGAAGGCCATTGAGGACGTCTGCTTCGCCACGGTTCAGTACCCGGACGGCACGTTGGCCCACCTCCACGTGAGCTGGTTGAACCCCCGCAAGGTCCGCACGCTGACCGTCGTCGGGTCGCTGAAGATGGCCCATTGGGACGACGTTGACCCTCAGGACACCCTCCGCATCTACGACAAGGGGCTGGACGAACCGCCTTACTACAACTCGTTCGGCGAGTTCCAATGTCTGTTGCGCAGCGCCGACGTGCACCTACCGGCCATCCGCCGGACGGAGCCGCTGCTCAAACAGGCCGAGACGTTCGTCGGGTGGGTGCTCGACGGTTCCCCGGAGGGACCGGACGCGATGGACGGGTGGATCGTGGTCAGAACCCTTGAAGCGGCCATGCAGTCCATGCGAAACGGCGGAACCATGACGCCCATCCGCGTCGACACGCAGGCGAAGGTGCGAACCGCCGCCGTGCCGCTCATCAGCGGGCAGCGATCCCCGAGCGAACCGCCAAGCGACCTCAAAGCCACGACCGCCGCGACCCGATAATAGAGCGTGCCGGTCGATTCCAACGCTACGATCCGAACGCAACGACACGCGCCTACGCCGCCCAACGACGTGGCCTCGCGCCAAGTTGCGCGGACCGACCCAACCGTCTTCGTACATCCCTCGGCCATTTGTGAGAGCGCGGCGATGGGCGATGGCAGCCGCGTCTGGGCGTTCGCCCACATCATGGACGGGGCCGTCATCGGCCGGGACTGCAATATCGGCGACCACGCCTTCATCGAATCCGGCGTCCACGTCGGCGATCGGGTCACGATCAAGAATGGTGTGATGTTGTTTCGAGGTGCCAATGTTGCGGACGATGTTTTTATCGGGCCCGGGGTCATCTTCACCAACGACAAACATCCCCGCAGCCCGCGGATGCCGGAGGTCGCGGGGCGTTACAAGTGCGGTGCAAATTGGCTGGAGCCAACCGTCGTCCAAAGGGGCGCGACGATCGGCGCCGGTGCCGTCATTCTTCCCGGCCTCACCATCGGCGCCTATGCCGTGGTCGGCGCCGCGGCCGTGGTGACACGGAATGTCGCCGACCACCGCCTCGTGCTGGGGAGCCCCGCGCGGGCCGTGGGGTGGATGTGCCTGTGCGGTTTCCCACTTCGAGAACCGTGGACCTGCGGACAATGCCGACGGCGTTACGAAATGCGCAACGATCAACTCGCATTGATGGATTAGCTGCTTGTACAAGAACCGCAAAGTCATTGCCATCGTGCCCGCGCACAACGAGGAGGCCAAGATCGGTCGCGTCGTTGATCGCATTGACCCGCGGATTGCGGACACGATTCTGGTCGTGGACGACGGTTCCACGGATGCAACCGCGGCCCTCGCCCGTCAAAAGGGCGCGTTGGTTTTACCCATGCGGCAAGTCACGGGCGTCGGGGCGGCCCTGCGCGCGGGACTGGAGCACGGTCGTGCGACCGGCCATGACATCGCCGTCATCCTGGCCGGGAACAACAAGGACGACCCCTCGGAGATTCCCCGCCTGCTCGATCCGATTTGTGACGACGGACATGACTTCGTGATCGGCTCGCGGTACCTCGAAGGCGGGGTGTGCGGCGGCGACATGCCGCTCTACCGCCGCTTGGCCACGCGTCTTCATCCCTGGCTGATGAGCCGCTTCGTCGGCAAACGCCTCACGGAGAGCACCAACGGCTTCCGGGCCGTCAAGCTGACGCTGCTCGACGACCCGCGAATCGACCTGCACCAACGGTGGCTGGATAGCTACGGCCTGGAAGTCTATGTGCTGTGGAAGGTCCTCAAACTCGGCTACCGCCACACGGAGGTTCCGTGCACGAAGGTCTACCCCTCCCGCGCGATGGGCTTCACCAAAATGACCCCGGTGATCGGTTGGTGGAGCATTCTTCGACCGGTGTTCTTGCTTGGATTCGGCCTACGGCGGTAGGGCGGCCTGCTGCAAGTTGCGCGAATCACGTCTCGGCGTTCAAGCCCCGCACACGTCGCACAATCTCCAGGAGGGTTCGCTGTGGAACATAACCCTTCACCTCGACGACATCGCCCGGGAGCAGCGACACAAGCCATCGGCACGCCGCCGCGCTCCGCCGTCGCAGACGGGTCGCAGAATGCCCCCGCGGATCCCAGGGCAGCTCAACGAAACCCACATCCGGCGGATCGGGAAAGGACGTTGTGATGGCGACGCCGACAATCGGGCTATCGAGGATACTTTCCGTGGTCTCGGTCAGAATAACGAGCGGTCGCCGTTTTACGTCTCCGCTTGGACTCTTCACGTCCGCCCAGACGATGGTACCTTGCGCGAGCTTGTCGGCCCCCTCGCGCATTGGTCTCATGTGCTGTCGGCCTCGAAAGGATCGGTCTGGTCGTTCCACCAGGAACTGGGCGGTGCGTTTCTCTTGAGGCCCGACCAGCGCAAGAGCTCGGCATTGCTTGGCGTGCTTGTTGTAATCTCCTTCGCCAAGTCCGTTGCTGGGGGCTCGTAATGTTTTCTCGCCGGGATCCACTGGGGCGAAGGGGTTCCGACGGTGTTCGCGGGCACGTGTGCCCCCGCGCTGTCCGCGGGAAAGGAGTACAACGGGGACGGTTCGGCGGTAGTTGATTCACAACCTTGTGGCGTCATGGCTTCACCTCCGTCTGAACCTGCACCCAAAAAGGCCGCTGGGCGAGGATAGCGCCGTCGGCTTCGACGGTGACCCAGTATTTCCCGGACTCGTGGAAAACGATGTTCCGCAATTCGACGTTCGTGTCGGAGATCAAGAGCGGATCGTTGATCTCCAAGGGCCCACGCAGTTCCACGACACGCGTTCCGCTTTTCTCGTTCTCGATGTAAAGGGCGAGGTCGTACTTGCCCCTTGCGTTTGTGAGCGTGAAATGGACCGAGATTCGCGGATGTTGGCATGGAAGCCGCACCGCGTTGATGCAACTGAAGGCGCCGACAAGAATCAGTTTCTTGGTTATCTCGTCCCGATAAACGTCGTCGCAAACGAGCAACGAGATACAATCGACCTTCTCCGGGTTAGGTTTCATACGCTCGGGTCCCTGGTCCTGTCGCGTGTCACCGATTCACTTGAGCACCGGTCGATATCGGAAATCCTGACCCCGTTGAAACACGATTATACGATCGCCGCCTAAAGAGGGCAAGGATCAGCCTGGGTGTGTTCCCGCGGGAATACAGGGATCAACGGCGCCATGGTTCGGGCCGACGGCACTCCCATCACCAAAATGACCCCGATCGTCGGCCGGTGGAGTATCCTCCGCCCGGTGTTTTTGCTGGGACTTGGCCTACGCCGGTAAGCCGGTCAAAGAGGCGGGACCGGTTCCCGAATCGGCCGTTGCCGACTCGAAAACCGGTCCCACAGGGAATCCCGATGCCCGCCGTTACGCGACGGCGGACCTTGTTAGGCGATCAAAAGTCGATCGACCACTGGACCTTGGCGCCGAAGTTCGGCGTTTCGTCCCGGCCGTCCAGTCCGATGTCGACAGCCGCCTTCAGATGCTGCTTTTCGGCGAGCTCATGGGCGAGACCGATCTCGAGGATGTTCTGGTTGTGGGCGCCGTACTCCTCGCTGCTGCGATTGATGTAGTTGATGATGCCGATCGTCTTCTCGGTGCACTGATAATCAATGCCCGGTCCGATGCCCCACTGGAAGTGCCGGCGGTCGCCTTCGCGCGAGTCACGCCAGCCGCCCCAGCCGCCCCAGGCGAAGCGCCAATCGTTGTTGTTGGATTCGCCGCCGCGGGCGCCGTTGGCCGTCATGATGTAGCCTTCCAGATGGCCGCGGAACTTGTCTGCCAGCGTCTTGGTCACGTTGAAATGCAGCTCGCCGTCTACACCTGAGGAGTCGTGCCCCGACGGCATCCGCATTTCCGCCCACGTGGCGAAGGCCGGCATGTCGCCCGACTCGTGGACCCACTGAGTGAAGAGGACCAGGGCGAGTTCGCCGTTGCCTTGATCGCCGCCGTCGCCGAGCATGACGGGCATTACCTCCAGCTCGAGGAACAGGTCATCGGTAAACCCGTATTTCAGTGATGCTCCGAGGCTGACGTCATCATCTTTCCCATTCGAGGACGTCTCCCACGCGAAAGGCACTTCGAACTCCCATTCGCCCTGGATGACGTTGGCGTTGGCCTCGCGAACGTTGAAGAAGGCGCTGACCTCCCGATAGTCGCCCCCGTTCACCGACTTCTCCGTCGTGGTAACGGTGGTCTTCTCCGTCGTCGCGGGCTTGGCCGGGGCCGGCGCCGGCTTGTTCTTGTCCTGGCTGTTGAACGCCAACTGTGTCGGCTGGGAATCGGTCGTCCCTTTGATGGCCGGGCTTTGCCGCCCCTGGCTTCCTCGTCCGCCTGCCTGCTGAGCGAGCGCCGGGCCGCTCGTTGCCGCAAGAACCAGACCGACGCCGAACACTCCCAGCGAGGTCCTAATCGCACGCATGTCGTAAGCTCCTTTTGTTATGTGTTTCGCCGAGCGCCGCCCTTACTGGTCCGTCGCACCACCGCGCGGGGTGTGACGACCCGGGCACGGACGCCCCAAGGCACCTTTACGCCGGTGCAGCCTACTACTCCCACGATCTTCGTCAACCCACCCCCCCCCAACCGCACCTTTTTTGGTCCAGTCACCCCCTTTTTCGGACGAAAAACGGGGTTATCGGGTTGGACCAACGCTGAGGCCTACGGGTTAGGCCCAATCTTCGGTTCGGGGACCCTGTTCGTGGACATCCTCCTCATCAACCCGCCCTGGATGACCAAGGACGGCAACATTTGGCATGGGGTCAAGAGCACCTCGCCCCCCCTCGGACTGCTGTATGTCGCCGCCTACGCTGAGGACCGGGGCCGGACCGTCCACGTCATGGATGTCAACGCCGAACGCCTCCATTTCGAGGACATCGAGCGCCTGGTGGCCGATCGTCAGCCCCCGTGGGTCGGGATGACCGCGGTCACCGCCCAGATCATCAACACCCACCGCATCGCCGGGATCATCAAACGGGTCTCGCCGGCGTCGAAAGTTGTCGTCGGCGGGGTCCACGCCACGGCGATGCCGGACGAGGTCCTCCAGGATCATTGTGTCGATTTCGTCATTCGTGGAGAGGGAGAGATTCCGTTTTTTGACCTGGTGGACGGTCGCCCGCTCGACTCCATCGGCGGGCTTTCCTATCGTGCCCACAACCCGCTCCAGCCGACCCAACACAACCCGCTCGCTGAACCGATCGAGGACCTCGATGCGCTGCCCACTCCCGCGTACCACCTGATCCGCTTCGAGTTGTACAAGCCGGCGATCGGTGCCTATCGCCGGTTGCCCTCGATCAATATGACCATGACCCGAGGTTGCCCCGGCAAGTGCACCTTCTGCAACTCGGCGGAAACGGCCCTCCGCACGCAATCGGCGGAGCACGTGGTCGATGAAATCCAAAGACTGCAAGCCCGCTACGGCGTTCGCGAGGTCAGCTTCTACGACGACACGCTGACCATTTTCAAACCGCAGGTCGCGCGGATGTGCGAACTCATCCTCGAACGCGGGATCGACCTGACCTGGTCCTGCTTCGCGCGGACCGATTGCGTCAGCCCGCCGCTGCTCAAGAGAATGCGTGCCGCGGGGTGTCACCAGATTCTGTTCGGCATCGAATCCGCCGACCCCGACATCCTTCGCAACATCCGCAAGCCCATCGACATCGAGCAGACCCGCAAGGCCGTGCGCATGGTGCAGGAGGCGGGCATTGCCGTCCGGGCGGCCTTCATGTTCGGGAACCCCGGCGAAACCGTCGAAACCATGCGCCGTACGATCGACTTCGCCAAACGACTCGACCCCGACATCGCATTGTTCAACATCACCACGCCCTATCCCGGAACGCAAATGTTCGAATGGGCGCGGCGAAACGGCTATTTGCGAACCTTGGATTGGAACGACTACGACCTCGCTAACAGCGTAATCGAACTGCCCACCGTCTCCAGCGAAGAGATCAATCGGATGTACAAGGTCGCCTACCGCGAGTTCTACTTCCGCCCGTGGTATCTCGTCCGGCGACTCACCAAGATGCGAAACTGGGACGACATCCGATGCAACCTCCAGGCCCTGCGTTCGGTGATGTTCACCAAGACCACCAGGCCTCCCTCCACCGACGCCCGCCCCGCTTCGAACCGCTGGGCCCTGCGCCCCCTGGTGGAGCCGTCCGCCCCGGCTGCGGCTTGCATCTAAGTGGAAACGACGAAAGAATCACTCTCTTTTCGATAGGAGATTGCCGGCTCCAGAATTCGTACGGTCGCCGCAACGTTAGCTCCTACAAGGACTTACGATGCCGCCGAGCCCGTGGCTGACGGGTTAAATCACTCGGCGTTCCTACTTCGCAGCCTGTTGAAGAACGATCGGCCGCGAGTTCAAACGTAGCGTCACCCCTCGTGGGTGACGCCGAGTGCGGTCTGCGCCGCCCCCGAGGGGCGGCGCTACAGTTCTTCGACGGGCTGCTAGCCCCTGAACAAGCGTGAGTTTCGCGGGTTTTGACAAAAAAAGACTCGAAATGCCTTTGGTTCCCGTGTATAACGTGCCGTGTCAGGAGTTTGGCACTGTTACGCAGGGAGGCATTTCGAGTGAACGCAAGTCAAGCACCTAGGACCGAGGAATCGATAAGCGCGTCCTTCATGCGGAGGTTTTATGCCGAAGTCGATCGCCAAGGCCCTGTCTAGCGTCCGCGGACGATTCATCGTCCTCGACGGATTAGACGGGTCGGGAAAGTCGTCGCACCACCGGCGATTGGAGTCGGAGCTGGTCGCTGCGGGCCTGAGCGTGGCGTCGTGTCGCGACCCCGGCGGGACGGCGATCGGTGATCGCATTCGCGCGGTCCTGCTCGACTACGATTTGAGCGAAATGGACGTGAACTGCGAGGCCATGCTGTTTATGGCCTCGCGGGCGCAGCTCGTCACCGAGGTCATCCGTCCAGCGCTGGCGGCGGGGAAGACCGTTCTGTGTGATCGCTTCGTGTCATCGACGTGCGCGTATCAGGGGGCGGCGGGGTACGACCCGCGTCGGGTGATCGAACTGGCGCGGTTTGCGATCGGGGATTGTTGGCCTCATGTCACCGTGCTCTTGGACATCGACCCGGAGATCGGTTTTCAGCGCATTGGCCGTAAGCCGCACCATTCGGGGAAGAACCGAAGGAAGGCGGCGGGTGAATCGACCCTGATCGAGGGGACGGGGACGGACGCCATGGAAGCCAGACCGATTGAGTTCCATCGGCGCGTGCGGCGCATTTTTCAGGAGATTCGCGCGTATTATCCTACCCCGGTGATCTCGGTCGATGCGTCGGCGGATGCGGAGACGGTGTATCAACGCATCCTGGAGGGGTTGTCGCGTGTTGCTGTCTGAGGTTCGGCATCAGGGTGCGGCCTTGCGGCGCGTTCAGCAGGCGCTGTCGCGCGATCGGGTGCCGCACGCCTACCTGTTTCACGGCCCGGACGGGGTCGGCAAGGAGACCTTGGCGCGGGGATTGGCCCAGCTTCTTCTTTGCGAACGGCCCGATGAAGCGGAACTCGCCGCGGAGCAGGCCGCGGCGGTCGGCCTGCCGCGACTTCGGCAGGGATGCGGACGGTGTGAGAATTGTCGCCTGGTCGCGGCGGAGACGCATCCCGACTTTCATCTTGTCTATCGCCAGCTTCATCGAGACCATCCTGATCCCGATGTGCGGAAGCGGAAGGGACTGGACCTCGGCGTCGATGTGTTGCGGCACTTCGTCATCGACAAGGTCGGGCTCACGCCGCTGCGGGGGCGAGCGAAGGTGTTCGTCCTACGCAACGCGGACGAGATGACCGTGCAGGCGCAGAATGCGCTGCTCAAGACCCTCGAAGAACCGCCGGGGGCCACGTTCATCGTTCTATTGGTGAGCGCCGTCGATCGGTTGCTGCCGACGACGCTGTCGCGCTGCCAGCTCGTACGCTTCGACGGACTGCCCCAGAACTTCATCCGCGAGAAGCTGGGCGAGCTCAGAGGGGGGTTGTCGGCGGACCGCGTCGAGTGGTGTGCGCGATGCGGCGAGGGCAGCCTGGGGCGGGCCCTCGAATACGCCGATGACGAACTGTTCGAGCTGCGTCAGCGGTTGGCGGCGGGTCTGACGCGGCGCGGCGAGCCGAGTGACGCCGTGACGGCCAAGGCCTGGACCGACGAGGCGTCGGCGCTGGGCGAACGCTACCGCAAACGCGACCCCGACATCACCGACGCGGAGGCGACGCGTCGCGGGCTGACGACCGTTTTCCATCTCGCCGCCGCATGGTATGTCGATCTCCTTCGCGCAAGTGCGAATGCCGCGAAACCGATTGACGCCGAGTCCGCCGCCGCGGCAATCAACCGTCTCGCCGAGGCCGAACGTCAACTCGACCTCAACGCCAACACCCAGCTCATCGTGGAAACACTCCTCGCCCCAAGGTGCCTTAAGTGAGCCGTATTGGGATCAGCCACCACCGACCCGCAGGCGGAAGTGGTCTTCGACAGCTTCCGGCCACGGAGCGGGGCAGCGACCGGTCGTTTCCGCGTATCTGGACAGGTCCAGGACGGAATAGGCCGGTCGGCGAGCGGGACGCCCCGACTCTTCGGTCGTGATGGGCTCAACAGGAATGTTCATCCCGGCCTGTTGAAGCGCCGCCTGGTCGATGCCGCTTCCGTGGATCGCCTGCGAAAGGAGCAGGCGACCTTCGGCACGACCTTTCGCTTTCCATGAGCCATCGCCCAGACTACGGGCTTGCTGGGACGTCGGGGATGGAATCTGTCGGCGGCCGAACCACCTTGTGCAGCCGCGATGCGAGTGGAATCGCGGCGCGCAAGCGCCACATCTGCCAAGAAGCCCAGAGAAACGCAAACGCCGCCGCGGCAAACGGCCAAGTGAAGCTGCCCGTCATGCGGTAGATGAACATCCCCAGCCCCTGGGCGACGATCCCGCGGATGCCGACGAGGCTGGCGTGGATGGCAACGTACTGGGCCACGCGGTCGGGCGAAGGGGCCAGCGTCACCGGGCCGAGCATCCAAGCAATGTGCACACCGGCCATCGCCGTTCCGTAAAACACCGTGGCCGCGCCGACAGCGGTCACGTCGTGGCTGAGCATCAGTCCCAATGGGTAGAGGGAAAGCCACGCGAAGGAGAGGCCGGACGTCGGCACCGGCCCGATCCGATCCATGACCCAGCCCATCGGGTAGGTCATCACCAACATGCAGAGCGGGTAGATGACCTGCGTGGCGCCGGCGAAGGCCGTGTAGCTGAGCCTCAAACGGTCGGTGGCGAGCACGGGGAGCAGCGCGTTGCAGATCATCCAGCCGACCCCGTACGTCATGAAGGCGGCCTCGTAGCGGTAGAACGTTCTATCGGATCGGAGGATCTCGCGGAGGCGAATGAGCGGTTGAACGGCCCCTCGAAGGCTCAAGGGGCCGGCGGCGATGGAGCTCGAGCGCTCCTCCTCGGCGCCGGTGGCACGGAGGAGCCGCTGCAGAATGATGACACCCACTGCGTACGCCCCGGTGGCGATCGGGAAGTACCAGCGGAAGGCGTTTTCGTTCCTGTCCAGGACATGGCCGAAGGTGTAGCTGGCGAGCATCATGCCGATGTACATCGCGGAGTTGACCAACGCGAAGGCCCGGCCGCGAACGCGATCGCCGTAAAAACGCTTCAACAGGTCCCCGGCCACCGGCGACCAGCCCGCGGCGCCGATCGCTGCACACACGAAGCAGACGAGAAGGTGCCAGAAACTCTGGGCGAACACGGCCGCCGCGAGCGGCAGCATCGTGCACGCCCAGTTGATGACCAGGTAGCGTCCAATGGACATGCGATGGAGGAGCCCGTTCCAGAAGATCGAGAGGGTCAAGAGCGTGGGCGGGGCCACGGTAATCATCAGCGTCTCCCAATCGCCGGCGTTGAACCGTTTACGGGCCAGGACGGCGACGATCGAAGAGATGCCGAACCAGACGGACTGAATCAGCACGTTGGCGACCATATGGTGCGCAAGTACGCGGGCCGTTGATGGGCGGTGATGCGGCGGAGCGTTCAAAGTGCCTCGACCTCCCGTAGACCGTGAAAGCCTGTATCGAACATAGGCCGCGCGTTTCTTTGCCCCCAATCGGTGCCGTCAAACTGTACTCGCTCGATAAACTCGGTCCAGGCTCTTCGGATCGATTTCAGGCCATCCGCGAGCGCAATGCAATATCGCTGCCGCGACCGAGAATTCCCTGATGACTATGCTTGCGGTGGACTTTGATGCACAGATGAAATCCGCCGGCGTCCGTTCAGGCCTCGCCGCCGGCCGGCCTTGCGTTCCAGGCACGTCGCCGGCGCCTTCGCTTCCCTCCGTCCCCTTGTCCTTGCGTCCCTCCGTTCCTTCCTTTACCGGCATCCGCGGCGGCCAGGTGGGGTCCTGATCGAGACGCGCCCGGAGGTTGCGGCGCCAGATATGCTCATAGTGGATACGGAGACCCTCGGGACGATTCATGCAGGCTTGCCGGAAGGACAGGTCCGCCGGATTCCAGCTTCAGAATCAAGGCTGTGATATCATCGTCCTGCGGGTGCCCCCGCGAGAAGCCGCGAGCCGCATCGCACAGCTTCTGAATGCGCCGCGACGAGTACACCCCCATGCAGTAAGAGCACAATAGCAGCGTGACCATCAGACGCGGATGGTACGGCGGAAAGCCGCGATCCTCTTGCTCGTACCGGCCAGTGATCTCCGACAGATCCAGCGTTCTCACCACGTCCAGCATGAAATACACGAGGTCCCCCTCCGGCAGCCACTCCCGCGGCGACGGCGGCAACAGCCAATCCTGATCGGGATTCCACGGCCGATAGGTCTTACTCATCCTTGAGTCTCCGCTGAGAGCGTGCGTCTCCGACGCCTGAAACACTCATTGTATCATGCCAGTCAAGAGCGATTACTCGGACAGACTCCTAGTCCGGCACCAGGCGTGCGGCTCCGCCGGCCCTTGACGAGACCCCGCCCGTCCCATAAAGGGGAGTCCCAGGTACTGTTGAGGTCGAGAGGTACCCGCTTCATGGCTGCCGGAGACTCCCTTTCGCGGTCCGCGAAGAGCTTCACGATTACCGATGCGCTCGCGTTCGATGATGTCCTGATCGTCCCCCGCCGATCGTCCGTGCTGCCCGACGCAATCGACGTCAGCACGCTGCTCACCCGCGACATCCGTTTGAACATCCCCCTCGTTTCGGCGGCCATGGATACCGTCACCGAGTCCCGCCTGGCTATCGCCATCGCCCAGGAGGGCGGCATCGGCATCATCCATAAGAACCTCCCCATCGAGGCCCAGTCCCGCGAGGTCCACAAGGTGAAACGATCCGAGAGCGGCGTCATTCTCGACCCCGTGACCCTCGGCCCCGACGCCCCGGTCGCCCGGGCCAAGGAGGTGATGTCGCTGCAGAACATCTCCGGCGTGCCCATCGTCAACGACGACGGCAAGCTCGTCGGCATCATCACCAGCCGCGACATGAAGTTCCTCGAACGCGACGACCTCAAAATCCGCGAAGTGATGACCGCACACGACCTGGTCACCGGCCCGCCCGCTACGACCCTTGAGGACGCCGCCAAAATCCTCAACCGCGCCAAAGTCGAAAAGCTCCTACTGATCGACAAGAACAACAAGCTCGCCGGGCTGATCACCATGCGTGACATCGAGCGCAGCCGGCGATTCCCCGGAAGCTGCAAGGACGCCCGCGGGCGGCTCCGCGTCGGGGCCGCCGTGGGGGTGCACGAATACGATCGCGTCGAGGCCCTCATCGCCAACGACGTGGACGTGATCATCGTCGATACCGCCCACGGCCACAGCGACAACGTCATCGAAACCGTCAAGCAGCTTCGCCGACGCTATCAGATTCAGATCATCGCGGGCAACATCGCCACCGCCGACGCGGCCAGGGATTTGATCGCCGCCGGGGTCGACGCCCTCAAGGTGGGCATCGGGCCCGGCAGCATCTGCACCACCCGCGTCGTCTCCGGCGTCGGCGTGCCGCAACTTACCGCGATTATGAACGTCGCCTCGGTAGGTGTCCCGGCGGGCGTCCCCGTCGTCGCCGACGGCGGCGTCCGCCACTCGGGTGACATTACCAAGGCACTCGCCGCCGGGGCTCACACCGTCATGATTGGCTCCCTGTTCGCCGGTCTGGAGGAATCCCCCGGAGAAACCGTGACCTGGAAGGGCCGGCGCTTCAAAGAGTACCGCGGTATGGGCTCGCTTGGCGCGATGGTCAAAGGATCGGCTGATCGCTACGGGCAGTCGGCCTCGACTTCCAAGGGCAAACTGGTGCCTGAAGGCGTTGAAGGTCGCGTACCCTTCCGCGGACCTCTGGCCGATTTCGTCTACCAAATGGTCGGCGGGCTCCGCGCCGGTATGGGATACTGCGGCGCCAAGACCGTCGAGGAACTGCGAACCGAGGCGACGTTCTGCCGAATCACCACTGCCGGTGTCGCCGAGTCCCACCCCCACGACGTGGTCATCACAAAGGAATCAACAAACTATGCTTTCGAGTACAGAAATGAATAATCGAGATGTGGCGTCACCCCTTGTGGGTGACGCATGGGTGATCTGCGCCGGTGTAACCCAGCCGCCCTCGGCGGGGGTCCACAGCGGAGGGGCGCTGTGCCACATACAGTTACTCGCGCTTTGCGTGGCGGTCTTCGGCGCAGTGGTCGGTGGTTGCCAGTTGATGGTCAACCCCTTCCACGACGAACTCGCCGGACCCCAGCAGATGACCACCCCGTCCGTCGAGGGCGCTCGGGCCGCAACGGCCGCCCCTTCCCTTCGGCAGCGCGGCTACGCCCCGGTGGAGATCCACGCCGAGAACGGCGCCGTCACCCACGGGCCGCTGTATTTCGAGGATCCCTTCGAGGACAAGGGCAGTGAGGATGGTCAGTTCGCTTGGACCGGCGAGGACTATCTGCAGGCCGCCTATTGGCGCGGGCGTTTCCTGGTAAACACGTTGCTTTTTCCCATCAGCGCGATCGTGACGCCGCCCTGGACGGTGATGGAAAGCGACGGTCACCTCAGCCGCCAGGCGTTGGGGATGGACCACGACGCTCAGCGAGCGGCCGAAGCGTCATCCGCGGCGCCGCCGCATCACGACGAGGGCGCCGCAGCTCAGGCGGGCGGATGATCGAGACGGAATCCACGCGGGCCTCGGTCTCACGTTGCCCGGCTTGCGGTCAACGCCTCGATCCGCTCCCGGCGCGCCGGGACTGCCCGCTCTGTTACTTCGACTTCGGCGACGACCGCGTTACCGGCGCCGATGTGACGCCCTACGCCAAGGCCTACGCCCAAGGCGATCCTGGCTGGTCGGCCATGTGCCGCTGGGTCTGGTTCGCCGGCGCGGAGCGACTCAACCACATCGCCCTGATGCGCGCCTCCGCCGCCGCCCGATGCTTCGCCTGGACGAACACTCTTTGGCTCGCTCTCGGGCTCGCCCTTTTCCAGGCGACCCGCGTCGGTTGGCAATGGGTGTATGAGTCGCCCGCCGTCCATCCGACCGGCTCGATCCGACCGGCGGGCCGCGGGTGGCTTCATCTTGCCGCTGCGCCTCGACCGCTGCCGCCGGGCCGGGAGATTCCCGTCGATCTGTGGTGGAATCCGGCTCAAGCGGTCATCGCCTCCGTCCTCGCCGGAGTCACCGCTCTGCTGCTGATGTGGCTTCTCCTCGTCTTGATCCGCGCGGGCGTTGCCCTCGCCCATACCGCCCCCTACCGTGGTGAGCAGCGCATGACGGCGGCCTTTCTCTATAGTTCGGCCTGGTGGATCCCCGCCCTCGCCGGGATTGTCGTCGGCTTCCTGCGGCCGCTCTCGTTCGTCGGCCTGGTGAGCCGGTGGGCGTCGTATCCTTCCGAACGTGGGCTGAACCTGACCGCCGCCGCCGTGGTCGGTTTCGCGGCGACGATGTGGTGGTTCTGGCTGATCCGCCTGGGGGCGACCGCCCCGGCGCGGACGCGCAGTCGCGTGATGGCCTTCTGCACGTTGGGGATTCCGGTGCTCCTCGCCGCGGCGTCCGTCGCCTGGTGGTTCGGACTGGACCGCTTGCACGAGCTGCTGTTTCGTTCCTTGAACATGCGCTTCTGAAAACGTGACCATGCGACCCTCGACCATCGTCATCCTCGATTTCGGCGGGCAATACGCTCAACTGATCGCCCGGCGCGTCCGCGAAAACCACGTTCACAGCGTAATCGTGCCACCCGATGTCACCGGTGAGGAGCTTCGCGCCCACAACCCCGTCGGTCTGATCTTTTCCGGCGGTCCGTCGAGCGTCTACGCCCCCGACGCCCCACGATGTCGCCCGGAAATTGTGGACGGCGGCCTGCCCATCCTCGGCATCTGCTACGGCTTGCAGCTTTATTGCGACATGCTCGGCTGTGACGTGAAGGCGGGCGTCTCGAAGGAATTCGGCCGGACCGCGCTGGCGGTCGTCGATCACGATGTGCTGCTTGCCCACGTACCGTCTCACACCTCGGTCTGGATGAGTCACGGCGATATCGTCACCGAACTATCCGCCGACTTCATTCCCCTGGCGAAAACCGCGAACTGTCCCTTCGCCGCCGCCCGTCATCGGACCAAACCCTTTTACGGCGTGCAGTTCCATCCCGAGGTCAGCCACACCCCGTGCGGCACGCAGATCATCCGCAATTTTCTCTATGATATCTGCGGTTGCACCGGCGACTGGCAGATCGGCAACGTGGTCAAGGACAGTGTCGAGGCGATCCGCCGTCAGGTGGGCGACAGCGCTCGCGTAATCTGCGGTCTGTCCGGCGGCGTGGACAGCAGCGTCGCCGCCGCCTTGATCCATGAGGCGATCGGCGACCGCTTAAGCTGCATCTTCGTCGACAACGGCCTGATGCGCAGCGGCGAGGTCGATGTCGTCGAGGCCGCCTTCCGCCAGCATTTCAAGGTCGATCTGCACGTCGTCGACGCCGCCGACCGCTTCCTCCGCCGGCTCGAGGGCGTCAGCGATCCGCAGGAGAAGCGTAAGATCATCGGCCACGAGTTCATCGAGGTCTTCAAGGCCGAGGCCAAGAAGCTCAAGGGCGTCAGGTTCCTCGCCCAGGGCACGCTCTATCCCGACGTGATCGAGTCCGGCCACAGCGTCGGCGGCAAGGCCGCCAACATCAAGCTCCATCACAACGTCGGCGGACTGCCCGCCGAACTCGGCTTCGAACTGGTTGAGCCGCTTCGCGATCTGTTCAAGGACGAAGTCCGCCGCGTCGGGGAACACCTCGGTTTGCCCGAGCAAATCGTCTGGCGGCATCCCTTCCCCGGTCCGGGCTTGGCCGTTCGCATCATCGGCCCGGTCACCCGCGACGGCCTGCGACTGCTGCGGGCCGCCGACGCGATCATCATCGACGAAATCCGCGCCGCCGGCTGGTACCGGAAGATCGCCCAGGCCTTCGGCGTGCTGCTTCCCGTCAGCACCGTCGGCGTCATGGGCGACGAGCGCAGCTACGCCGGCCAGCACGTCATCGCCGTCCGCTTCGTCGAATCCACCGACTTCATGACCGCCGACTGGGTGCACATCGACTACGAACTGCTCGCCCGCATCTCCAACCGCATCATCAACGAGGTCCAAGGCGTCAACCGCGTGGTCTACGACATTTCCTCCAAGCCCCCGGCCACTATCGAGTGGGAATGATCCATCGGCCCGTTACTCCGCAGGTGCCGTCCCGCCTCACCGCCCCAGCACCGGCAACCCCAGCCGCGTCGGCCGCGAGATGAGATCATAGCCGCGACGTTCCGCGCAGCGCACGGTGAGAAACTCTCCCGGCCGGGCCTCGCGCGTTTCCACGAACGTCACACTGTCCACCGCCGGCGCTTGGCCTTGATGGCGGGCGGCGACTGCGTCCGGCTGGACGCGCTCGTCCACCAGCACCTCGAACTCCCGACCGACGCGCTCGTCCGCCAGGGCGAAGGCGACTTCCTGCTGGGCCTGCATTAGCGCGGCTACGCGATCTTGCTTCACCGCCTCCGAGACCTGGTCCGACATCCGGCCCGCCGGCGTCTCCGGCTCGAGAGAATACGGAAACACGCCCAACGCGTCGAAGCGGAAGGCCTTGAGGAACTCGACCAGTTCCGTTACCTGCTCGTCGGTTTCACCGGGGAAACCGGCGATGAGCGTGGTTCGGACGGCGACACCGGGAATCCGATCGCGAATCTTCTGTAGCAACCGTTCCGTACCCGCCCGGTCCACGCGGCGGTGCATGGCCTTGAGAATATGGTCGTTGATGTGTTGGAGTGGAACGTCGATGTATTTGCAAACGTGCTCGCATTCGGCGATCGCGTCGATCATCTCATCGCTGAGCACCGACGGATAGACGTACATCAGTCGGAGCCACCGTAGTCCATCGACGGCATTCAGTTGCCGTAGGAGTCCGGCAAGTCCCGTGTCCAGCTTGTCCTCGCCCATTCCGTAGCTGGTGGTGTCTTGCCCGATCAGATTGATCTCAACGGCCCCGTCGCTGACCAGCTCCCGCGCCTCGGCGAGGACGATCTCCGGCGGCTTGCAGTGCATCGGGCCGCGAATCGACGGGATCGTGCAGAAGGTGCACTTCTGGTCGCATCCCTCGCTGATCCGAAGATAGGCGTAATGCCGCGGGGTAATCCGCAACCGCGCCGTGTCGAGCTGTATAAATGGGTGGTAGTCCGAGAGATAAACGTCCGTCGTGCGCTTCACTGGACGATGGGACCGCATTGCGCTGCCCCTCGTGCGCGGCGCGGTCGCTGCTCGCGCGTCACCCACAAGGGGTGACGCTACATTACCGTTGGTTCCGAGCACCGCCCGGACGATGTCGTCGCGGTTGTTGACCCCCACCAACGCGTCGACGCCCTGGATCCGTTCGAGGATCGCTTCTTTGTCGCGCTGGACCAGACACCCGGCCACAACCACTCGCTTGAGAACGCCGTTGCGCTTCCGCGCCACGGCCTCGCGGATCACCTCATCGGCCTCGGTTCGTGAGGCCTCCAGGAACCCGCAGGTGTTAATGACCGTGACCTGGGCGTCGTCCTCATCCGCAGTGATCGCGCAGCCCGCCTCGGCCAATTGACCCAGCATCTTCTCGGAGTCCACCACGTTCTTGGCGCACCCCAAGGAGACGAACGATACCCGCGTTTCACCCGACATCTTTACGGTTGATCCCCGAACGGAGTCCCCTCGACCCTCGGTTCATTGTAGTCGAGGCCTCCGTTGCCTGCGACCGCACGCAGCGCCCACGGTCCATCAATAAAGCGGCCCGCCGGGTTTTCACCGCCCGGCGGGCCCAAGGTTTTGCGCTGCCGTAAGCAGCACCGTCTGCCGCGTTACGGCAGCCTACCTATCTTCGATTCCAATGAACCACCTCCTTTTCAACACGGGACCCCCGGACCGCTGGCAGCGCATGGCCCCAGCGGTTCGGATTGACCCATCCGGCGGGTCGTCACCCGCAGGCTCATCGCGCGTCAGCCGCACTCCTGCGCAGCCAGCGCTCGGCGGGTTCATTTTGCTCAGTCGATGTCGCCCGTTTTCGCGCCACCGCCCCAAACAGCACTCCCCCGCTATGAAGAGTTTATCAGCAACAAGAGGTGGAATCCAAAAGTAATTTCTCGCGACCGCGGCGCTTAATTACAGCCACGTTTATATTTCGATCTTGTCCGTTGTTGTGGCTTGCACTGGAAAGGCCATCGTGCGACCGTTACGATGACGGCGATGCGCGAATCAGGCTGCCGGCGCGGCAGCGGACCGCAGGCTACTATCCGGGCGTGTGAACGGTTGAACTCCTCAGGTAACGGATCGTCGCGCAGCGGGTTGCGGGTCGAGTTGGGGCACCGTTTGAGGTTCCTCGGCCGGTTCCTTCGCGACCCGAACACGGTCGGCGCGGTTGCGCCGAGTTCACGGGCCCTTGCGCAGGCGGTGTGCGAGCCGTTGCGCCGAGCGCCCAGGCCCGCCTCGGTCCTCGAGGTCGGGGCTGGGACGGGGCCGATGACACGGTACCTGGGAACCATCCTGGAGGAGGACGATGAACTGGATATCTGCGAGATTCAGGATGATTTCGCCGACATTCTCGAACGGGACGTGCTCACCGAAATCCACTTTGCGTCGCTGGTGGCGCAGGGCCGGATCCGACTGTTCCGCCTGCCCGTCCAGATGCTTCCTAACGATAAACAATACGACTTCGTGATTTCGGGCTTGCCGCTGACCGCGTTTGAATTGCGGGATGTCGAGGCCGTCTTCGACGTCATTCGGCGATGCCTAAAACCCGGAGGTGTGTTCAGCTATTTCGAGTATATCGGGTTGCGGGCCACCTCTCGGACGTTCGCGCTCGGCAAGCGGCGTGCGCGCATCCGGGCCGTGTCCGCCTACCTGACCAGTACCCTTCGCCGACATCGGTTCGCGACGACGGTCGTCTTCCGGAACTTCCCGCCCGCCCACGCGCATCATCTTCGTTTTGACCGGTAAAAACCCTCCGCCCGCGTCCGACCCGTGAAGGATACGGGCCGGAACGCAACGCCGTGACGGGTCGGCGGTATAATGACCCCGTGAACAGACTTGCGATGGACTCGGAGGACGGTGCGCGGTTGGAGATGCAGGCGCTGCTGGACGCGGCCGTCGAGCGCCAGGCGTCGGACGTACACCTCGTTCCGGGATACCCCGTCACCTATCGGGTTCATGGCCGTTTGGTTGCGATCGAAGGCGCGGCGCTGGACGGGGAGAGGGTGCGAGGTTTCATCGAGTCGATTCTTCCCGATGAGCTGTCCGCGCGGCTGGACCAGGGCAAGAACTTTGACTGCTCGGTCGCCCTGACGCACCAGGGTCGTCCGTGCCGATTTCGTGCCAACCTTTTCATGGCTCAGGGCGAGTGGTGCGCGTGTTTTCGGCACGTCCCCGAGGAGATTCCGTCGTTTGAATGGATGGGCTTCCCGGAGGCGCTCGCCCAGCGATTGATCGGGCACACCAACGGACTGGTCATCATCACGGGAGTGACGGGGTCGGGAAAATCAACGACGCTGGCCGCGCTTATCAATCTGCTCAATCGACGAGGCGATTGCCGCGTGATCACCGTCGAGGAACCCATCGAGTACATTCACCCGCGAATCAGTTCCAGCATCATCACCCAACGAGAGGTCGGGCGTGACGTGGACTCGTTCTTCGACGGCCTCAAGTACGGGTTGCGACAGGACCCCGACGTGATCCTGCTCGGCGAAATCCGCGACCGCGACACGGCCCAGATGGCGCTCAGCGCCGCGGAGACCGGCCACCTGATCCTCACCACGCTGCACACCAAGGACGCCAAGGGGGCGGTGACGCGCTTCGTCGATCTGTTCCCGTACGACGCCCAGGAGGACGTGCGGACGCAACTGGCGCTCAGTCTCCGGTCCGTCGTGAGCCAACACCTGTTGCCCTCGGCGCGAGCGGGTGAGAAACGCGCCCTGGCCCTCGAAGTGCTGCACGTCAACCAGCCGGTGCGGATCGCGATCAAGTTCGGAAAGATTGACTCGATCGAGTCGGCTATCCAAACCGGGAAACGCGATGGAATGGTGACGCTCGACGAAGACCTCCAACGGCTCGTCGACGCGGGACGGATTTCGCTAGAGACCGCAAGGCGCTTCGCAAAGGATTCGGAGGGCGTCACACCGTCGCGCAAGCGTTCCCAGGGGCGATCTTGACTGCGCGCGAGGCGCGAACTACCGTAGCGTCGTGCGTTCGACGATCCCGGCAGGGCGACAGATTCCCGCAATGGTCCGCGGGGTTCCGTGTGACTCTGTGACCCTTGCAACCGTTCAACCGCTCGCACCCATCGTGCTTCAGGTCGCAGGTGTGCGACCCTTCTTCACGCGGGCGATCGCTGGGCTGGTATTGGCCGGCTGCGTCTCGCTGTTTGCGGTCGCGGCGCGGCTCGAACCGGCGGCGGGCGGGATCGGCACGCATGAGCAGCTTGGGCTGCCGCCGTGCGGCATGGCGATGATTTGGGGATTGCCCTGTCCGACTTGCGGGATGACCACGGCGTTCGCCTACGCCGCGCGCGGGCAGTTCGCGGCGGCGTTCCACGCTCAGCCCGCGGGACTGACGTTGGCGTTGGCGACGGCGTCAGGGGCGTTTGCGGCGGGCGGGACGCTGGTGACGGGGAGGAGCTATCGGGTAAACTGGACCCGGCTGTCCCCGACCAGGGTCGGGTGCGGCGCGGTCGTTGTAGTCCTGGGCGCGTGGGTCTACGAACTCGCGACGGCGCTTTCGGGTTAAGCCGAGCGCGTCGCGGCGGTGCGACTCAATCACAAAGGGCGCAGAAAGACACCGATGACCTCGTTGAAATTCATCCGCGGATGCGTGCTCATGTTCGTGCCGTTGCTGGCGTCGTGCAATTTGTTGACGCCGTTGGTACTCATCGGCGAGCACACCAAGAAGGTTTCGCCGGAGTTCGACAAGCTGGCGGGCAAACGGGTGGCCGTGTTGGTGTGGACGCAGCCCGCGACGCTCTTCGACTACCCCCACGTCCGCTTCGAGCTGGCGACGTACATCGGGGACAAGCTCCACGCGGAGATGGGGCAACGGAACCTCGGAACGCAAGTCGTCGATCCGCGGGACGTGGAGGACTTCCTGCAGAAGAACATCGACGCCCAGATCGATCCCTATGCGGTCGGCCGGCAGTTCAACGCCGACTACGTCGTCTACCTCGAATTGCTGGAGTTTCAAATCCGGGACGCGCAAACGCCGCAGTTTCTTCGCGGTAGGATTCAGGCCTCTGTGTCCGTGCATGACATCCACGCGGAGCGGGAGTCGCAGCGGCGCTACGAGATGACCCCGGTCCAGTGCGTCCACCCCGAGGACGCGCCCGTGCCGATGACGGCGACCAATTCCCCGCTGATCCGCGAGGCCACCTACCGCAAGTTCGCCGAGCAAGTGGCCCGAAAGTTCTATGAGCACACCCTCGAACTGTAGCGCCGCGTCGCGCACCATGAGCGGTCGAAGGCGTTGCCTCGGCGTGTGGATCGGCCTGCTGAGTCTGGCGGTCTGCGCCGCCTGCGGCGCGTGCGGCAAGCACAAGGTCGAGGCGAAGTTCCGCTTGACCTCGGGGCCGGTCATGGTGTTCGTCGACGATGTGAACGAGCGAGTCGATTGGCCGCCGGCGAGGCGCTACCTGTGGGAAGACGTCAGTCAGGAGCTGATCCGCACGGAATCCGCGAAGAGAATTATCCCCCTGGAAACCGAGGAAGCCTTGCGGCAGACCACACCCGATTTCGTCAAGCATAGTTGCCGAGAGATCGGTGAACGGGCCGGCGCGGAACAGGTCGTTTGGATCGAGGTCCAGGATTTCCTCGCCGACGAGGAAATTACCGACGCGACCAACGCGGCGTATGGGACCGTCACGGTCAAGGTGCTGAACCCGTCGGAGAAGACGGCTCGCAACCGAGTCCGCCTCTGGCCGGACAGTCCGGAGGGGCACTATCTCAGTGCGAGCATGACCGGCGCCGCGGTACTCAAGGCAAGGACCAAGGACGCCATTTCCAGGGAATTGACCGCCAAACTCGCGGTGAACATCGCCCGGCTCTTCCACGACCATGAGATCGACGACTACGAGAAGGCGCAGGAAGCGGCCTCCAGCGGTCTCAAATGAGACGCCCTGACGGGCCGGCGGGTATGACACACGTCTGTCACCTGTTCGACGCATCGGCGGGATGGGAGCAGCGCACGGCCGTCGGCGTCTTGCTCGAACGGCTTCCTGCGGATGAATATTCCCTTACGCTTGCGGCCATCGACCCTGCGGCGGTCCGGACTCTGCGTCCGCTAGGCCGCCCGGTTCGAGTCTTCGCACGACCGGCGCGGATCGACGCCCTGGCGTCGCCGCTGGTGGCGAGGTTCGCCGCAGAGCGGCGGGTCGATCTGGTGCACACCTGGGGAGTGCATGCGGCGGCTGCGGCGCGGGCCGCGACGGAGAAGCCGCTGGTCGTCGAACTGTCCGATCCCGCGGTTGCGACGCGGGAAGCGAAGGTCTTGCGAACGCTGGCGCGTCCGAAGAGGTTCGCGATCATTTGTAGTTGCGGGATCGTGCGACGGCGATTGATCGAGAGCGGCGTCGCCCCTGAACTCTGCGTCGTGATTCGACCGGGCCTCGACTTCGGTTGGATCAACCGCTGCCGACGCGGCCCGCTGCGCGAGGAACTCGGCGTGGGCAAGGACGATACGTTGGTGATCGTTCCCGAGCCGGTGACTCGCGCCGGCGGTTCGTTCGAGGCCTTCTGGGCGGCGGCGCTCGTCAACCATCTTGACAGTCATGTGCGGGTCATCGTTCCAGGAATCTCGAGAGAGCAGAAGCGCATCGTCCGATTCGCGGCCACGGTGCCGTCGCGTCCGACCGTCATCACCCCGGGCGATCGCTACCGCTTCGAGGAGTTGATCGCCGTGTCCGATGTGTTGATCCTTGTCCTGAGCCTCGAAGGAGTGGCGGCGCGGGGCGACGTCTCAACAACCGCCGTCGCGTGGGCGATGGCCTCGGGAGCGGCGGTCATTGGCGCCGCGATTCCGTCGGTCGCGGAATTGATCGCCCACAAAGTGAACGGTCTGCTCTTCAAGCAGTTTGTGGGGAAGGGAGTCGTCGGACCGTTGTTCAGGCTCCTCCAGGACCGCGCGTGCCTTGCCAAAGCGCGCGAAGTGGCACGCGGCCAAGCGTACGAGGCATTCGGTCTACGACGCTGCATCGAGCAACATACGCGGGTGTATGAGAACGTGCTCCGCGGCGCGGCGCCCGGCGAGGGAATCGCAGACTCGGCCCGAGTGGGATAGGCGCTTTACTCACCTACGGGATCACCGGCAACAGCACATGCGACGGGTGCTTCGCGTCGTGGTAGATCACCTGTTCCGCCGAAACATAGTCGGTCTCTGTCTCGTTGTGTCCTCCGGTGTTGAGATTGCGCGAGAAGAGCGGAAACGAAGCCGAGGCCACTTCCACCCGCAGGCGGTGGTCCTTGGGAATCGTGATCCCCGTCTGCCACAGGTCGAGCGTGTATTCGTAGATTTCGCCGGGCTTGAGCAGCTCGGGCTTCTTCGTCGAGTTGCGGAAGCGCGCCCGAATTTTGCCTTCAGCCAGCCCGAAGATCTTGCCATCCGGCTCGACCTGCATCAGTCGCATGAACCAGTCCGTGTCCTTCGCGGAGGATGACGCGAACAGAACGGCGGACACGGGTCCGGCGAAGGTCAGTGGTTCGGATAATGGTTCAGTTTGATAGGCGAGGATGTCCCGCCGCCCCTGGGTTACGCTTTCGTGATGCGCCTCGCGTTCTTTCTTCTTCTCCTCAATGGGCCGGACTTTCGCCTCCTCTTCCTTCGATACCTCGAAGTAGTCGGGGTTGGGCGTCGGATCGCCGGGGTCATAGGTGTACTTGTCCGGCGGGCAGTCGGCCGGCGGGAGGTCCCGGGTCAGCTTCCCGTCTCCTTTCGACGTGTTGGCCTTGCCGGCGCTGGTCAGATACCACTTCTCGAAGCGCGTTTCCGGCAACGGATACTTGTCGCCGCGCAGCCACTGGTTCTTGCCCATGACGAAGATGCTCACCAATGGCTCGCGATCGATTCCGTTGTCCACGCCCTTGAGCCAGTGATCGAACCAGCGCAGGTATTCCCGCGGCAGATCGATGATGGCTTCCGCGCCGAAGTCGCGTTCGCCGATCATCCGGTGCGCGACCGGCGTGTGTCCCCACGGTCCCAGCACCAGCTTTTGATACGGGTGCCCGTGCGATTTCATTTTGAGATAGTTAAGCTTGCTGCCGATTCCGTCACCGTCGAACCAGCCCGATTGATGAAACACGGGAATGCGCACCCGCTCGAGATGGTCCAGGAAGTTGGCCTGTTCCCAAAAGGAGTCGTTGACGGGATGCTCGATCCACTTGCGCCAATACTTGTTTTTCTTGCCCAACACCTTTTCGTCCAGATCGACCACGGGCAGCGATCGTAGAAGCTCGCCGTATTTCTTCTCCCCGATGGTGCTCATGGCCGCGCCGGACAGATCGGCCGTCGCCTCGGACTCGAGGATGTCCGCCCACCAGATCGCTCCAAGGATGAAATGGACGCCGTACTCGTAGGGGATGTTGTAGAATGGATCGGGCGGGGATACGTTGGGGATGATGGTGACCAGGTGCGGCGGCTTCTCCCGCGCCGCCCACCACTGCACCCAGCCGAGGTACGAGGCGCCGATCATGCCGACCTTCCCGCTGGACCAGGGCTGTTGGGCCGCCCACTCGATCGTGTCGTAACCGTCCTTCGGGTCATTGACGAACGGCTCCCATTCGCCCGGCGAGCCGAACCGCCCGCGACAGTCCTCGACGACCATCGCATACCCCCGCCGAGCGTGGAACCGTCCCTGCAGCTCGTTCATTTCCTTCTTGTAGGGCGTCCGCACGACAATCGCGGGGAACTTGCCGTCACCCTTGGGGCGATACACGTCCGCGGACAACTCGACGCCGTCGCGCATGGGCACCTTCACACCACGGTCCTCGACGACCTCGAATTCCGGTTTGGAAACCTTCGCATCGGCTTCCTCTTTTGCTCGCAGCGTCTCGTAACCCGTACGCACGTATGCGGCACGCTGCGCCGGCACCTCTCCCAGATAGACCTTCCCGGCCTGGTCCGCAAAAACGAAGAGGTCCACACCCGGGAGGGCGTACTTGTACTTGATGAACGTCAGGTCCTTGCCGCCGATGCTTCGTTCGAAGGTCTCTAACCGCTCAAGCGACGCATCCTTGATGATGGGACCGTTGAGAATGAGGAGTGGAAAGGTCTGCACGCCGGCCTTGTTCTTGTCGTAGTGCATGATCGCATGGCTCATCAGCACCGGCGAGAGGTTCTCGAAAAGGATGGACTGGGGGCGAATCGTCAGCGTCGAGGTCTTTTCCTTGAACGTGAACCGCAGCGTCGCGCCGTCGCGTTCAAAGGTCTGCGGGCCCAAGGCCGTCTGCACGTCGATCCGCGCCATCCGACCCTCCTTGTCGGGGACGATCTTCATGCTTGCCTCGACCTTCTGACCGGCCATCGACAGAACCATGCTTTCTTCCAACGATCCATCCTTCCGCCATTCGTATTTCATGGTCGCGATGGGGTCTTCGTTGACGTACAGCCGGAATTCACCCTCATCGCTGAAGCCGGATAGCGCTGCCGGAAGCCCGGCTACGACTTCCTCGGATCCGGCCTTCTCCTGTGCCAAGATTGTGGCACCACCTGGAGCGAGCGCCGCCAGGGTGATAAGTAGGTACGAACAAACAGCTTTACATTCTCGTCCGTTGGTGCTCATGAATGGTCCTCCGTGCGCCGGGATAAACCGGCGAAGTGTAGTGAATGAAAGAGTCGCACGTTGAAGGGTTAGCGGCCCGCGCCGGGCCGGCGCGCCAAAGGCCGAACCGAGGCCAACCCGCCGTGCGATCATCAAACGCTGGACAAGGCGGCGGGTGCACGCCACACACGCCCGTCGGCGGAGAATCACTAACCGCCTTGAAACGAAGCGAGCCATCCGTCCAATTCTCGCCGATTGGGAAGCTCATGGGTCTGGCTCACGCCGGTGAATCTCGTATCCGGGCCGTTCCCTACCGCCGATGCGTGAGCCCAGTTTCTTAAGAAGTCCCTTCTCATCCTCACGCAAACCTGCGATCACTTCAGCCTCAGTTTCCCGGTAGTCGGGAGGGCTGCGGAGCATCTCTGTGATCGTCATGTGTTTACCTTTGATCAGATATTCGACAGCCAAGCGATACCTGAAGTTTTGCAAGCCAGGCGTGAAGAGGGGAAATGAGCTCTTCATCATCGAGAGTCCCGTCCGATGATCGATGGCGCTGCCGTCGGCTACGTACTCGCAGTAGCCTTCGCTGACCCAGGCGGGCAGCCGCCAATTGGCAAGCCAGCCAACGTGGTTTCGTATGAGCGCATGGGTGATTTCGTGGGCGATCGATTCGCTGAGGGTTCTGATGCGCCGATCGTCGGGGCTGATCAACTCGCATCGCGCAATGTCGTTCGCCACGTCGGCCCAAGTGATAAAGGTGTGCCCGTTCGGCAGATTACACCCGAAATGGACGTTGCGAAGCAATAGGTATCGACTCAAGCGAAAGCTGTTGAAGATGTAGATCTCATGATGAATGCGCCGATCATTGATTTCGCTGGCCGCCAGCAGGGATTCCACGCGGTCCAGAACTCCCGTGATCTGGGGTGGAATCTCCTCCCGCATATGGACCGTGAAGTTTCTGTATGTGTGCTGATACGGAAACAGCGGATCGGGAAAGAACGCGAGAAGCGTGTGAGTGACACAATAGGTCACCAAAACCGCGAAGATGCACTTGATGAATGTCATGGGCTGCCCTTACGGATGGCGCCACCTCGCATATTAAGCCGAGCGCTCCGTTTTGTCATCGCATGGACGGCATTACCAGAGGCAAGGGCCCACTGCGGTAGCTCTGTCGCTGGGATCCGTGGAGGGAGTCGTGGGCAAACATGATTTCTACTCCGAGACATCAGCGGCGACAGGGCGATCGACGCTCGCCGTACCGCCAGGTCGTCATTGTCAACCGTGACCCAATCCGTGTCTAGGTTGTAAGCGTATAATGGTGTAACAAGATGTAAGGACCTCTGGAAGCGCCGGTGAGAAGGGATGCCACCGGCCGCCTGCCGCGAATGCGAGGCCCGGCGAGCCGGAGCTTCGAACACCGCGCATGGACTGCGCTGGCGGCAGGGGATGAAAAGCTAACAGGGGCGGACGGTCGAATGGTGGAGCAGCGAGCGGTACCGGCGTTCCAGCTTGTGCAATTGCTCATCCAGCACTCCGTCGCGTCCGGTGTAGGGGCGCGGGGCGCGGGCCAGTTCGACGAACACCTTCACCACATTGTCGAAATCGTCGAGGTCGATGTACTCCGGGGCGAGTTTCTTTCGTTTCGCGTCCACGTTGTGATAGTTTCCGAGGGCGACGCACAATCCGGTGGCCTCGTAGCCGCGGGTGCAATAGGCCGACGATTCGCAGGTACCGCCGTCCATCAGCTTGCGTTGGTATTGGAAGCGTTTGTCGTCGCGGGCCAGCTCGCGGGCGATTCGGTGGCAATGGGCCGTCGCGGCGTGAGTAAACGTGCTCGCCTTATCGCCCACGCGCAGGATCGGGCCGTCGCCCATCTTGGCGAAGGGCCGTTCCGAGCTGGTTTCCATCGCAACGATGAAGCACTTGGCCGGGATCGTCTTCAAGCGGCACGCGGCGATCGCCCCGACGAATCCGACCTCCTCGGCCCGGGTGAACAAGAAGTACGCATCGCAACTCTTGCCGCTTCGTACCAACTCGTCGAGGGCACACAACATCGCGCCCGCGCCGGCGAGGTCGTCGCATCCGCGGGCGTAGATTCGCGTGCCCCGAACGACGGGGTCCGGGAAATCCCACATGCCCACGGTTCCCGAGGGAATGTCACGCGGCACCTGCAATACGGCGGTCTCCACGCGATGTTGGCCGTCGCGGGGCACGACGGTAACGGATCGGACCACGCCGCGAACCCACTTGCCGTCCACATCGAACCGAACCTTGCTGCGAATGAAGTACTGCGGCGGTACACCGCCGCGCCAAAAAGCCCGCACGTAGCCCTTCGCGGTCATGCGGTCGGCCACAAAGCCGGGATGATCGAGATGAGCGGTGATACAGACGGGGCGTTTGACGACCCGCTTCCCGATGCGCACGCGAATGAGGACGTTACCGACTCGATCGCGGGTGAGCTTCAAGTGCTTTCGCTTCGCGCAGAACCGTTCGATGAAGTCGATGACCCGATGCTCCGCGAAGGGGGCCGTGGGGATCGAGAGCATGGCGTTAAGGATGCGCCGGTTCATGGACGTTTATTCTACGCAGAAACCGTTGAAATCAAGCGGTGAGTTTCATCGCCGCGGCCAGCCGCGATTCAACGTTTTCCCAGTTCACGACGTTCCAAAACGCGTCTACGTATCCGCCGCGGTTGTTCTGATACTTGAGGTAGTAGGCGTGCTCCCAGATGTCCACGACCAGCAGCGGCACGCAGCCGAACATGGTGAGGTTCTGATGCTTCTCCGCACCGAGGACGATCAAGCGTTTGCTGAGTGGCTCCCACGCTAGAATGCCCCAGCCGCTGCCTTGCACCTTCTTCGCCGCCGTGGCGAAGTGGGCTTGGAAGTTGGCGAAGCCGCCGAAGTCTCCGGTGATCTGCTTGGCAATCGCGCCCTTCGGCTCTCCGCCGCCGCCCTTTTTCATATTCTCCCAAAAAACGCAGTGCAGGACGTGCCCGGAGCCGTTAAAGGCCAGCGAGTCCGTCAGATCGCGGATCGCGTCAAGCCCCGCGCTCGTCGCGCCGCCCTGGCGCGCGGCCTCGAGCTTGGCGATGGCGTCGTTGAGCCCCTTGACATAGGCCGCGTGATGCTTGTCGTGATGCAGTGTCATGGTCTGAGCGTCGATGTGCGGTTCGAGGGCATCGGGAGCATAGGGCAGCGGCGGGAGCTTATATTCCCGCGCCGCCGCTGCCGCAGTCCCACCGCCCTCCTGCGCGACCGTCTCGTCGGCCGTCAACCCGATCCAACCGCCCGCGGCGGCCAAGACCCCTAGAGTTCCCAACACTTCGCGGCGATTGACCTCCGCCATTGCGGTAGCCTCCTCGTGGGTATGGACATGCGCCCGTCCCCCGAACGCTGTGGAGCGCGGCGCGTGATCGCGGAAGTCTACGCGGCGAACGGTTCGACCGCAAGAAGCCAGGTCCGGGAGGGATGCGACGGGCCGGGTCGCCCCGGGGATTGCTCCCCGGGGCTTCCGCAGATCCGTACGTGCGCGATTAACGCATACGGTTCCTCACGTCACGGGTTCGCTACGCCACGGTACACGGAATGGACGATGACCGGCCTGGGCGGCGGATAACGCTCCGACAGGCGTTGAAACAACGGCCACGGAGTCGGCGCCGCACGCTTGCGG
>JAZDHF010000133.1:0-6816 GCA_043806315.1 Planctomycetota bacterium | reverse complement strand
ACGCTCATGATTGGCGGCGATCCATTGTCCATCGGGAGCACGGTCCAAGGCGCCCAATGCCTGATTGTACAACTCTTGGAAACGCTCCGTTCCTTCGCGGCTCAGGACATGCATCTGATGCATCAAAACATCCCTGTCCATCGCGCTCTCCTGAAAGGTGTCTGAACCCTACCAACACCCCAGGATTCTGCCAGCACCAAACCTATCGCGCAATTAAAGCAAGGCGCGAATCATTCCGCCGCACCATCAGAAATGGCCAGACCCGCGCAGCCGGTAGTCGGCCGACCAGTCGACAAACTGCCGCCCGCTGACGCAGACCAGGTCCGTCAGGGTGTGGCGACCCAGGCAGGCTATCTGGCTGATCCCCAGGCGCTCGGCCCGGCAGCCGGTGCGGTATTGGGCGAAGGCGTCCATGCACTCGCTCCACATGCGCCGCATCTCGAAGAGTAGGCCTAGCGTTTTTTTTTCGGCGCGGCGGTCTGCTCGGCCCGACGCTTCTCGGTTCGATGCAGGCTCAGCGTGTGCCGGTCGCCGATCACCCACTCGACGACCTCGCCCTTTTCGAACTCCATCGCCCGTGCGATGGGGGCGGGGAAGTTGATGTACCACTGCGCGCTGTCCTGGCGTTGGATGAGCTGGACCTTCGTGGGGTAGCCCATGATCGCTTCTCCTTTCCGGCTATCTAGTCATATAACTAGATACCACTTCGCCCGATAACCGTCAAGGGCAGCCTGAAATCGCCCTCCATCCGGTGCTCATCCTGAAATCACGGGTCGCCTACCACGCAGGAACTATGAAACGGCCAAACCTCAGTCCTCTCCCCCGAAGCGGGGGAGAGGGGTTCTAGGATGCACTCTAGTCCGCGGCGCATGACCGTCGCGTTCGTGCCCGTGTCGAGCAAGGCGAGGAGGCGCAGGGCGATGTCATAGCCGCGGGGGGTGACATCGACCTCGATGAAGGCGCTGTCGAAACCCGGTAGTTCCGGTGGGGGCGGGTCAGACGCGACCGTGACCCCGCCGTCCGGGACGGCGGTGAGGAAGTCGGCCCGACCCGCTGGAAAATCCAAGCCCAGGACCGTTCCCGTCTTGCGAAAGAAATGGAACCCCACGCCGTTGCAATCGCAAACCGAAAGCCCGACCAGGGCGAAGTCGGCGACAGCCTCGATGCCTCCGACCGAATACTGGAACGGCTCCGTGACCGCGACCGTCTCCCGGCCGCCGAACACCAGCACCTCGGCGGTGTCCACCAGCGACAGGCCGGATCGATCTCGCAGGATCACTTCGTAGTCGCCGCCGGTGTCGATGACGGCGTCGCCCACCGGCGCCCCGTCGACGAGCAGCGGGGCGGTGAAAGGCGGGGCGGGGCTTGGGGAAACGACCGAGCCGCATCCACCGCACCAGGCTGCGGTTAGCCAAAGCGCGGTGCTAGTGGTCCGACGCAGCCTGTTTTTCAGGTGGCAGGGCCAAGCGCAGCGCCGCCATGCCGAGGAGAAACATGCCGGCGCTCGGCGGACCCTCCCTCCTCGGTCGGCTCGTCTGACGCGCCGAGCTTGGGCATGCCACCCAGCCGTCAGCCAAAGCGCGGTGCTCGCGAGGAGGCCCTTTGCGGGCGTCCGGGGCAGGGAGCGACCCGATCGGGCTCTCATCGGGGAATCGCAAGGATCGGGCAGTGTCCTAGCCATGTCGGGCGGAGCTCCTCAGGATTTTGCACTAACCTTAGGTGTCGCCTACCGATCTATAGTCATGGCGCTTCCGGCCGGCATCGACGATCGCGTCTTGACCGGCGGGAGTGGTTGACCACAATCATGGCCTGCGAATTGAAGCTCCGGCAAGGCCGGGATTGTTCAACGCAAATCAACGGAAAACGGGAGCTGGACAAGGCAAGGAAAAAATCATGCAGAATCAACGGTTCATCGGGCGTTGGGGTTTGGCGTTGGTCGTGGGCTTCGCCGTTCAGGCGGCGGCGCAGGAGAACGTGGTCGAAGTCACCGTCACCGGTGAGGGAATGAGCGAGGACAGTGCTCGCAACGACGCCCTTCGCAGGGCGCTGGAGCAGGGCGGCGGGGTCGAGATCAGCTCCCACAGCCAGGCCGAGAACTTCCAACTCCTCCGCGACACGATCTACGCCCGCGCTGAAGGCATCGTCTCCGACTACAAAATCCTCGAACAAGGCGACGCCGCGGGCGGGGTGAAGTTCTGCAAGATCAGGGCCAAGGTCAACAAGAGCGCCATCGCTACCACGTGGGGCGAGGTGCAGAACGTGCTCGATCAAGTCGGCCGGCCCGGCATCGCCATCTACATCCTCGAACGCATTGACGGGCTGGTGCAGGACAGCAGCATCCTGGAGTCGGCAATCGAAAACCGCTTGCTCAAGGCCGGGTTCAACGTGTACGCCGGACAACAGTTGCGGGCCCTCGCCGAGAAGGAGGGCGGCGACGCCGGGTCGGAGGGCAACGTGCCCAAGGTCCAGGCGATCGCCAAGGACTTCGGGACGCAAATCTTCATCACCGGCACGGCCCAGGCCAACTCGGCGGGCGTGAAGGAACTCGCCGGCGAGCCGACGGCCATGTACAACGGCGACGGCATGATCAAGATGTATTACACCGACACCGCTCAGATGCTGGCGAGCGAATCGCTGGCCAACTGGCGGGGTGGGGCGCGGGGGTTCCACACCGTCTCACCGCAAGCGGGTAAAAAAGCGTTGGAGAACGCGGGCGAGGAACTCGTCGAGCGCTGCTACCAGAGCGTGATGAAGCAGTGGGCCACGCGGATCAGCGCCGGCGGGGAGTTGACGCTTGAGGTCGAGGGGATGTCTTTGGCCGACGCGCTGAAACTCAAGAAGAAAATCCAGGACATCAGCGCCGACAAGATCAAGAACGTGAACCATTCGCTGACCAAAGGCATCGCCACGTTCCGCATCAAGGCCCAAATGACCGCCGAGGAACTGGCCGAACACCTGGTCGGCGGGGAGTTCGGGGGGTTGCTGGAAATCGTGGACCTCAAGACCAACCGGATTCAGGCCAAGAAAGTCGGCGGGTAAGGTCCGGTGTGCCGGCCGGCCGACCGCTTCGGGACCAAGCCCCGGCTGCCTCGTCGTGTGACCCGCGCTGGACGGTTGCTCGCGGGGATGACGCGGCCGGTTCTCGACAAATTGTCTAAGCCGGGGCTTGACTTCCACCGCCGAATAGACAAAATGTCTATGTGCGGGTGATCAGCCTCAAGCCCTTGCGTGAGTTCTGGGACCGGCATCCTGATGCGAAGGAACCGTTGCGGCAATGGTACAAGACGGCCAACGCGGCGGCGTGGAAGAGCCTGAACGACGTGAGACGGACGTACTCGCACGCGGACGGAGTGGGGGCCAAGCGCGGCGAAACACTGACGGTATTCAATATCGGTGGGAACAAGTGCCGCTTGATCGCCCGCATCCGGTACGACTACCAACTCGTGAACGTCAGGTACGTTTTGACCCACGAAGAGTACGACGAAGGCAATTGGAGGGAGTGAACCGATGCCGGCTATCAAGGACCGCGTGAAGAAAAGGAAATTGCCCGGTCAATTCGCGGACTTGGTTCGGGCGATGCCGCCGCAGGCCATCGTGGACGACGTTCACTACCAGAACACGCTTGAAATGATCGACCGCATTTTAGCGAGCGGCAAGCTGACCAGGGGCCAGTCGGTTTATCTGGAGACGCTGGTTCAGCTCGTGCAGGCCTACGAGGCATCGCACCACGCCATCGACACTTCAGAAATCCCCGGTATTGCGACTCTCCAACACCTGATGGCTGAGAACGAGATGAACGCGTCCGATCTTGCTCGGCTCCTCGGTGTGCACATCAGCATGGGATCGAAGATACTCAAGGGTGAGCGGGCGCTGACGATCGACCACGTGAAGAAGCTCGCGGTGCGTTTTCGCGTGAACCCGTCGATTTTCATCGACTGACACCGTGCCTACCAGGGACGGAAGTCCCTGCCCACCATCGTACGCCCTTCGGGCGGAGAAAAGAGGAGAGGGTAGTGGGGGGCTGCTGACCAGGGACGTGCGCCCTCCGGGCGGCGAGAGCCAATTCCGCCTCGGCGACCTCTGGACGTGACACTCCGCTTGCTTTGCGGTAAGCTGGCGGGCGATGCCTCAAGAACTTCATGGACAGCTCAGCGTTGACGGGCAACGATTCGCCATCGTCGTCAGCCGGTTCAACGAGTTCATCACCTCCAAGCTGCTGGCGGGGGCGGTTGATGCGCTGAAACGGCACGGTTGCGCGGACGAGAGCATCACCGTCGTCCATGTCCCGGGGGCGTTCGAGCTTCCGTTCATGGCCAAGAAGCTGGCGGAGTCGGGTTTGTACGACGCCGTCATCTGTCTGGGTTGCGTGATCCGCGGTCAGACGCCGCATTTCGAGTACGTCGCTGGTCAGGCGGCTCGGGGGATCGCCGAGGTCGGTCTGGCGACCGGCGTCCCGACTACGTTCGGGGTCATCACCGCCGACACGCTGGAACAGGCCGTCGAACGCGCGGGGGCCAAGGCCGGCAACAAAGGGGTCGATGCCGCCGTGAGTGCGATCGAGCTCACCAATCTCCTGCGTCAGTTGCCGACCCGTCCGTAAGGCCTCATGTCCCGCCACCGCCGGTCATCTCGAATCCTGGCCATGCAGACGTTGTGTCAGTGGGAGGTGCAGGGCGACGCCTCGTCGGAGGCCCTTGCCGAGTTCCTTGCGGTACAGGATGCGGCACCGGACGCGACCGCGTACGCGACCGAGCTGGTTCAGGCGTTCTGGCGGAAGCGAGGGGAGATCGACCAACGAATCGCGTCAGCGTCGATCAAGTGGGACCTCGCCCGCATCTCGCCGGTCGAACGGAACGTCCTGCGAACGGCGATCGTTGAGCTGCTAGGCGGGGATATTCCGGCAAAGGTGGTTCTCGACGAGGCCATCGAGATCGGGCGCGAGTACGGCGGCGCAGATTCGCCGCGTTTCATCAACGGCGTTCTCGACGCGGTGTTTCAAGGCATCGGAGCTGAGCTGGGGAAAAACGGCTGATGGGAGTGTTCGACCGGTTCAAGAAAGGGCTTGCCCGAACGCGGGAGAAGCTGGCCACCGGTCTGCGGTCCGTGCTGCGGATCGGTCAGCGGATCGACGAGGAGACGCTCCATCGGTTGGAGGACGCGATGCTCGCGGCCGACTTCGGCCCCGCAACGACGGACAAGCTCATCGACGTGGTCCGCACGGGGTGGAAAAGCGGCGAGATCGCCGAAGAACAGCAGGTCACGGAGTATTTACGCCGGCACGTCAGCTCGCTTTGGCCGGAGGCGGATCGCTCGATCCGGTTCGCCGAGTCGGGTCCGACAGTCATCTTGGTTACCGGGATCAACGGTTCCGGTAAGACGACGAGCGTGGCCAAGCTCGGTTACTACTTCACGCAAGCCGGCAAGCGCGTGATCCTTGGGGCGTGCGACACGTTCCGCGCCGCCGCGGTCGAGCAACTGACCATCTGGTCGCAGCGGGTGGGCGTGCAGATCGTGAAGCACGACCAAGGGGCCGACCCCGGGGCGGTGGCTTATGACGCCTGTGAGGCCGCCGTCGCCCGCAACGCCGACGTACTCCTGATCGACACGGCGGGGAGGCTTCACACCCAGGACCACCTGATGCGCGAATTGGGAAAAATCCAGAAGGTGGTCCAGCGGAGAATCCCCGGCGCGCCGCACGAGGTCCTGTTGGTCTTGGACGCCACGATCGGTCAGAATGCCCTGAATCAGGCGAGGCAGTTTTCCCAACACGTGTCCATCACCGGAATCTTCCTCGCCAAACTGGACGGCAGTGCGAAAGGCGGCGTCGTGGTGGGTATCCGCGACCAATTGACCGTGCCGGTCAAGTTCGTGGGACTCGGCGAGACGCCGGCGGACATCGAGCCCTTCGATCCGGCGGTCTTTGCGGAGGCGATGTTCGCAGAGTAAACGGGTAAACGCCGAAATGTCAAAACGCCGAAATAGGGAATTGGAAGGCGCGCAACTCCTCAGGACTTTAGTTTTGCTTTCGGCGTTTCCACGTTTCGACATTTCGGCGTTTCGGCGTTTCCGCCTTTCGGCGTTTCCGCCTTTCGGCGTTTCGGCGTTTGTTTATGGTCTTGGGCAGTGACGAACTCGAGCGGCTTGCGGACGACGCCTACAAGGAACGTCGCATGGCGGGCACCGTCTATTGCGGCAACTGCGGGTACAACCTCCGCACGCTTTTTTATGTGTACCGGTGTCCGGAGTGCGGTCAGGAGTACAACGCCCGGCCCTTGGTGATGAGAGGCATATTCCTGCCGCAGAGTGTTTCCCCTCCCTTCGTAGAGATGTTCGCCGTGGTGCTCTACGGACCGATCGCCTTTGTGCTGATCGACGGCGCGACGCAACCGTTTGAGCCGGCCAAGTTCGTCATGGGGCTAGGGGCCGCCATCCTCACCGTCGTCTACCTCTGGCTGGCCTATGGCCGCTGGGTACGCGTGTTGAAAGCACGCATCATCGCACGCCGGATCGCCCAAGCGGAGCGCGAGTGAGGCCGCCGAGCAGCGATAGCCGACCGCCGCCCCTCCACGCGGACCCTTCGCGGCCGGCAGACTTCGTCGAGCCGGCGTACGAGGCGGATCGACGCCGGGTCGCCCCGGGGATTGCTCCCCGGGGCTCCCGCAGATCCGTACGTGCGCGATTAACGCATACGGTTCCTCACGTCACGGGTTCGCTACGCCACGGTACACGGAATGGACGATGACCGGCCTGGGCGGCGGATGACGCTCCGACAGGCGTTGAAACAACGGCCACGGAATCGGCGCCGCACGCTTGCGG
>JAZDHF010000132.1:0-6405 GCA_043806315.1 Planctomycetota bacterium | reverse complement strand
CGCAACGCCGCCTCTGGCGTCCATGCTCCAGCTCCGCCCCTTCAGCCCCCAAAACCTCTCTGCGAATGTGATCGGCTCCCGAATCATGCATAACTTCTTCTCCCACCGGCCCTTCGCTACGCTGTTGCGGAATCGCTGCGGTCAACGCCCGTTCGTTGATCCGACGGATTCGGGGGGGTACAATCGTTTACCGCGGGCGATCGTTCGGGCGAACCGGGGAGCGGCGCGACGGAGCGCGTCGCCGCTACGCCCTCGGACGCACGAGGAGGCTGTTAACGTGGAGAGAGCGACACTGTGGTCCCGCGTGGGACACTGGCTGCGTACGTCGGCCCGTCCGGGCGGACATGATCCCTACGCCCCGATCGGGCCGAAAGCTCCGGGCGGCGACGGCGGCGCTACACCGATGGGACCGGGGGTCATTCCCTCGGAGCCTCCGGTTCCGACGCCGAAGTTTCGGCTGGCGCGGACGACATCGAATGTCGAGCGGCTTGAGGAGGAGTACGCCAAGGTCGTCAAACTCGTCGAGTCGGTGCAGAACCACCTTGAACTGCAAGGCGAGCGGTCGGAATCCATGACCCGCTCCCTAAGCCGCCTCGCCGAAAGCCTCGATCACCTGCCCGAAGCGTCCAAAACGCAACTGGAGTTGCTCTCCACGATGAGCCAACAGATGAGCGTGGACGGGGCCTGCGTCAAACGGGTCGAGGAGAACCTTTCCCAGCTTCCGCGGCTTGCCGATGCCCAACGGGAGACCATGGTCTCGATCGGGCGACAGCTTGATCTGTCGCGGCAGACGAACGACCGCGTGGCGACGACCCTGGAAGGGTTCCAACAAGCGGTGACGCTTCTCGGCGAGGCGACGGGGACCTCGGCCAAGGCGTTGCAGGACATGCGCTGGGATGCGTCAGCGCGGGAGGAACGCGTCGCAACGATCCTCCAGAAGCAGACGCGGCGATTCACGTACTTCGCCGCCGCGGCGGTAGGCCTATCCGTCGTAGCGGCGGTGATCGGCCTCATCGCGTTGATCCGGTCGTGACGCTCGGACGTAGCAACAGGTAGGTGACCTTCACGGGAGTATAACGTTGGCAGAGTCCATGTTACCACCGAAGGAAGCCATCGAGCGGTTGCTGGCGGGCATGACCCAGCACGAGGCGTCGGACCTGCATCTGAAGGTGGGCTATAGCCCCTTCTATCGCATCACGGGTCACCTTCGGAAGCTCGACATGCCGCCGTTTCCGGACAGTAAATACATCGAGGCCATGCTTGCGGGTCTCATCCCCGAGGCTCGCCGCCAGGAGTTCCAGCAACACGGGGCCCTCGATTTCTCCGCCCGCGGAAGCACCGGCGACCGATACCGCGTCAACCTTTACCGATCCACGGGGGAGACGCACGCCTCCATCCGCCGCGTGCAGAGCCGGATTCCCAGCTTCGAGGAGTTGCGGCTGCCCGATGTGTACCGGCAGACGGTCATGCACAGTTCGGACGGGCTGATCCTCATCAGCGGCGTCACCGGGTGCGGGAAGAGCACGACCTTGGCCGCAATGGTCGAGCACGTCAACCAGATGCGCAGTATGCACATCATCACCGTCGAGGACCCCGTGGAGTACATGTTCCATCCGAAAAAGTCGATCATCTCGCAGCGCGAGATCGGCGTGGACGTGCCCAGTTACCATGAGGCGTTGCGATATATGGTCCGTCAGGACCCCGATTGCATTCTGATCGGCGAGCTCCGCGACCGGGAAACGATGACCGCGGCCCTGCAAGCCGCCGAGACGGGGCACCTGGTGCTCGGCTCGCTGCACGTCGCCGACGCGGCCCAGACCTTCGCCCGGATTCTGGAGTTTTTCCCCAGGGACGAGCACCCCTTCATCCGCTCCTCGCTGGCCAACAGCCTGCGGGCGATCCTATGCCAGAAGCTCCTACCCGGAATCGTGGAAGGCAGCCGATATCCCGCGACGGAAGTGCTCCTGCGCAATTCCACCGTGCGGGACAAAATCCTCCACGAGGAGGATGAGGACCTGCCGGCGATCATCGCCGGGTCGGAAGGCGAGGGGATGCGCTCGTTCACCACGTCCTTGTGCGAACTGATCGAGACGGAGAAGGTGCACTACGACACGGCCATGGAGTTCGCCCCCAGCCGCGAAGCCCTCGCCTCCGCCGTCAAGGGCATCAAAGCCAGCGCTCAGGGCCTCGTCGGCCGAACTCGCGGCGCACGATAATCGAGATTGTCGATTGCCGATTCGGAAATCGTCGTCGCCAGCGCCGGCGAGCGGATCGGTCGTGTCGCTTCCGCTCCACGCTCCGATGGACCGATCGTTTGCGTCCGCGCTGTTTTGGACAGGCCTGCATCGTCCTGTCTTACGGACCTTGCCTCCGGCGGCGTGGTCCTGCTATACTCCAGGTATGACGAAAGTCGTTGAGGCCATTTATTCACACGGCGTCCTGCAACCCCTCGAAGCCCTGGAGCTCCCCGAGAGGCAACGCGTGGAGTTGACCGTGCGGCCCATTGACGGGGTCGCGCGGACGGATAGGTCGTCGCCGGATCAGGCGCCCTCCAAACAGGAACGGGACGCCGCGTTAGCCGAGCTCTTTGCGGAGATCGATCGGATGGATCTGCACCTAAGGGTCCGAATGCCCACGCGAGACGAGCTTCATGAACGCGGTTGACACCAATGTTCTGCTTTACGCCTGCGATAAAGCCGACGTGCGTCGGCATGACATTGCTCGAGCCGTGATTCAGCAGACGGAAGGCGGCGTCATCCTCTGGCAGGTGGCGGCGGAGTTCGTCGCGGCCGCCCGTCGCCTCGAAGTACGTGGATTCACCCGGGAAATCGCCTGGGCTCGCCTCAAGAACTTCTTGCGGGTGTATCGCCTTGTGCTTCCCACTCCGCCCGTGCTCGACCACGCCCGGCGACTCCACGCCGAACAGCAGTGGTCCTTCTGGGATGCGATGATCGTGGGCGCCTGCCTCGATGCGGGCGTAACCAGGCTGTACTCCGAGGACCTCCCCGGTCGCCGACCGCCGCCGCCCCTCGAAATCATCAACCCCTTCGCATAGCCCCGCTTTCGTTTCGGCGTTTCTGCGTATAGCGGTGGACCGCTCGTTGCCACTCGCGGTTCTGATCGTCTCCGCCCGCCTATTTCTGCGTTTCTACGTTTTGACGTTTCTACGTTTCCCCTCATCGCCCACCTTCCTTGGTGGAGTTCGAGAAACGAGCGACCAGCGTTTCGATCGCGGCGAGGCGGGCTTCGAGTTCAATGATGCGTTGATCGTTGATCGACTCGCGCTCCTACGGCCCCGCGACCTTCGGACGCCCGAAATAAATCTTCGCCCCGGTCAGTAACAGCAGGGTGAGGATAACCAGCCCCCATTCCGAAACGGTCGGGATGGGCGCCCTTGTGCAGTCAATCTGCGCGCACGTCCGTTCTTGGAACCATTCGCACTTGCCGCACACGCACTCGTCCTGCGTACGGTCGTCCTGGCAGCCTCCGAATGGGTCGTGATCGCAGCAGGCGCCCGGAATGGGAACGGGCGGCGGCGCGGCCGGCGCCCAGAATCCGCCGACTAGAACATACCCGCCGCCCGCATGATCGCCGGCGTCGTGCTGCCCCACTGTGCCGCCGAGACGGTAGCCGCCGCCCTCGTGAAACGTGTGCCCGCCGCCGTCGATGGTGCTCTTCTTGATAACGTATCCCCCGTCAGATTGGGCGAGAGCAGAAACGCAGAAAACAGAAACGCAGAAAGCGGAAACACAGGCACGAAGGAAGAAAGGGACGGGACGTTTCGGAGCCGTGAGCGCAAGCTCGCGGACACCTCCGCCCGCCACAAGCAGAGCCGCGACCGTGAGGGAGCGGACGCCGTTTGTCCGAACCCCAAGCGCCAGCGCGGGGTCTATCAGAGCCGCGAGCGGGAGCGAGCGGATACGTCGTGTCGCTTCCGCTCCACGCTCTGACAGCTCGCTCCATAACTGTCGCGGTACTGATCCGCGCCGCCGACGAGGGGCGGCGCTACGCGCATTCCGGCTGGGGTGGTCCGCTCCCTGACGGTCGCGGCTCGGAATCGTCGGCGCGCTCCCGCTCGTTGCCACTCGCGGTCCCGATCGCCCCCGCCCTCCTATTTCTGCGTTTCTACGTTTTTTCGTTTCTGCGTTTCCCCTCATCGCCCGCCCCCGTTATCCTTGCCCTGCGCGCGCATCAGTTCTTTGATGTTTTCAATCTCAGATCTCAACTCCTCAATTTCGCAGTCCTTCTCCTGGAGCTGGCGATCCTTCTCCGCGCGGAGTTCGCGGAGGGCTTCGGCGGTGAGGGCCTCGAAGCCGCCGACGGTGAGGGTCTGGTAGCCCTTGGGGTCGCGGCCCACCCATTGCGGGAAGGCCCGACTCACCTCGTCGGCGATCAGGCCCATCTGCGTCCCGGTGATCCCGCCCTGCGACGCCGGGTCGAGCCACTGGAAGGTGACCCCGCGCAGTTGAAGCAGACGCTCCAGCGCGCCGGATAGCGGCTCAATGTTCTTCTTGAGCCGCCGATCGGAAGATATGGTCCAGCGGTCCGAACCGGGCTTGTAGGCTGAGTCGTTGTGCAGCAGAAGTGCCGCCCTGCCCTCGCTGCCGATCGCCAGGCTGTGATAGTCGCCCGCGGCCACTGCGACGAACGTGCCGCTGGGGACGTTGGTCTGGCCATACTGGTTGCTCCCCCACCCGGCCAGCGTGCCATCGCTGCGGAGCGCCAGGGTGTAACCGTAGCCACCGGCGGCGGCGGTGAACGTGCCGTCAGGGACGTTGATCTCCCCGACGCTGTTGGCGCCCCACCCGACCAGCGTCCCGTCAGTGCGGATCGCCAGGCCGTGAAAGTACCCCGCGGCCACGGCCGTGAACGTGCCGGACGGGACGTTGATCTGGCCGTAGTCGTTGCTGCCCCATCCGACCAGCGTGCCGTCACTGCGGAGCGCAAGGCTGTGACCGTAGCCACCGGCGGCGGCGGTGAACGTGCCCTCGGGGACGTTGATCTGGCCCTCGATGTTGCGGCCCCACCCGGCCAGCGTGCCATCACTGCGAATCGCAAGGCTGTGATAGAATCCTGCTGCCACGGCGATAAACGTCCCGGTGGGGACGTTGATCTCGCCATTTCCGTTGTTGCCCCACCCTACCAGCGTTCCGTCGCTGCGGATCGCCAGTGCGTGAGTGGTGCCCGCGGCGATTGCGGTGAACGTGCCGGCGGGGACGTTGGTCCACCCGAACTCGTTGTAGCCCCATCCGACCAGCGTTCCGTCGCTGCGGATCGCAAGCCCGTGATCCCCGCCTGCGGCCACCGCGGTGAACGTGCCGACGGGGACGTTTGTCTGCCCGTAGGCGTTCCAGCCCCAACCGACCAACGACGGTACGAGCGGCGCGCCGCCGGTGATCTCTAGCGTAGTCGCGCGGGCGGCACCGATTACGTCCAACCGTGCCGCGGGCGTCGTCGTCCCGATCCCGACGTTGCCGCCGGAAGCGGCCATAGCCCCGCCTGACACCTTGTTCAGAGAGCCTGAGTCGCCGGCCAAATCCACATTCGCTACCGTACCGTCGGTGATCTTCGCGGAGTCGACGGCGTCATCGGCGAGGTCGGCGTTGGCCACGGTGCCGTCTTGAAGGTGTGTGGAGGTGACGGCACCGTCGGCGATGGAAAGGGTCACGGAACCGGCGGCGCCGCCGCCGGAGAGTCCGCTCCCGGCGATGACCTCGGTGATGTCGCCCGGTGCGGCCGTGTTCTGGAGCGTACCGTCGGGGAACTCGAACCCGCCGGCGCTCGAGCGGATGACTCCGGCCACGTCGAGCTGCTCTGTTGGGGTACTCGTGCCGATGCCGACGTATCCGGTCAGGGGATCGATCTCGAGGGTGTTGGGCGGGCCGATGCCTTCCCCGGCCCGGATGGCGTACGGCGCGGGCGTCAGTTCCTCCCGCGGGGGGAGAGCGACGAATGATGCGTCGCCGGGACATTTGACTTCGATCGCCAGCCAACGGGCCGTGCCGTCGATGGCGCCGGGCCCGAAGTCCAGAAACTCAACCGTGAACACGCCGCCGACGACATCGACGGCGGTCTCGGTTTGCGGCGAAGTTCCTTTCTGGTTTCCACCGGTCAGCGCATCCCACAGCCCGAATCGAAAGTCGCAGGCGTCGTTCGCCGGCGTTCCGGCGGGTCTTTCGAGGGACCCCTGATAGCTGAAGGCCGTGCCGATGTCGGCAGCGTGGCTCGACGCCGTCGCGACCAGAATCAGAGCCGCGACCGCTAGCCCGACTTCCGCACCCGTGATGCGAAATTCGGTCTTTTTTGACCCTTGGCAGGCCGGCAAACGCCCTTTTCGCAGCTAAAAACGCGGGTTCACATCGTTCAAGGGTCAATATAGTGACTAATTATTTGCAGATTTCTCTT
>JAZDHF010000131.1:0-21913 GCA_043806315.1 Planctomycetota bacterium | reverse complement strand
AATCCGCTGCGCGCACAATCTCCGTCATCGGTGAACCTCCTGTTCAGAACTCCTTCACAGCTCGTTCGCGCGAACAGCGACATTCTTTATTCGGTCCCCGGACCGCAGAAACTCCAAAAGTTATGGGTAAGGGTGAGGCTCTTTCCCCGCGGATGGTGGGGAAGGTCGCCACCCGGAGGTCAACCGGATTGTCGGAGGCGCCCGCCGAACCACGCTCCCAAAGAAAGCTCCCCTCCTGCGGGATGTCCACTCGATACGTGAGAAGCGACGCCAGGACCTTGAGTCGCGAAACAACGTTCTCGGACAGGCTGGTCGGAAGAAGTTCAAGATCAACGAGCTGGCCATCGATGCGGGCACGGACCAACAGGCCCTCGTCACCAGGTTCGAAGTGCACGTCGGTCGCCCGGGCTGCCAGACCCCGAGAAAGCATCTCGTCGACGAGTCCCGGCACGTCGTGGTTCTGAGCCCCTGACTGCCGATTGCCCATACCAATTGCTCCGCACCCACGTGCTCGGCGCCGATCACTGGCGCAAGGACCCAGGATTGAAGACGGGCCGACGCGAACCGCGCGAACGGGTCTCTGCGTCGAATCCGCTCAAGGCCATCCAGATTATAGTCATTCAACGTTAAATCGACAGTCTGGGGCAAGTCGGCGGAGTTGTTGGTCTACAGAGTTCCAATCTCGAGATCGCCGAGTCGGTTCAGGCCCCGTTGGCGTAGGGCCGCAGGACGCGGCAAGACGGACCTTTGCACTCTAAGTCACTTTTGAAGGTCTTTGATCGCCTTCTTGGCGAGTTCAAGACCGGGGTCCCGCCGGAGGCTCTCCTGGTACGCCTCGCGTGCATCTTGTTTCCGCCCCAATTGTTCGAGCGCGTTGCCCTTGCGCCAACAAGCATGAGCCACCGACTGCATGCCGTCGCTTTCAGGCTCGCCCATGATGAACTCGTCGAGCAACTCGACCGCACGCGCCGGCTCGAACTGGTTCTGGATGCGCATCCGTGCCTGGCTGTAAAGCGAGCGGTAGTAGGCTTTGCCTTTCCCGCCACGACGCGCCGCTTCATACTCCGCGTCCGCGGCGTCAAAGCGTTTCTCTTCCGCGTAGATATCAGCGAGAGCGACGTGGAAGCTGTATTCCTCAGGATACTCCTCGATTCCCGCGAGCAGGAGGGTGAGGGCGCGAGCGGTCTCCTTTTTCCTCTGGTAGCACATAGCGAGTAGTTGTTTCCCCATGACGGGATCGCGCGCCTCGATCTCCCCGCAAAGCTCGATCGCCCGTTCGATGTCGCCCATGGGCTTGGGGGCCATATTGGTAAACACCAACATCGATCGCGCTTCGGTGTCCTGGGGATTCAGTTCGATCACCCGGTTGAGCTCGGCCTTGAAGAGCCCCAGTCGCTTCATCGCGCTGAGCATGCCGCCGATGCTCTGCATTTCGGCGGCAAGTTGTGCCCCGAGTGCTTTCGCGTAGGAGAGGTGCGCTTCGGCATTGCCTGGCAGGAGTTCGACGGCCTTGAGGCCATAGTCGGCTGCCGCATCCACGTCCTTGAGTTCGCGCGATACGTTGCAAAGGAGAATGCAGGCCTCGCCATCGCGATCGGATTCCTCGATGACCCGTAAGAGCCGCTCCTTGGCCGCTGCGAACTCCTTGCGTTTGATCAGCGCCTGAGCGTCCTCGAAGAGCGAGCCGGCGAAGGCCTCCTGCTCGCCCTTGACGGCGTTCCCAGCCGTGAGTTCCTTTCCCGAAGCGTCGATGAGTTGCGTCGTCGGACTGCGCGTAAACCAAAGAAAGAACAGAAACGAGAAGACAGCGAGACCGATGATCGAATAGAAGAGGATCCTTAAGGCACGCTTGGCTCGCTTTTGCACGTAGCCAATGTAAAGCGGCCTCGGTTGCGGTACAAGACGCTTGACCACCGCAAACATGTACTCCGCGTGCGCGTTCTCGGGGTGGGACATCTCGGCACTCAGCAACGCGATCACCGCAGAGCTCGCCGCGACCCTGATCCCGGAGGCTTTACGTCGGCGCTGCCGGTCAGACGGGGCTGACTCCCGCGCCGGACCACATCAGAAACCCGTCTTTCCGGTGAACCCGTTCTGGAACCGAGCGAAGTCAGCGAGGTCGAGATCACCATCTGCGTCGGAGTCAGCGTGCCTGCAGAATGAATGAGGCACGGCAGCGTTCGGACCGCTAAGGCAACCGACGACGGCGGCGAAATCAACCAGGTCGAGGTCCGCGTCGCAGTCTAGGTCGTTGAGCAGCGGTATCTGCCAGGAGCGCGAGGCGATTCGAGCCTGCGCGGCGGCGAGCATCTCCGGCCACGCCTCGTCGTCGATGGGGAATCCGAACTCAGCGGCAAAGCGAGAGCGGAGATCCTCTCCGGCGGAAGCGCTGAGCGCGGCGACCAGCCAAGTCGCCTGGGCCGTGTCCCCGTTCAAAACGACGGGCAACGGCTCCGCCGGCGGGAAGAAGGTGCTGAATAAGTCGTACCAGGCCTTGGCCGTGTAGTCGTCGTACATTTCCCAGAGGATGTCGCAAATAACTTCCACGTTCACCTGGTTGTAATTAGCGCCGGCGCTCTGATAGTCGGCGAGCGCCGTCCGCCGTGCAGGATCAATGTCTGGGAACTGTTCGGCGATACCATCGATTACATCGTCGCGGAGTTGGGCTGCTGAGCAGCGGTCAAGGCGATACCATGACCACGCTCCAGCCATCGTGGCCAACGCCTCGCTATACTTCCAACCGTTTGTGTCTGAAGCCATGCAGAACTGACCGAATCCCCACGAGGCCCAAGTAAAGTTGTGTCCCATCTCGTGAAAAATCACTCCCCATTGTGGTACGCGATGCTCCGGGACGTTGATGATGTAGCAGCTATTGTGGACCGGCTGCCCGAAAAGCCAGCCAAGCCGCACGGGGTTTCCGCTGATGCCGCAAGGCGTCGTAATCGGGTCGCTTGCCACGTCCAAGGCGAAGAATTGCGTCCCCCCACGAAACTGAAACGCACCCATCAAATCGTGCTGGGCGGCGTAGGCCAGATCAGTCGCCTCCACCACCTGAAAGTCCCTGGTAATGGCGTCCAGGTCAACGCCTTCGATGGTCGGCGGAAGATAAAAGGTCACGCGCGAGCCGGCATAGGTCTCGTGGGTGACGCCGAGGTTGTCGTCGGTCACTCGGATCACGGCGACATTGTCCGCCGTGAGGCCGTCGGCAGACACTTCAACGACCGGGGTGTCTTCGAATCTTATGGGGACGGCATGGGCCGTGACCAGCCCCGTCTCATCCACGGTGGCGACGGCGTCGTTGGAGCTGCGGAAAGACAGATGGTAGAGGTCGTTAGGTAGAAGCTTGCCCGCGGCGTCGCAGAGTTCAACCTCCAACGCGCCCGTCGCCGGCGCTGACGGAGAGAGCATGAGTAGCGGCGTCGTGACCGTCACACGTGCCGGTGGGACATAAGGTAGCGGCGTGGCCGGCGCCACTTGAGTTTCGTGATTGGCGGACACGGCAATGTTGTCCACGGCGTGGAAGGCATCGCAGGCCCAGTGGAACACCGCCGGGTTGGCGACTTGGGCCAGGCCGATCGTGATCTTCACGGAGTTGCCTTGAATCTGAACGGCGCCGCTTCCGCCGCCGGGCAGGCCTCCGGTCACATCGACGAATCCGCCGCCGTATGCCTCGCTGATTACCGCCCGAACATTGAACTCCGTTCCAAGGTGTTCATGCGGCTGGCCCGTGAGCGGGTTGTTGTCCGCATCCACAAGCCAGAGGTACGTGATCTGCTCGTTGGGAGGGGGATTGGAGGTCGGGATCGGTCCTCGGGTCTCGATCACGAAGGCGAGCAGTCCGCCGTCCTGCTCGATCCGAGCGGACAGGATGTCAACGGACTCTTCGACGCCGGAATCCGCCGGATCAGTCAACTCGCCGATGATCTGGCCGCCATTCGCCGTACCACCTGCCGAGAGACAAAGAAACCCAAAAAGCGTGGAACAAGAGAAAGTGAAGCGCCTGGACACGTGTGCCCTCCGTCGGCGAAAGCGCAACGCGATTCGCCGGTACCGCAGATGACCAGGATCTGCCCCTGTCCTCTCCCCGAGCAAGCGATTATACCAGATGGGCCGCGCCTTATCCAAACGGCGGGAAGCACGTCCTGGACGTTTGGGTGCGGTAAAAACCGGCACGACGCACCCGACAGGCACCCTGGATTTATCGGCCTAACGTTGGCCGCACTCCGGACATCGCAAAACTGGGAGCCCCTGCAGGGGATAACCACATTCGGTGCACCGATAGCCGGCGCTCCGGAGCAGTCTCCTGCCTGCCCGCCATCCCCGAACGGCGAACGGGATCAGTAGGATTGCGAGCGACGTTGGAGCGATCGGCAGCCGCAATATCATGGCGGCGATCGGGCGCTGCGCTTCGCCGTGCATGGACTGCGGAACGGTGCAACGAGCGAGCACTGCGGCAAAGCGCGATGCCGTGCCCGACTGGGGCTCATGGCGGTTTCGTCCCGTCCGGCAAAGCAGGCTTCGTCGACGCCTCCACTCTTTCACGGAGCCATGTGGCGACCGGCTTGGTCTGTCCGCCGTCCAACGTTACGAGATAGGCTTCTCCGGACGCAATGGAGCGGCTGGCCACGTGCTCAATGAACTGCTCGCTGGTCATCCCGGGACGCCTCGACGCTTGCAGCTTGGTTCGGAGATGAGCGGCGAAGATACCGGCGGGTACTTCCTCACCGTTGCGGACGAACGTCAAGCCGCTCTCCTCGATCTTCCGCAACATTCTTTCGACCTCCGATTTCTCCCACTCGCCAATGGGCGCAAGAGAAAACTCGACGTAGTCGTTATCAAACAGAAGATTCACGAGCCGATCGACACGCAGCACGTAAGTCTCGTCAGCCAGCTTCAGTTGCAGACTATCGCCGTCGCCGATCGAACGGGTAGGCGCCAATTCCTGTCCGTTGATCGCGTGGACATGCACGTCGACCCGCCCGCCTGTGATGTCCGAGAGTGTGATCCGAATCACCCCGCCCGAGCCGGGTAGTTTCTCAAACGATCGCTGATACACCCTGAATCGCATCAGCGTCACGCCGGGCTCCATTTGCAGCCGCTTCGGCGTGAACCCGCGCTGAAAGCGGATAGGAATGCTGACCGACCGCGTGCCATCGTCCGCCTCGGCGAAAACACGGAACTCGCTGCAATCAGCTTGAGACTCCAGCACCGAAGCCACCTCGATGCTGTCTAGATTGACCTGATACTCACGGGCGTCGACGCGAACCAGCGGAACGACCTGAACGGAGGAAGGGCCACACGCTAACCAGGCGGCTTTGGGTTCGCCTCCTTGCACAGTAACCTTCAGCACCCGATTCGGTCCGCCCTGTGATGGGATCATCAGTTGCGCAGGGACCCCATCGACACGGATGGATAGGTCACCCCGCGCGCCGTCGCCGGCTAGCGTGGGCGCAAGCGCGAGAACAACAATGGTACTAAGTCTGTGCACCATGGGAACTCCTCCTGACGGCTCCTAGAACCGAGTCGGTCGGCGCACGCGCTGAACATCTTCGCCCAGATTGCCATCCGACACAACTCCCTGCGAGACGCGTCTGGACCGAGGCCCGCAGACTCCACCAGCCGCGTGGGCTTTGTTCGATTGACGAATGTCGATTGTCGATTTTCGATTGAAACCACGACGGACGCGGAACGTCAACCCATTCGACAATCGACAATCGCAAATCGACAATTGGTACGCCGCTTATTTCAGATAAGCGATAGCCACGTCCGTCTCTCCATCCATGGCCACGGTGAGCTTTCGGCCGCCGGTCACGGCGGGGACGTGGATCAAACGAACGTCGCCGGCGAAGTCCGCGTCCGCGGGCACGATGTCCCCCAGCACGTTTCGCGTTTTGCAAAGGAACGTCTCGTTGAAACGGTTTCCCTTCACGTCGGGGTATAGCGGCAGATAATGGATGTTGGCCTCCACCAGGTCCTGGAAAAAATGCGTGCCGAAGGAGACCTCCGGGGCGAACCCGTCCTTCTGCCGGGCCACCTCGATCAACAAGCGGCAACGATTGATATCCGCGTAGCGCACAGGCACGCCGAGCAGAATGTCATTGCTTCCCCATCGCCCCGGTCCCATGAGAATGAAGGACTTGGGCGGCAGGGCGTGGTTGACCCGACCGACGACGCGGGCGACCTCGATGCGACGCTCGCGCGTGGGAAGGGCGTCGTAGACGCCGGGATCGACGTAGACGATGTACTCGAGGCCCTCGATCAGGCCCGTGCGGACGAAGCGGTGGGCGTCGAAGATGATATCCGCGTCAGAGATGTCGGTAGGGACTCGAACGGGGTCGGCCTCTGCGGCTTGCGACTGCGTGCGACATTGTAGGACGTAGAACTTCTCGCCGTCGGAGGCGAACTCCATGTCGACCGGCACGCCGTAGGCGTCCTCCAATCGCGCGAGCATGTCCCGCACACGCTGCACAAACGGCGTCTCCCGCAGCAGCTTGTCGAACGTGATGTACAGTTGGGTGGGATCGTCATCGACGCGGAGGCCCGTGGGGGCGTAAAGATCGCCGTCGCGGTGCACGGAGACCAGCTTGTCGAGCATCGGCAGGTCATCCTCCTGGGCGAGCATCTCCTGAAGGCGGATGGTCTGCAACCGGTTCTTTTTGAGGTCCACGACGTCGAGCGTCCGTTGAGCGCAGCGAAGGATTTCGTTCACCGTCGATTCGGGACGAAGCGTCGGCGCGCCCAATGCCACCATCCGCGGATAGTCGGCGCCGCTGCGATCGACGGCCCGCGTCCCCAGTCCCATCACCAGGCGCATCAGTCCGTCCTCGCGGCGAATCCGCGGCGACCATCGATACTCGTTGCGCGAGAAGGCCACGCCCGCGACGGCCGGAAACAGGTAGTCGCCGCAATGCACTCCGACGACCTTTTGAATGAGTACGGCCATCTCCTCAACGTAGTCGATGAGATTATGCTCGCGGCGGTAGAGGATGGGGTCCGGGGCCATGATGCTGGCATACACTTCCGCAATGGCCCCGAGTAGCGCGCGAAGCCTCTGCTCCAGCGTTCCCTGGTTGGCGACGAACACGCTGGCGTACTTGCCGCAGAAGGCCGTACCGAAGCGATCTTCGAGCAGGCTTGACGAGCGGACGACCAGGGGATGCGTGCCGATGTGATCGAGAATGCGACGGAGGTCGTGCACCACTTTCAGCGGAAAGTCGCCGTTGCGGAAGACCCCGCGGATCAAGGGGTATTCGCGGGTGACATCGTCGATCGGCTTGTACTTCTGACTCTGATATTCATCCAATCGGTTCAGGCGCAGGAAATCCTCCACCACGTCGCTGCGCAGGTAATACGATTCGGGAATGGCGACGGGCAAGTATGGATCGGTTCGCTGCTCGGCCGCGGCGAGGATGCGATGGGCAAGGATCATCCCGCCCGCCTTGCCGCCGATGCGGCCGATCCCGCTGTCGCTGCCCAGCATCCGACTGGTGATGTCGTCGAAGTCGCGGATTTGCAGGTGGTTCTTGGCGATGCCGATGAACTCGAGCTGATCGCTCACGAAGTGCCGCGTCAGCGCCACCCGCGTTCCGACGACCTCGGCCGGGGCGAGGCGCGTCTCGCCCAACGGCAACTTGCAAAACCGCTGGATGTTGTCCGCGAGTTCCCGGAAGGAGACGTTGGCCCGATTGGCGACGATCTCAAGGTTGTGGACCTCCTCGCGCTTCATCGTGAGGTTGACGAGGTCGTCGATGTCGGCCAGGGAGAAATGGCGGCACACATACCGGCGGGTGATTTGTTCGACCAGTTCGCGTTCGCGTTCGTCCCAGCGGTCGCGCTCGGCCTGGTTGGGGTCGTCCACGATGTCGCCCGCCGGACGGCCGGCCTGAGCGCGGGCCTGATCGTTGATGCTGTCGATCGTGGCGATCCGCCGGCGGTGGAGCTCCATCAGCAGCTCGCGATGGATCCGCTCTGCGAGGCTCGGACGGAGGCGAAGGTGCTCCTCCAATCGACTCGCGACGTGGGATTCGGTGTCGGGATCGTTGACCATCCTCGAAGCCCCTTGTACGCCCGTCGAAGCCTCCGGCGGAACCCATCATTGTCCGCTTCGGATGTGGCACCTGCAAGCGCGACGTGTGCGCGACGACTCGTCGGGATGCATCCCGTTTCGGGTGGCGAAAATGCCCACGGGATGTCATTCTGAGCGGAGCGAAGAATCTCCTCACGGGTCGAGATGCTTCGCTGCGCTCAGAATGACAAGTGCTGCGCTCAGAATGACGCGAAACGACTACCCCCGCCACCCTTAATGGGATGCGCTCCTATCCGCCTCAAGAATCTTGTCGACCCCACGACGTACAGCGTGGTTTGAACAACCCGGATCGAGCGTAATCCCGGATCGGACAAACGATCCTCCCGCGGTTCGGCAAGTTGCTGCCAAGCCATCGCACAGCGATTTCGCTACACTGGGTGGCGTACGGGGCGAGGCTGCGGAGTTTTCTCCTCACGCGCGAGTGATGGACCTCGACGTTCTGAATGACAAGGGCCTCCGCGAACAACCGACCACCGAGGTCGGCGGTTATTTCGTTGCCAACTACCCGCCGTTTTCGGTGTGGTTCGCCGCGCACGTGCCCGCCACGCTCGCTCTCGTTTGCGTCTCCTTAGTGACGAGGCCGCCCTCTGCGGCGACGGTCCAAAAGTTCTTTGGAGCGCCGAACGATGCGCGCTGAGTTTACCATGCGTCGCCGCGTGCAGTTCGCCGAAACGGATATGGCCGGCGTGCTCCATTTCTCCAATTATTTCCGGTATATGGAGGAGATCGAGCACGCCTTTTGGCGCTCACTGCAACTGACGGTGTTTCTACGCGACGCCGATCCGCGCTTGAGCTGGCCGCGGGTGGCGGTCAGTTGCGAGTACTTTGTGCCGCTCCGCTTTGAAGACGAGCTGGAGATGGCGTTGCGCCTGACCAAGGTGGGCGATAAGTCGCTCAATTATGAGGTGGAATTCCGTCGTGACGGAGAACGTTGCGCCGTCGGTCGGTTCACAGCCGTGTGTTGCGTGACCAGGCCGGGTTCTTTTTCCCCCACGGCGATTCCGCCTGCCATTCGCGCAAAACTCGAAGGGGACGGCGGTGATTAGGGGACTGCGCGTGTGCATTCCGTCTGGGCTACTCTTCGATCGCATTCGTCGATGATCGCGGCATGATCTCGATGGCAAGCGGTCCTACACAAAATCGACCTCGGCGATTCCACTTGAACTCCGGGCCGAGACAGGCGGCGTCTCGTCGGCTAACTCACGGGCGAGGCGATGGAACTCGCCCTCTCGGTTGGCGAAGGCGCTGACCACCGCGGGATCGAACTGGGTCCCGGCCCCTTCGAGGATGACGGCGACGGCGCGGTCATGCGACATGGCCTCCTTGTACACGCGTCTTGTGGTGATGGCGTCATACATGTCGGCCACCGCGACGATCCGGGCGGCGAGGGGGATGGCCTCGCCGCGGAGTCCGGCGGGGTATCCCCGCCCGTCGAACCATTCGTGATGCCCGAAGGCGATCTGTTCGGCCAGGGTGAGGAACTTCGCTCCGGGAACGCGCTGGACCAGCGATCGAATGGTCCTCGCGCCGATGGAAGCGTGGGTCCGCATCACGGCCGTCTCCTCCGCCGTAAGCGGACCGGGCTTTTTCAGGATGTAGTCCGGGACGGCCACCTTGCCGATGTCATGCAGCGGCACGGCGCGCTCCAGGTCGCTGATGAACTGGTCGGTGATGATCCCGGTCAATCCGTCCTCGCTGCGAAGTTCCTGGGCCAGCAGAACGGAAAATCGGGTGACGCGGTCGAGGTGGCGGCCGGTGTCGGAGTCGCGGTGCTCGGCCAGTTTAGCGAGACCGACGACGATCGAGTCACGGGCGTCGTCCCGCGCTTGGCGAGCCGTCCAGTCGGCGAGCGACGCCGCGGCGATGTTGCAGACCAGTTCGATGTAATCCAGCTCCAGGGCGGTGAACGGGCGTGCGTCGGCCCGTCCGGAGATCACCAGCACCCCCACGGTGCATTCGGGAGCGCACAACGGCGTCGCCAGGCTCGGCAGGAGGCGAAACAGCGAGCCGTCGGGGCACCCGGCCCGCCGGCGAACATCGTCCTCGGTCGCGACCAGCACCGGGAGGCGTGACTGGAAGACCTCCCCCGCCGTCGCCGCCCCGAAGGGCACCCGAATCTCCGAATCGGCCTTGTCCGCGACGCCGAAAGACCGGGCCACGGTGAGCACACGGTGTTCGGCGTCCGGCAACAGAACGCAGACGCGCCGACTGCACGTCAACTCCGCGCTTGCGGCCAGGGTCCGTTCGAGAATCGCATCCAACGACTCCGCGGTGGCGATGGTGCGTGAAAAGTCAGAGAGAACGCCCAAGGCCCGGGACTGTTCCCCCCGGACTTCGTTGCTGCGGGACAATTCCTGACGGAGGCGGACCATCGTCTTCACGCGGAGCAACAGCTCGCGGGTGTTTAGCGGCTTGGTGAGGTACTCGTCGGCGCCGGCCTCCAGACCCGCGACGATATCCGCGGCGTCCGATCGGGCGCTGGTGATGATGATCGGGATCGACTCGGTGTTGGCGTCGGCTTTGACGCGGCGAGCGCATTCCAACCCGTCGAGCCGGGGCATCACAAGGTCCATGATGATCACATCCGGAGTGGTCTTCGTCAGTTGCGTGAGAGCGTCCAACCCGTCCTCCGCCTCCACCACGGCGTACCCATCGCCCTCGAGAGCGCGGCGACATGCCGCGCGCGATAGCGCGTCGTCGTCCACCACCAGCACCGTGGGTAGCGCAGGAAGCGGCTCCGATTCGGGCTCCGCCCTGTGAGGCAGGGAGCCGGACGCACCCTGTAGAGCGTCCGGGCTTGTCGGTCGTCCACCTTTGCCGCCGGCCACGCGAACCGCGTTGCGCCCGGACCCTTTTGCGGCGTAGAGAGCATGGTCGGCGGCGCGGAGCAGATCATCCGCGCCGGCCATCCCCGCTTCGCGCTCGGCGACGCCCAGACTGATCGTCATGCGGAGGTCCAGGTCGTGGGTCTGGATGACCGCGTCCTGAATAGCGCATCGCAACCGCTCGGCGCCGACGGCGGCCTCCTCCGCAGTGGCGTGGGGACAGATCACCAAGAACTCCTCCCCGCCGATGCGGCAGACGCTCTCGTCCTGCCGAGACGTGGAGCGCATGACGCGAGCGATCTCCCGGAGCACGACATCGCCCACCGCGTGGCCGTAGGCGTCGTTGCAATGCTTGAAGCGGTCGACGTCCAACAGAATGCACGACAGCGGAGTGCCGTGGCGAACGGCGGAGGACCAGAAGGTGCCCAGTCGGGCCAGCGCCTCGCGGCGGTTGATCAGCCCGGTCAGTTCATCGGTCATCACCATCCGACTGAGCTTCGCATTGACCTCGCCGAGGCGGCTGTGGGCGATCGCCATTTCGGCGTTGACGCGGTGCAGCTCTCGGTTCCTCCCGTGTAAGGCCTGCTGAAGCCGGATAATCCGTTGACCGGCGCGCATCCGTGCGAGCAGTTCCTTGCGATTGAACGGTTTGCTAAGGTAGTCATCGGCGCCCGCCTCGAAGGCCTGGACAACCTGCTCCGCCGCCGTTTCGGTGGCGGTCACGATGATGACGTAGGCGAAGGGGATGCCCTCATGGGTGCGGATGGCGCGGCACAACTCCAGACCGTCCATGACGGGCATGGCCCAGTCGGTGATGACGATGGGCGGGCCCTCGGCCAGGAGGACGCGCAGCGCCTCCGCGCCGTTCGCGGCGGTCGCGACGGAATGACCCGCGTCGGTCAGATACCGGCTGAGCAACGTCAGCGCGGACGGATCGTCGTCGACGATCAGCACGCGCAGTGATTCAGACTCAGACACGACGACCCCCGACCCCGACCCGGTTTGCCCATCAAGCTTAATGTGCGGCCCGACGCACCATCCGGGCGCGTGAAGCCGACGGATTCATCGTCGGGAAGCGGGTCGAGGCTAAGAAAGACCCGAGCCATGCCGCGGTAGGGTTAGTCCCTACGGCCTCGCTCGGCGAGGAATCGGCGTGTCCCGGCGCGCCGGGACTCCCGTCCGGACCCCGTGGAGTGTACGATTTTGCGGCTAATTTCGGACGCCGGAGCGTGACGCGTACTTTCGACCCCAAAGAGGTCGGCGACCTGCCGCGCGTTCGCTCAACCTTCCCGACGATGCTATGATCCGTCCGCACGAGAGCTTGGCTGCACGTGAGACGGCGTTCATGAATATCGCGTATTTTGATTGCTTCAGCGGGGCCGGGGGCGACATGATCGTTGCGGCCCTGGTCGACGCCGGCGCCGACGTGGAGGTTTTGCGTAACGGCCTATCGTCCCTGAAGGTCGGCGGCTACAAGCTCTCGATCGAACGCGTCACCAGGCAGGGCCTCACCGCGACGCGCTTCCGGGTCGAGCTTGAGCCCGACGCGCACCAGCCGCATCGGCATCTGCGGGACGTTTTCGATATCTTGAAGGCCTCGGACTTACCCGAAGGTGTACAGAGCAAGGCGTGCCGCATTTTCGAGCGCCTCGCCGAGGCGGAAGCCGCCGTCCACGGTACCACCGTCGAAAAGGTACACTTCCACGAGGTCGGGGCCGTCGATGCGATCGTTGACGTGGTCGGGGCGGTGTTCGCGCTGGACTTGTTGCGCGCCGATCGAGTGATCTGCTCGCCGATCCCCACCGGCTCCGGGACGGTCACGTGCGATCACGGAGTGTTGCCGATTCCGGCCCCCGCGACGGCGCGACTCCTGCACGGCGTTCCGATCGCCGCGTGTAACGAGGTCGGCGAACTGACCACGCCGACAGCGGCGGCCGTTCTGACGACGCTCGCGTCTGGGTTTGGACCGATTCCTGAAATGACTCTGACGGCGGTTGGCTACGGCGCCGGGGCACGCGAAGGAGGCGGCCGACCGAACGTGCTCCGGGTTCTCATCGGGCAGGCCGCTGGGGATCAAAGCGATGTCGATCAGATCGTGATGTTGGAAACCAATCTCGACGATGCCTCGCCGGAGATGGTCGGCTACTGCATGGAGCGATTGTTCAACGAAGGTGCACTGGACGTGTACGCCGTGCCGATACAAATGAAGAAAGGACGCCCCGGCGCGGTGCTTACCGTCCTATGCGGCGTTGCCCAGGCGTCGGCGATGGAGCGGGTTCTGTTCGCCGAAACCACGACCTTCGGGGTCCGCCGGCGGACCGTGGAGCGCACCAAACTGCGTCGACGGTTCGAGGCCGTGACGACGCGGTTCGGCGACATCCGCATGAAGATCGGGGAGCGAGAGGACGTGGTGACGGCGAGTCCCGAGTACGAGGACTGCAAGGCCGCGGCGGTGAAGCACGGCGTTGCACTACGAGAGGTCATGGCAGCGGCCAATGCAGCTTGGCGGCGTTGTTGACGATGGTAGGACTGCTTCGGGAGTGAAATCGACGTGATCCCACTGCCGCTCGCCGCCGGCGTCTTCGAAGGGACGACCGTGTCCCAGATGGTCATGCTCGCCGTCGGCGTCGTGGGACTGCTTGTCCTCTTGGCATCGACGCGTCGCCGGGTCCGCCGTTCGCAGCAGTCCTCGGGCGTTTCCGTGCGCGAGCGGTACGCGGACCTTCAACACGAGGCCTCGGTGTCACGCGACGTGGAGACCGTCATGCGGGAACTGGATCAGCTTTCGCGCCAAATCCACGGTCGGTTGGATACCAAGCTGGCCAAGCTCGAGGCCGTCATCCGCGACGCCGATGAGCGAATCGACCGCCTTTCGCGGATGGCCCGCGCCGGGAACGGCGCCGGTGCCGTTGATGTGACGCTCGACCCGGAGGATCCGCTGGCCGCGACGCCGAGAGGCTCGGAAAGCGCGGATTCTCCCCATGCCAGCGTGTATCAACTGGCCGACGGCGGACGTTCCTCGATCGAGATTGCCGAGGCGCTTGGACGCGCCACCGGCGAGGTTGAATTGATTCTGTCGCTCCGCAAGACCAAGCAGCAATCCGGCTATCCGGCCGTGACAACCCGGCCCTTGCAGCCGACGCCGAACACGTGAGACAACCCCTCTCCCTCTCAGGGAGAGGGTTGGGGTGAGGGTTAGCCGGCGTTCGCGGGTGGCATGGCCAAGCGAAGCGCCGCCATGTAACCCACTTGCGCACTGCGCTGCGCTCTACGGCCCGATCCGTTCCATGAGCGCCAGGTTCTTGGCCTCGACGGCCTTGGCTTGGTCCGCTTTGAAGGTCTTGTAGGCGGCGGCGAGTTTCTTGTCGTGACGGGCGATGATCTGGATCGCAAGCAGCGCCGCGTTCTGCGCCCCGGCCTCTCCGACCGACACCGTCGCCACCGGAATCCCCGGGGGCATTTGCACCGTCGATAGAAGAGCGTCGAAGCCGTACAGCGATCCGCTTCCCAACGGGACGCCGATGACCGGCAGGCAGGTGTTGGCCGCGATGGCCCCGGCGAGCGCGTTCGACATCCCCGCCGCGGCGATGATGACCTCGAATCCGTCCGCTTCGGCCTTGGACGCAAACTCGTGTACGCGTTGCGGGTTGCGATGGGCGCTCATCACCTCAACGTGGGCGTTCTCGCCGAAGGCGCGGAGTTGCTTGACGCAGGACTCCATCACCGGCCAATCGGAGTCACTACCAAAGACGACCGCAACTCTTGGCTTGGACATTCGTAACTCCGACTCGCCTCGTTCTGCCCGACGGCGGTACATCACTTTAACCGCTTGCCGATCTAATGAAAATCCCTCGACCTTCCTTGCAGTTCGGCCAAGCCCTCCGAGGCGTCGAGCAGGCGTTCGACCTGTAGGTGGACGACCTCGCCCTGGCGTTCAACGCGGCCTTCGGCAATGAGGGCGGCCGCCCCGCGGGCGACGCGGCGATATTTCTCATACACGGTCGGTCGGATGATGAGATTGGCGTTGCCCGTCTCGTCCTCCAGAGTGCAAAAGACGATACCGTTGGCCGTCGAGGGCCGTTGCCGGACCAGCACGATCCCTGAAACCTTCAATCGTCGGCCTTTTGGACAGCATTGGAGAACCCGGTTGGGCTGAACGCTCACACGGTTGAGGTCTTCTCGGATCAACGACATGGGGTGAGCGTTCAGCGACAATCCGATCGTGTCGTAATCCGCCAGCACTACGTCGCGCATCGACAGCTCAGGAAGATTCGGCGCCGGTTCCGTCGGTTCGAGCCCGTGAAGCAGCGGCGGCTCATCGCTTAAAGCCAGCACCTGCCAGACGGCCTCACGGCGATTGAGGCCCAAGGACCGTAACGCATCGGCGGCGGCCAATCGCGCCAGCGTGGCCCGCGACGCACCACTCCGCCGGGCGAGGTCGGTCACCGATCGGAAAGGCCCATCTCGCTGCGCCGACTCGATGCCTTCCACCTGGGCCCGCGAGATTCCCTTGACCAGACGCATTCCCAACCGAACGGCCGGTCCGCCGACGCCCCAGTCGGACGGACCGTCGATTCCCGATCGCCCATTGCCGGGCACACGTCGGCCCGCCATTCGCCATTCGCCATTCGCCATTCGACAATCATATCCGCTGTAATTCACGTCCACCGGATATACCGGCACTCCATGTTGAATCGCATCGCGCACGAGTTGTGCGGGTTGATAGAACCCCATGGGCTGGGAATTGAGCAGGGCGGCGCAAAATGCGGCGGGATGATACCGCTTCAACCATGCTGACACATAGACCAACAAGGCGAAAGAGGCGGCGTGACTTTCGGGGAATCCATATTCTCCGAACCCGCAAATCTGCTCGAAGCATCGTTCGGCGAAGTCCCTGGACAGACCGTTGCCCGTCATTCCCTCGATCAGTTTCGTGCGAAAGTTGGCGATGTCGCCGTTATGTCGCCATGCGCCCATGGCCCTCCGCAGTTGGTCAGCCTCGCCGGGAGTGAACCCGGCCGCCACGATCGCCAGTCGCATAGCCTGCTCTTGGAACAACGGCACTCCCAATGTACGTTCAAGCACTGTGCGAATAGCCTCGCTCGGATAGGTAATCGCTTCTTCGCCGCTTCGACGGCGAAGATAGGGATGGACCATGCCGCCCTGGATCGGCCCCGGTCGAACAATGGCGACCTCGATGACCAAGTCGTAATAGCAGCGCGGCTTGAGCCGTGGCAACATGCTCATCTGCGCCCGGCTTTCAATCTGAAACACGCCGACGCTATCCGCTCGGCAGATCATGTCGTAGACAACCGGATCCTCCGAGGGGATCGCATGCAGAACCGGAGGAATTACTAATGACGAATTACGAATTACAAAACGGTCGTCGCGACCCGTCCGGGAGTCGTGGGCGTCGTTGGTTCTTTGTAATTCGTAATTTGTAATTCGTAATTCGTGGCCTACCAGCTTTAGGCATTTGTGAATCGCCGTCAGCATTCCCAACGCAAGGCAGTCGATCTTCAGAATGCCGAGTGCGTCGATGTCGTCCTTGTCCCATTCGATGAATGTGCGTCCGGGCATCGCGCCGTTCTCGATGGGAACCATTTCGCAAAGCGGTCCCCGTGTAATCACGAAGCCCCCGACATGCTGCGACAGGTGGCGGGGAAACCCGATAATCTGCGGAACCAGGCGACTGAACAGTCGCACCGTGCGATCCGACGGGTCGAGGCCGACCTCGGCAAGAAACTCCGGCGGTAAAGCTTTTTTGTCCCACCATTCATGCTTTTTGGCGAGTGCGGCGACGCGGTCAAGGGATAGACCCAAGGCCTTGCCTACGTCGCGGATCGCCGACCGCGGCCTGTAGGTGATGACTTCGGCCACAATGCCCGCGTGGTCGCGCCCATATTTGTCGTATATGTATTGGAACACCTCCTCGCGGCGTTCGTGCTCGAAGTCGACGTCGATGTCCGGCGGTTCGTTGCGTTCAGCGCTGACGAAGCGCTCGAAAAGCATCTCCACGCGCTCGGGATCGACGCTGGTGATCCCCAGGCAATAGCATACCGCGGAATTGGCCGCACTGCCGCGCCCCTGGCACAAGATGTCCCGGGAACGAGCAAATTGCACGATGTCCCAGACCGTCAGAAAATACGGCTCATAAGCTAATTCGGCGATGAGGACGAGTTCATGCTTGAGAAGGGAACGAACCTTTTGCGGAATCCCGTTAGGATACCGGTCGTGCGCTCCGGCCCAGGTTAGTTCAGCCAAATAGTCACGTGGAGAGCGCCCGTGGATAGAAAGCGCTTCTGGATACTCATAGCGCAACTCGTCGAGGGAGAAAGAGCAACGATCGCGGAGTTCGATGGTCCGGGCGATGGCGTCGGGATAATCGCGGAAGAGGCGTTCCATTTCATGGATAGGTTTGAGATGGCGTTCGGCGTTGGCGAACAGCGTGTTGCCGGCCTCCTGCAACGTGCAGCCGCGACGGATGCAGGTAAGGACATCCTGCAGGAAGCGCCGCCGGGGTTCGTGGTAGTGGACGTCATTCGTCGCAAGGAGGGAAACGCCGACCTTGCGCGCCATGACATCCATTTCGGCGAGATGACGAGCATCATCTGCTCCGCCATGTACACTGGCGGCGAGGTATAGGCGGTCGCCGAAAATGTCGCGATAGACGTGAGGGAATTGCCAATTGCTGATTGCCGATTGCCGATTGGGTGGAGCAAGGCGGGTGTCCTCGCAAAATGCGTTGCCGAGAATGGCCGCAATCAGTCCTTGCGACCGCTGCGCGATATCATCGAGCGTGATGGCGCACGATCCTTTGACCTCGCGCAGTCGACCTTGGGTGATGATGCGCGCGAGGCGGCCATAGCTCGCCCGGTCGGTCGCATAAAGGAGAACGGGTGCGGCATCCACGGGGGTGATTTCCGCTCCGACAATGAGTTTGAGCTTGCAGGCTTTGGCCGCACAGTGCATTCGCACGACGCCCGCGAGGGTGTTGTGATCGGTGATGGCGATGGCCGAGTATCCAAGTTTGGCCGCCTGTTCGACCAGTTCCTCCGGATGAGACGCACCGCAAAGAAAGGAGAAATTGCTTTTGCATTGCAATTCGGCGTATTGGCCGGGGATGGTCGGGCCCGTAGGACGCAGTACGGTATTGGTCATTGCCCGATGCAATCGACGAACCGGATGGCGGCGTTTGTTGGAATCGGGCTTGTCGGGCATTTAGTCGAACCATCCGTGCAAGAACCATCGACCGACGCCGCGATCGCGGAAGAGCCAGTAGCGGCGGCCGTTGTTGGTCGTGACACGGTAATAGTCGCGTTGTATGTGGGGTCCCCGCCACCAACCGGTCTCGATGCGCTCCGGCCCGACACTGTCCGCGACGGCGTGTTGAACCCCCGCAAAGCGAAATGCGATCGGCGGCCCGTCCGGCACAACCGAAATGGCTGCAATCTCGATCGGGTTCGGTGACAACCGCAGCGGCCGCGGACTTGGAGGCGCGGCGTCCGTCTGTGCGGAACGAGCCGTGGGTTTTCGCCCGTCGCCGACAATGGGCAGATATTGAAACGCCCGCTCGGGTTGATGGTCGCTGCAAAGCCGCGGTCGGACGACGGCGGACGAACCCAGTCGGACCGCCAAACGGTCCAGGAGGTCGCCCAGCTTTCGCTCATCTTCCGCGCCGGTGTCGAACAACTCGCCCTGCCGGTCGTCGAGTGGGTCGATCTCGCGGGTCCAGACCATCAGTGACTCCACCGCCGTGGGAAGACAAAGCTCATCCAGTCGGACCCTCATCAGTTTCATCAGGTGCTTCGCTGATCGCGTAGGTTGGGATAGATTGATTTCCAATGTGGCGGCGTGAGTGCGCGCCGTGCGTAGGCGACCCAGCTCTTCAGAGGTGGGAGAGGCCGGACAGTAGAACGTCACAAACGCCTGCCGCACTCCCGCGACCCGGCGGGCGAGTTGCTCACAGAACCGCTCCGTCGCCCGATGGACGCCTTCCGTCAAAACGCTCCGATCGGCGGTGACCGCCCTGAAGTGCATCCGAGAGGTCAGCACCGTTTGCGGCTGATACGGTGTGAGCACTTCCGGCAGATCGCCCAGGGCTTGATCGAGACGGTCCAGCAATCCCTCGCCGAATCGCGAGGCCAACGAAGACCGCGGCAGGTGCAACAGCGACCCGACCGTCTCCACTCCCACCGATGCTAAGGCCGCGACCACGTCGTCGTCGATCCGTAGCGACCACACGGGTAGCGGGGCCAGATTGGCGGCGGTCCGTCCGGACTCGGCGATCACCGTCGGTTCAGGGTGCGCGTGGGCCAGCGCCCAGGCGGCGCCGACGGTATCGGCCATGGCGCCACGGGCCGTGAACCCTTGCGTGATAAGTCCTTCCATCGCCGTTTGCAGCAGGTTCGCCTCACCGCCGAACAACCGCTCGCAGCCGGTGATGTCCACGATCAGCGTGTCATCGCCTTCGATATGGACGACCGGCGATAGACATTGCGCCCAGACGGCCAACGACTCCAATTGCCGTCGATCGGCCTCAGGATCGTCGTCGTAGGTGCCAAGCTGCGGCACCATCGCCTTCGCCTCGGCCAGGGTCTGACCGGGACGAATGCGCAACGCGGCGGCCGCCGCATTGGTGTGGACAATGCGCAAGGTCTGGGCATGAGGTTCCACCGTGACGATTGGCAATTGTCGAACGTCGATTGTCGATTGTCGATTGTGGTGCGTGGGTTCAATCGACATTCGACATTCGACACTTGTCCTGAGCCTCGAAGGATTCGACAATCGCTCGCTATCCCGTCTTCGCAGCCGATCGGTCGACAGGAAGGGGAGATAGAGTGCTAGTGCCCGTTTCATGATGTAAATCCACCAGCAGCGGTTCCGTGGGCATCCCTTCCCGAACCGAAAGCAACGTGATGCGACAGGGGTGGGCGGCGGGTTTTTCCGCCGCGCGGTGGTCCACGCTTTCCAACAACATCTGCACGGCCGCGAAGCTTTTCGTCCGCTGCCGAACCGATCGCAGAATCAGTCCCATGCAGCCGCTGCTTTCAGCAGCGAGTTGCAGTCGGCGGGAGAGGAGATCGTCAAGTCTGGTCAAAGGCGCGATCACCACCGCGACGGCAGGGCAGCGTAACGATTGATCCACCGCCCAGAATGCATCCCGCTCGTTTCCGGGCCGCAGGACGATCAGCCGATCGAAGTCAACGCCGTGTTGCCACGCCGCCGGCGGGTAGAAATCCCCCAGGGCATCGATCAATACAATACTGCGATGATCCTTTTCCGCGGCGTTGAAGGGGACCCATTGCCGATTGTCGATTCCTTCGAGCCCTTCGAGGCTCAGGGCAAGGCTCAGGACAAGTGTCGATTGTCGATTACGGCATGTGCTCCCATTCGACATTCGACACTTGTCCTGAGCCTCGAAGGATTCGACATTCACCAATTCCTTCGATGGGTGATCGACCGCTCCGCCGACGGGGAATGCGAGTTCATTCCCACCTCCCAGACATCGACTCACGATCCGCAACGCCAGCGACATCGCCCCCACGCCGGGGGCGTCGAAAAGGATTTCGGTGATCGCCCCGCACGGCAGCCCGCCGTGCGGCAAGGCCGCGTCCACCGGCCCCAGACCCGTGGGGACGAACCGCCGACTCCACCCCGCCCGTTTGGCCCGACGCCGGTGGAACCGCTCCAGCTCGCCCCGCAACCGACGCACGATCTCGGACGGATCGTTGCGCTCCCAGGTCTGGGGGGCGCTGTTGCGGCGAGGAATCTCGGTCGGATCGGTTCGACGCGCAATCGCCGTCGCATCGTTGTAAGGCTGAACTCCGATCGCATCGTCACGATGCGGGATCCAGGTCGAATCGTTTTGACGTGAGACCCCTGTCGCGCCGCTTTGATACGTCATCTCCGTCGCACCGCCTGGGTGTGTCATTTTGCTTGCATGGCCTCGGCGCGCAGCCGCCGCGCCGACGTCGATGGTCGCGATCGACATCGTTCTTGACCTCCGTTCCAACGGTTCGGACCGCGTGGAGGTTCGGGCGCTTCCTCCCCGGAGAGTCTAGCCCCTCATGGAAGTGCGCCACGGCCTTTCTATACCTAACATACACCAAACAACGCCCGATTTCAAGGCCGAGACGGCGGATTTTTTGAGGTCTGTTCGCCGCCTCGATTTTAAGCTCTCTCTAAGCAGTAGTTTCTAGGATTTTGAAGACGCTCCCGATGGGTGGATCATGTCGGGGTTCTGGAACCAGACATGGATGTCCGAAGGGAGAGCGTCATGGAAGATGCTAACCCAACTTCCGCACCCGTGATGCGAAATTCGGTCTTTTTTGACCCTTGGCAGGCCGGCAAACGCCCTTTTCGCAGCTAAAAACGCGGGTTCACAGCGCTCAAGGGTCAATATAGTGACTAATTCATTGCAGAATTGTGTTGACAGGGAAGGCGTAATATGATCATATAGTGAACATGTACATGCGAACGACCAAGAGGCAGTGCAAAGGCAAGACCTACACCAATTATCTCCTGGTCGAGTCGCGGCACACGCCCAAGGGACCGCGGCAGAAGGTCATCTGTTCACTCGGGGACCTTACGCCCAGACCGAAACAAGAGTGGCTCAAGCCGGCCCGAGAAGTGGAGGCCAAGCTGTCGAGTCAAGAGCTGCTCTTTGACGGGCTGGACCCAAAAGCCGAGGCCATCGTTCGCCAAGTCCGAGAGGAAAGGGCGGCGAAGGGAAAGAGAGGGAAAGAAGGCCGTCATCGAAACCGGCCCGGCAATCTGGTAACCGTGCATACGGACGAGGTGACCACGGAACGACACCGTGAAGCCGGATCGGTGCACGTAGGATATCAGTTCTGGAAGCGCTTGAGGCTGGACGACATTCTGTCGGAGGCGGGGCTGACGCCGCGGGCGCGGGCTCTGAGCTGTGTAATGACCATGAACCGGCTGGTGTGTCCCGCGAGTGAACTGGCCATGCCCGACTGGATCCGCAGCACGGCCCTGG
>JAZDHF010000130.1:0-13887 GCA_043806315.1 Planctomycetota bacterium | reverse complement strand
CCAGGGAGAAAATCGAAGCTAATCCGTTCCGCAGTCTGTTCCACGATTCACGACCTCCTTGCTCGAGTTAACTGTCGTTACAACAGTAACTTAACTCGCAAGGAGGTCGTAAAACAGGGGCGCTTCTGAATAATTCGGGCTAGCTGCGGGAAGATCTGCCGTCGGCTCCATTTCTCTCTTGACCTGTTTGCCGGTTGCGAGGATGCTATCGGCGGAAGTAAAGGCGGGAGGCAACAATCGTCGCGTCCCGGCGAGCGAGAGCATTTCCGAAGGCAATGCAAAGCAAGCACCCGTGGTCCGCGCCGGAGTGCGCGGCGGGTTGGTGGTTCTTTGGGGAGGTGCTGAACAATGGTAAGAGAAGCGAAGACTCAGGTCGGAGCGTGCAGGCGTGCAGGCAGGTGCCTTGTACTGGCAGGAGCCGTGTTTCTCATCTTGGGCCCAGCGGTGGTTCACGGTGACATCAAATGGCGCTCCGGATCGGCGGATATCGCCGGCCCGAATCGCGGCGGAATGGACGGCGTGCTAACCGAGCTTAGCGCGCGGGCGGAGGCGCGACACGTCGTGGTCCAATTCGATAAGCCCATCGGTCCCGCGGAGCGCGAGGAGCTCAGCAAGGCGGGGCTGGACCTCCTGCGCTATGTCGGGGACAACGCGTTTTTTGCGTCGTTCTCGCCCGCTGGCGTCGACGTGGCCCGTCTCTCCACGCTGCCGTTCCTTGCCGGCGTGCAGGGGATACAGCGCACGTGGAAGCAGAGTCCGCCGATCGTCACGGGTGACGTGCCACCATGGGCCATCGTGGACGAAGGCAAGGCCGGCGACATGACGGTCGCCCTGTATGTCTTGTTCCACCCTGACGTACCGCTGCCCACGGACGCGGTCAATCTCGTATCACGGCACGGTGCAACGGTCCGCGATACGCTCTCTGCGGTTAACGGGTTGGTCATCGAGATGCCGTTTGCGGATGTCGACGCTCTTGGCGATGAGGACGCGGTCCAGTGGATGGAGTGGCCGCTTCCGCGAATGAGCGAGGTCAACGACAGCAACCGGGCGATAACCCAGGCCAATATCGTCCAGGCAGCGCCATACGGGCTAAACGGCTCCGGAGTTGCCGTTCTGGTTTACGACGCTGGAACGGCGCGCGCCACGCACGTGGACTTCGGCGGCCGCTTAACCGTACACGACGGCTCGGGGATGCACTATCACTCTACCCACGTGGCCGGAACCATTGGTGGGAGCGGTAGCGCCGGCGGCGGAACCTACAAGGGCATGGCCCCCGGCGTCACCATGGTCTCCTACGGGTTCGAGTACGATGGGACGGGGATCTTCCTGTACAGCAACCCGGGCGACATCGAGGCCGACTACAGCGAGGCCATCGCCACCTACGGGGCGGACATAGCCAGCAACTCCATCGGGACGAACACCGAGAGCAACGGCTTCGATTGCGCCATCCAGGGTGACTATGGCGTGACCGATCAGCTCATCGACACCATCGTCCGCGGAGACGGGTCCAATCCCGATTTCACCCAGCCTTTCCGCGTCGTCTGGGCTAACGGGAACGAGAGGCAGGGCAGCCGTTGCGACGTCGAGGGTTACGGCGACTACTACAGCACGGCGCCGCCGGCAACAGCCAAGAACCACATTGCCGTCGGAGCGCTCAACTCCAACAACGACTCAATGACCTCCTTCAGCAGTTGGGGACCCGTGGACGACGGGCGAATGAAGCCCGACATTTCAGCTCCCGGCTGCCAGAGTAACGATGACCTTGGGGTCACCTCGACGGACTCGACCAGCGACACGGCGTATAGATCCCTTTGTGGGACGTCGATGGCCTGCCCGACGGTGGCCGGGTTGTCCTCATTGCTCCTGCAGGACTATCGCGCACAGTTCCCCAGCAAGCCGGACTTCAGGAACTCAACCCTTAAGATTCTGCTTGCCCACACCGCCGTGGACCTGGGCAACGCCGGCCCGGACTATCAGTATGGCTACGGCTCGGTCCGGGTTCAGAATGCCGTGGACTTCATGCGCGCCGGGGACTTCCTGGAAAATCAGGTCGGACAGGGACAGATTTACTCCGTCCTGGTCCTGGTCCAGACCGGCGATCCGGAACTGAAGGTGACGTTGGCCTGGGACGACTACCCCGGCACGCCCAACGTCAATCCGGCGCTGGTAAACGATCTTGATCTGCGGGTGTTCAGCCCGTCGTCCCAGCAGGCCTACCCGTGGACACTCGACAAGTTGAACCCCAGCGCCGCGGCCGTGCGGACGCAGGCGAATCACGTGGACAACATCGAGCAAGTCTACGTGGCCAGCCCGGCGGTCGGCGTGTGGCGGATCGAAGTATATGGCTACAACGTGCCGCAGGCTCTGCAGCCGTTCTCGCTGTGTGCGTCACCCGAGCTGGTGGCGTGCTCGTCGCAGGGCACGATATCGCTCGATCAGGCCAAGTACTTGTGCAGCGACATGGCCGGCATTCAGGTCATCGACTGCGACCTCAACACCAACAACAACGTGATCGAGACGGTGACTGTCAGCATCAAGTCAACCTCGGAGCCCGCAGGCGAGAGCGTAGTGCTCACCGAGACGGCTGCGGCGACCGCGGACTTCCGCGGGTCGATTCCGCTTAGCACCGTCAACAGTGCCGGGGTTCTCGTGGTCGCTCACGGGGACACAGTGACGGCTACCTACGTCGACGCGAACGATGGGCAGGGGCATCAGAACGTGACCGTGACGGACACGGCGGCTGTGGACTGCGTCGCCCCGGTGATCTCCAACGTTGCGACCGCCAACGTCGGGCCATACAGCGCGACGGTGACGTTCAATACCGACGAGTTGGCCAACGGCACGGTGCGTTACGGGCTGTCCTGCGCTTCATTGACCGGATCCGCGGCTGAGACCGGATACAAGACCGCTCACTCAGTCAACCTGACCGGCTTGCAGAAGACTACGACGTACTTCTACGCGGTGGATGCGGTGGACGAGGCGAGCAACGCGGGCACAAACAACAACGGCGGGGCCTGCTTTACGTTCACGACTTCCGATATCCCCGACTACTTCACTGAGCTTTTCGGCTCGGACAACGATCTGGACAACCGCACGCTGATCTTCACGCCCGACGCTTCGTCCGATTACTACAGCGGCTGTACGGAGACCATCACCGCTCTGCCGGTCGATCCCAGCGGGGGAACGACATTGACCTTCACGCCCTCCAGCGACGACGGATATGCAACCGTCACTCTGACCGGTGGGAAGACGGTGTCACTATATGGCACCAGCTACGGCACGTTCTACGTGGGCAGCAACGGGTACGTGACCTTCAACACCGGCGACAGCGCCTACAGCGAGTCGCTGGCCGGTCACTTCAACCGGCCGCGGATTTCGGCCATGTTCGACGACCTCAACCCCGGCACCGGCGGCACGGTGAGCTGGAAGCAGCTCGCGGATCGCGCCGTGGTGACGTGGCTGAACGTCTATGAATACGGCACGACGAATCCCAACACCGCCCAGATCGAGATGCGTTTCGACGGCAAGATCGTGATCAGCTACCTGGCCGTCTCTATCGCGGATGGTCTGGCCGGTCTGTCGGAAGGTCTCGGTCAGCCGTCTGACTTCTATGAAACCGACCTGACGGCCATGGGCTCGTGTGCCGCGCCGACCTGCAGCGACGGGATCCAGAACCAGGGTGAGGACCGCATCGACTGCGGCGGTCCTTGTGGGCCGTGCCAGTGCTTGTCCGACGCAACGTGCGGCGACGGTGCGTTCTGCAACGGAGCAGAGACCTGCGACGCTTACGGCCACTGCCAGGCGGGGACGGCGGTCAATTGCAGCGACGGGGTCGCCTGCACCACTGACTCTTGCAATGAGGGCACTGATTCGTGCGACCACGTCCCGAACAACGCCCTTTGCAATGACGGTCTCTTCTGCAACGGCGTCGAGACCTGCAATGCTGTCAGCGGGTGTCAGCCCGGCGCCAATCCTTGCCTTGCGGGGCAGACCTGCGATGAGGCCAACGACGTATGCCTCAACTGCGTCCCCAAGGGTGGCGCCTGTACGGCCAACAACCAGTGTTGCTCCGGCAGGTGCAACCTGGGGAAGAAAGTGTGCAAGTAGCCGGCGCGAGCTGGGGCCCATGTAGAGGGTGCTCCAGCCCGACAAACAATGGTCGCGCGGGGGGCCGGCATGAAGCCGCCCCCCGTTGCGATCATCCGGGCTCCGTCGAGCTGATTATTAAGTAGCACGACGTAGCACGGAGGTACATGACTGTGCGAGATTCTGCAACCGAAGCCGGCCGCAGGCTTAAGCCCGTGCGGTGTTCAGTATCTGTTGGGCGCAGAATCCCGCATGGTGAAGTAGACCAGGCGGCCGGGTGGTTCAGGTTCGTGGAACTTGGGCCACCCGCCGCCTCCTTCGTATCGAGTTCAAGCGAAGCCCCGGCAGCGTCGAATGGGTGTGTCGTCTATCCCGTCGACGTGCCCCCTTTCGGTCGCCGGGGCGAATGGAGGCGGATTACCGTAGCTCGTGGGGCACAACCCATCAACCCGGTTCGCCTGCAAAGTGGCGCTCGATCCGATCACAGATCAGGTGGTAGGCGAGTTGGTGGACTTCCTGGACGCGGTCGCTGTGGTCGTGCTCGACGCGGAAGCAGAAGTCGCACAACTCGGCCATCGCTCCGCCGCTACGGCCGGTGAAACCGATGACGGTCGCGCCGATCTTTTTGGCCGACTGAAGCGCACGAACCACATTGGGTGAACGACCGGATACGCTCAACGCCCACACGACATCGGCTTTGGTGGCCAGCGCTTCGATCTGGCGTGCGAACAGCTTTTCGTAGCCCATGTCATTCGAGACGGCGGTCAGAATCGAAGTGTCCGTAGTCAGCGCAATGGCCGGAAGGGCTTTGCGGTCCTTCTTGAAGCGTCCGACCAGCTCGGCGGCGATGTGTTGGGCGTCCGCAGCGCTGCCTCCGTTGCCCAGAAGGTACACTCTCCCGCCGCCTTCGAAGCACGCGATCAATCGCTCGGCGATGCGTGCGAGCAGGGAGGTGTGCTCGAACATCGCTGCAACGACTCGTTGGTGGTCTTGGATCTGTTCCTGCATCAACGTGCCCCGCAGGTGCTTTCAGACACACAGTTGGGCTCCCCGCGGAACTCAGGTTCGGCGATGCACACGGATTGCCTCTGGCGTTACCACGACGATCGATCCTACGACGGACTTCCAATCCGCGCCCTCCACAAACTTCTGTGTCAACCGCGCGTACCCCATCCGGCTTTCTCGAGGATGTCGAAACAGCACAATCCCCCCGTGCGTCCCAGCCGGAAAGGCGCGAATATCCCCAAACCCTTTATCTGCGGTGACAAGACAGCGTTGTTCCCGTTGAACATGGGCCCACAAGATGTCGTCACTAGCGCCAGTCAACTTCTCATCGTGGACGGTGACCGCGTCATGGTCTCCGGCTCGCAGCAAGTCGGCAACTTCCTTAGGAAGATCCTCGTCTACCTTAAATCGCATAAGCAATCTTCGAGATCAAGGTCGCAACGAAACGAGATCAAAGCGATTCACTGCTTCCGCCGCAAAGTGCAGCGCTGCCTGGATGTCTTCCCGTCTCAACTGGGGGTAGCTTGCGAGAATCTGCTCGAACGTATCTCCGTCGGCGATGCTCCCAACAATGACGCTCACTGGAACGCGCGTATCCGTGATGCAAGGATCGCCGTGGTGGATATCGGGCTTGATGCTGATTCGTTTGTGCCAATCGGCTAGTGCGACCATTACAAATCACTCCCACTACAATCCGGTGCACGGTTCCTCCGACAGGCCATGCCGGATGCGTTCAATAATCGCGCTGGTGCTCAGACCGTCGACCAGCGGGAGCAGGACCACGCGCCCGCCGGCGGATTCGACGAACTCGCGGCCCACGACGCCCTTCTCCGCCCAGTCCTCGCCCTTGATGAGCACCTCGGGGCGAATCTTGCGGATCAACAACTCCGGCGTTTCCTCCTCGAACCCGACGACGTAATCCACGCATTCCAACGCCCCCAGCACCGTCGCCCGATGCTCGAAGCGGTTGATGGGGCGGTTCTCGGCCTTGTTCAGACGACGCACGGACGCATCGCTGTTGAGGGCCACGACCAACACCGACGCCTCCTGTCGGCAGCGCCTCAAGAAATCCACGTGCCCGGCGTGGAGCAGGTCGAAACAGCCGTTGGTGAAGGCGACGGTTTCGCCCCGATCGCGACGAAGCTGCAGTTCGGCCAGAAGCTCATCCACACCCGTCAGTTTGCCGTTTCGTAAGCGATGCTCCAGGCGTAGTTCCGCGAGGACTTCGTCGGCGGTAATGGGAACGCAGCCGAACTTTTCAACTTCCAACCCTCCGGCGAGGTTAGCGAGCCGCGTCGCGTCGGCGAGATCGGCCCCGGCGGCGATCGCGGCTGACAACATGGCCAACACCGCGTCGCCCGCGCCCGTATTGTCATAGACCGTGCGGGGGACGGTGGGAAGATGCTGCGGGCTCTTGCCGCGCTCCACGAGCACGGCGCCGTCCCGGTCGACCGTCGCCACGACGGCGCGAAAGCCGTAGGTTTCGAGCGCGTTTTGTGCCGCGGCGGAGACCGCGTCCACGGTGTCGCAGGGGCGTTGAGTCACGATGGATAACTCGTCGCGGTTGGGTGTGACGATATCCGCGCTGCGATATCGCGCGTAGCTCGAAAGCCGGGCCGGGTCGACCAGGACCGGTCGTGTCCGTCGCTGCGCCTCGCCGGCGACCGCTTGCACGAGGGATTCCGTCACCACCCCCTTGTCATAGTCCTCGATGCAGACCACATCGCAGTCTACGATTCGTCGGGACGCGGATTCGACCATCTTCTTCGTCGCGTCGGCCGGTAAAGGACGGGCGTCTTCCTCGTCGACCCGGAGAAGCTGTTGGCGGTGGCGGTGTTGGGCGAGACCGACGAGCCGGGTTTTGGTCGTCGTCGGGCGGTCCGACTGGGTCACCACGGCCGAGGCGTCCACTTCGGATTCGCGGAGGAGTCGCAGCAAAGTCTCTCCGTGCCGGTCCGCTCCGACCATTCCGCAGCAAACCACTTCGCAGCCTAACGCCCGCAAGCAGGCGGCGACGTTGGCGCAGCCGCCGACGGCCTCCCGCGTCTCCACCGCCCGCAGGACGGGCACCGGGGCCTCGGGGCTGATTCGTTCCGCGTCGCCATAGATATAGCGGTCGAGAATCAGATCGCCGACGAGCAGTACCCGTCGCCCGCGGAAGGCGCGTACCCAGTGCGCCAGATCATGGGTCATCTGAGTCGTTCCGGTCTCCGTTTCGCGTTCAAGGTCGAAATTGTAGAGTCGTACGGTGGCGCGGTCAATCCCGGCCGCCTCGGACGGATGGTAGAGCGCGACGCACGTCGGCCCGCGGTCACGTCGTCGGCACGTCGGCGGGAATACTCAAACGGAAATGCGCGCCGCCGTATTGCGGGTCGTGTCGTGCGACCAGGTCGAGCCTGCCGCCCAGCAGTTCCGCCCAGTTACGGGCGAGGGCCAGACCCAACCCGATCCCGCCCCGGGCACGAGCTTCCGCGTCGCGACCGCGCCGAAACGGTCTGAAGATTTTCCGCGCGTCAGAGAGGTCGATACCCGGCCCGGAGTCGACGACGTCGAGGTACAGCCGACCGTTGTCGCCGCCTAACTGTACGAGCAACTTCGGACTGCGTGATCCCCGCGCGTGACGGCACGCATTGTCCACCAGGACCGCGGTGATCTGGTTCACCAGGTTCACGTCGGTACGGATGGGGTGGGCGTCGGGCATGGCATTGCGGGCTTGGGCCTCGACATCGTTGTCGGTACACCGCTTCTGCACGGTTTCCCCCAACACCCGCAGCAAGGAGGCCGCGTCTGTGGTGGTCACGTTCAACTTGACCTTGTGGTTCTCCAAGCGCGCGTACTCGAGCACAGCCTCCACCAGGCTCGACAAACGCTGCGACTCCCGATTCAGCGTGTCGAGGTATTCCTGCTTGGACGTGTCAGGGACCAGGCCCGCCGACAGCATGTCGGAGTAAAGACGGAACGTGGTCAGCGGCGTGCGGAGTTCATGGGTGACGGCGTAGGCGAATTGCATTCGACGCTCAGTCAAGGCCATCAAGTTGCGAACGCCCCAGCCTGCCACCACCAGCACGGCCGCGGCCGCCGCCCAGGTGACAAGCAGCACCCCGCGCATGGAACGCCACGCCGCTGCGTCCGCGCCGCCGGGAAGGTCCGGCACGCGTAACCGAGCGGGAAGCTCGTGTAGCTTCATCTCACTCTCGTCCGCGTCGAGCTCCTGGTCATTGGCGACCGGCTCCAAATCCGCCTGCGGGAAAACATCGTCGAGGGATCGCAGTAGGTCCGGCTTGAGCCGATCCCAATCGCCGATGAACCCTTGATAGAACACCTCCGCGTCTGCGGAGCCTTCGCGCACAAAGGCGAGCTTCCTGGGCCGACCCGGGCCCGACTCGACCCAAAACGCCGGTGCGAAAGGACTCAGCGATATCCGAATCGGCGCGGGAGGCGCAGCGGTCTGCTCGAACCCGCTGTCGATGGCCACGGCGATGTTGCCGATGTTGCCGGCCGCGATCTGGGGCGGAACGCACAGTTCCGGCGGTACATAGCCGACGCCCGAACCTCCCGCCGAGGCCCGGCGAGGCGAGCGACCGGAAGTCCAATCCCCTCGCCCCGCGCCCTTCAGCGACGCCGGCCGCTGTGCGACCCGTACGACCTGCACGGGTTCGCGTTCGTTCTCCGCGCCGTGGGTCGCCGGGTCACGCTTGAGCGCTTCGGAGACCCGGTTGCGAAAGTCCATCGTCGGCAGGGTCCACTTGAACCAACTCCACGCCTCCTGCGCCCGTCGCGCCGAGTCCGCGATCGCCCCGGAGCTTTCAGAGGTCCATATCGGTCCCTCTTCCGCGAACTGCGGCGACGACGGGATTCCGTCGTCGTCGACCTGGAAATACAAATCGATCCACTCATAGGGCGGCCCGGACATCGCGATCGGTGATCGTAGAATCACCCGCTCGGCGTCCACCTCCCCGCCGTCCGCGGAGATGGCGGCCACGGGGTGCACCATGTGGTAATCGACGTAGTCCGTGTAGGGTCGGGACGCTTCCGAATTCAGGATACCCTTCATCCGACTCTCGGTCTGCCACAGCGCGCGATGAACGCGGGTGCGGTATTCCTCGCTGACGGTTTTCTTGGCGAGTTCGAAGCTGGCGGCGGTGGCCCAAGTCATGCCGCCCAGAACCACCACGCAGGTCAGGGCGAAAACGCCCAAGGCGGTGAGAGTGCTCTTTTGCGAGCTGGTCATACCGCGCCGCGTTCCGCCGCGGGGGCGTCGGAGACGAGCGTCAGGCTCGGACCCAACATGTATCCCTTGCCCCGAACGGTCACGATCCATTCCAACGTCGGTTCCGTGGCGCCGCCGGAAAGCTTCTGCCGCAAGCGCGTGATGTGCATGTCAATCGCCCGCGTCTCCACGCCCCCGTCACGCAAGCCCCACACACAGGCGAGCAGTTCCTCGCGTGTAACGACCCGTCCGGCATGAGCGGCCAGTCGTTGCAGGATGTCCGCCTCCATTTCGGAAAGGGCCACTCGCTCGCCGTCGCGGTGGCAGACTTCACGCCGGCCGCAGTCTACGGTCGTGCCCCCGCCGGTGATACGAACCACCGGGATGGGGCGTTCGGGAGTTCGCCGCAATACGGCGTCGAGACGGGCGAGCAGCTCGCGGGCGGAAAACGGCTTGACCACGTAGTCATCCGCCCCTGCCCGCAGACCCCGAACCCGGTCATCCTCCGAGCCGCGGGCGGTCAGGATAATGACCGGAAGCGAGGGGTGCGTGACCCGCAACTCGGCCAGCACCTCAAACCCATCCATTTTCGGAAGCAGCAGGTCGAGAAGGACCAGATCGACGTCCGCGCGGCGGGCCTCACGAAGTCCGGTCACGCCATCGGCGGCCTCGACCGGGTCAAAGCCCGAAATCCGCAACGCGTCCACAATCCCGCGACGGATCGCGTCTTCGTCTTCGACCACCACTACCGTTCGTCTTTTGGCCATATACACTACCCGCCAGGGAGCCCGACCCCGCACCGGCGACCCTTCCGGTTCGGGAAGACGATGCCCCTTATCCTATCATACCCCCGATCCGACGGCCCGACGACGGATGTCAACCGGAACGAAGTTAATCAAGCGTTACAAACCGCCGCTTATCCGACGTGCCGGTTCGGGTCTACGACCGTGCCTGACCGCCGCTGTCGAACGAGCCAGACGGTTGCCAAGACGATCCCGCCGGCGTCGGCCAGCCAATCCGTGAAACTCATCGTCCGCCCGGTATACTGCTGCAACCATTCATCGAAGGCGCCATACGCGGCGTACATGCCCGCATAAGCGATGAGCGACATCGTCGATCTCGCTCGACCGATGGCGAACAAGTACCGCCCGCCAAGGTAGGCAAGAAAAAAATAGAGCACGAAATGGACGATCTTATCGGCGTATCGGAAATGGAAATGTCCGACGCCGACCACGGGCACGTGGGTGATGACAAACAAGCCGAGCCAGTAGCCGAGCCAAACCCCTAGGCTACGGTTCGATCGCGGCTGGTGGCTGTTGTGGAGTGTCATCCCTAGGTCACGAGACCGCGGCGATCGCGCCGCTGCGAGACGGGTCCGGCGATTTGCAGTCAACCGCCAAGACGGCCGCCGTCCGCTGGTCGGCGACCGCCGCGGAGGCGTCGTCCGCGAGGGCGCCTCCGGCTTCTTCACCGAGCATTTCCGCGGCGAGCCTCGCATAGTCGATCGCCCCGTGACTGCGCGGGGCGTAATCGAACACCGTCTGCCCGAAGCTGCACGACTCCGCGAGTTTGATGTTCCGGCGGATGGTCGTCCGGTGCACCCGCGCGTCCGCCCAGGCGTCGCCCGTGCCGCGGGATGCGTCCAGGAACTTCACCAGATCGTCCACCACCTCGCCCGCCAGTCGCGTCGCCGATTCGTACATACACAATACGATGCCGCCGACATGAAGTTTGGGATTGATCCGTTGGCGAACGAGAGTGACCGTATCGAACAGCTTGCCCAGTCCTTGAAGTGCGAAAAAGTGTGCTTGCAGCGGGATGAGAAGCTCCGTAGCGGCGACCAGCGCGTTCACGGTGAGGACGCCCAACGAGGGCGGACAGTCAATGAGCATGATGTCGTGCTCGTGTTCGATGGGGTCGAGGGCCTCGCGGAGGAGGACTTCACGTCCGGTGACGCTAATCAACTCCGCGTCAGCGCCGGCCAGGTCGATGTCCGCCGGCACGAGCGTGATGCGATCGCGCACCGGGACCAACACTTCACGAATGGGCATGGAAGAAGTCAGGACGTCGTAGACGCTGGGCTGCCCGTCGGCCACTTCGGCGCCGAAGTACAGGGTCAGGTGCCCCTGGGGGTCGAGGTCAATGAGGAGGACGCGAAGCCCGTTGTTCGCCAACGCGGCCCCGAGGTTGGCCGTCGTCGTGGTTTTCCCGACCCCGCCCTTCTGATTGATGACCGCGATCCGTCGCATGGGTCCGCCAAGCCTCCTGCCGCCGCGTAGTATAACCACCTTCCCGACAAGATGTAAACGGAGAATTACGAGTTACGAGTTACGAGTTACGAATGCCAGAGGGGTGGGTCTGATCGGCCGCCGCCGAGCCGGAACCGTCCCCCGTCCTTGGGTTATGCGGTCTGGGGCGGAGCGACGCTCCGGCGGCTTGGCACGCGCGGGGTCGGCGGGTATCGTCGCGGTTCGGCGACGCCGGCAGAGCCCGGTGCGGAATCGACAGGAATTGGGTGAGGGAGACGGTCATGCGTTTCGTATTTCGACGGTTGCCTGAGCTTGTTCTAATGACGTGTACCGCCTGCGGCGTCGTCTGCAACGCCGGCCAGCCCGTCGATCCCGCACGGACGCACCCCATCCCGCCGTTCACCATCCCTCCCGTCGTTCCCGGAGCGACCTACGAGCGGTTCATCGCCTTCGGAGACATGGGAACGGGACATTCGGACCAGTACAAGGTCGCCGAAGCGATGGCCCAACGAGCGAAATCCGACCACGTCGATTTCCTCCTCACCGTCGGCGACAACATCTATGACAACGGCGTCTCGTCGGTTGACGATTCGCAATGGAAAACCAAGTTCGAGGACGTGTACAAGGACCCGTCGCTGCAAATCCCCATCTACCCAACCCTCGGCAACCACGATTGGAAGGGCAACCCTCGGGCGCAGGTGGAGTATTCGCAACGGAACAAGAACTGGAAAATGCCCGCGACGTACTACACCTTTGTCCGCACCCTCGGCGACGGGACCAACGTTCAATTCTTCGCCATCGACAGCGACCCGATCCGACGCCAAGCCTCCGACGCCGACGCCCAGCTCGCCTGGCTCGACGCCGAGTTGGGCAAGTCCGACGCCCGGTGGAAGATCGTCTTCGGGCACCATCCGTTGTACTCCCACGGCGCGGTCCACGGCAACAACGCCGCCATGATCGCCAAGGTCGGGCCGCTGTTGACCGAGCACCACGTCGATCTCTATCTCAGCGGGCACGATCACACGTTGGAGATGCTCAAGCCGATCGGCGGCGTGTACCACGTGGTGACCGGCGGCGGCGGGGGAGCGGACATAGCCTACGGCATTGACTGGAAGGACGATGACCTCTACGCCGCGACGCTTGGGGGCTTCCCGCTGTGCCGCGTCGGCAAGAACGAGATCGTCATCGAGTTCGTCCGCCTGGACGGTAAGACCCAATACGCGCATACGATAACCAAGTGACGCCTGATCCACCTTCGGAACCGCGTTGGTCCGTCTTCCTGTCCTTTCTCACCTGCGGAATACTGCCCGCGACGACGGCCCGCCGGACGAACCACGTTCCGCTGCGTCGGGCCTATCTTGTGCATGTCGCCACCGCCTTGCTTGGCGTCTTTGTTATCGTGCTCATTGCCGCCTGGGGCGATGCGTCTGCCCCGGCAACCCTTGATATGGGCGGGGCTGGGTTCTTGAGCACTACCGACTTCTTCCTCGAGCAGTTGGCGAGGAAGCCGAAGGAGGTGGTCCTCACAATTCTAGGAATCGCATTCCTAGTCGAGCTCGGATTCCTCGGCGTGGCCTACCTCGTCATGCCCTGGGGCGCGTACGACGAACCGCTGGGAGCGAGCTTCCGACACGCCCTTCGCCGGGTGTGGCTACAGACGCCGCACGTCGTGCTCATCATCGCAACGGTTGGAGCGATCGGTATTCCGTTGTCGCGTTGGGACCGCGCGTGGCGCGCGTCGTACACAATCCCGATGCCTTCCGCAGACAACCTGCCACCCGTCGTGGCGATGCCGAAGAACGCCGCGCCGGATTCCCAAGCCTGGCAGGACTACCAGAAGGCGTTGCAAGACTTCAACGAGGCCTGGCAAACCCACTGGGCTGCGGTCAACCGGTGGAGCGTCGAGATGCGGCGATCACAGCCGTGGTACCTACGGTTCAGTGAAGCAGCCACCGTCGACGCGGGCTTCCTTTCAGGTCTGTGGCTCCTTTGGGCCCTGTTGCGGAGCGTGGGCGCGCGGCGAGTGGTGCCGGCGGTCGAGCGGCCGCCGCGGTGCGATGCGTGCGGCTACAACCTGACGACCATCCCCATGGAGAGCCGCTGTCCGGAATGCGGCGAGCCGGTGGCCGCGTCGCTCGGGCCCGACGCACGACCGGGAACCGCCTGGCAACACCGCGAACCCGGATTATTCATACCGCTCCGATTGGACGTGGCTGAGGCTGGGCGGGCGTCGGCCGTGATGCGTTGTGCACATGTTGGGCAGGGTACGCGCATAAAACCCCCTTACCCCCATCTAGAACCAAGCTGTGGGCGGCAAAATTAAACGACCGGTGCACG
>JAZDHF010000129.1:0-3802 GCA_043806315.1 Planctomycetota bacterium | reverse complement strand
CCAGAACTCCTGACCTACTGCCAACATAACCGGCAAAACAAGGCATTTCCTGCACGGCGGGTTCGCTGTTAAGGTGTAAGCATAGTTGGCGGCTATTTCCATCGGCCAAAGGGAGTTCGAGCAGTGGAATCTCGACGTTTCCGCTCTCCGATGTGTGCGCAGCGGCTCCAAGAGCCGTCACTTCAAGCGTCAGGCAAGTCAGGAGTTCTGGACTCTCTCCCGAATGACAGGCGTTCTCCGGAATGGACGGGGCCCGGAGGTCGCCCGCGCTTATCCGCCGGTCGTCGTCGGCGGGGTCACTTGCGGCACGAGGGGCGGAAGTCCAGCGCGGAGTCGAAGAACGTTTTCGAGCAGCAGCAAGGCGCTGTTCAATTGATCGAAGATGATCTTAAGGGCGTCGGATAGAAACACCGCGCGGGGCGGTGTGGGGCGGGACGTGGCTGTGATCTCGATCCCGCCACGTGCGAAGTTGGCCGCCGCTTGCGCCCGGGCTACCCCGGCGTTTACCATGTTCCCCGGCGACCAACCGGACAACGCCCCGCCGTTGACGTTGTCGGAGGCATGTTGCCCCCGCGTCGGCACGCCCGGCGTGCCCGGCGGCGTCGTCTGCGACCTCGCGTTCGTGTTCCAAACAAGGACCGCTCCAACCGCCAACACCAGCGTCCAAGACGTCCTGACTCGATTCATCGGACAGCGCTCCATGTTGGGGCGTCGCCGGGCCGTGACCATGCCCGCCGCAACCTCGAACCCCACATTATTATTCGGCAACGCAAGGCGTCAGCCAAGCGAAAATCCGAATTCCTTTCAAGAACCGTCCGCAGGGTCGGTTTCGGTCCTGCCGCCTCCAGACGCCTCCTCACCGCCGGCCTCGCCGCCGATCTCCTCGTCTTCGGAGGCTTCGCCGCCAACGGCCTCGCCGCCGCCGGAAGCCTCCGCCGGGCCAGCTTCCTCATCATCATCCTCCGGGGCAATTTTCGCGGCCGCGACGACCCGGTCCCCCTCGTCCAGCCGGATCAGGCGGACGCCTTGCGTCGCCCGGCCGATTTCCCGGACCGCGGTCAGGTCCGTCCGCAGCATCATGCCGTTGGCCGTGATCATCATCAACTCATCGTCGTCGGTCACTGCTCGGATGGCCACCACCCGCCCGTTCCGCTCTGTGGCCTTGATGTTGATGACGCCCTTGCCGCCCCGGCGCGTCTTGCGATATTCGCCGATGTCGGTCCGCTTGCCGTAACCGTTTTCGCAGACGGTCAGCAGCGACATCCCCGTATTGATGGCCACCATCGAGACTACGGAATCATCGGGGGCGAGGTTCATCCCTCGCACGCCGTGCGCGCTTCGGCCCATGGCCCGCACGTCGTTCTCATGGAAGCGGATGGCCATGCCCTCGCGCGTGCCGAGGACGATCTCGTTGTCCCCGCTGGTGCGTTCGACGTTGATGAGGCTGTCGTCGGCGTCGAGGGAGATGGCGATGATGCCGCTCGGTCTGGGCTTACTGTACGCCGCCATCGGGGTCTTCTTCACCGTGCCCTTGGCGGTGGCGAAGAAGACGTACGACTCCTCGAACTCCTTCACCGCCAGCACCGCCCGATGCGTCTCATTCGGCTGCATCTGCAAAAGGTTCGCAATCGACCGACCGCGCGACGTCCGGCTCATCACCGGCATGTCGTAGACCCGCGCCCAATACACCCGCCCTCGATCGGTGAAGAACAGTAGAAAGTCGTGCGTGGAAACCACGAACAGATGCTCTAGGAAGTCGCCTTCCTTGGCCGCACTGCCGCGGACGCCCTTGCCGCCCCGGCCTTGCTTGCGATACGAATCCACGTCCGTCCGCTTGATGTACCCCTCGCGGGAGATGGTGACCACGACCGGCTCGTCGGGGATGAGTTCCTCCATCCTGAACTCGCCGACGGCCTCGACAATCTCCGTACGCCGCTTGCTGGTGAACATCTGTTTGATTTCGTGGATGTCCTCGCGGATGACATCCAGCACGAGCCGCTCTTCGCGCAACAAGGCCTCGTACCCCTCGATTTCCTCGACGAGCTTGGCGTAGTCGGTTCCCAGCTTCTCGATCTCCAACCCCGTCAGCCGCTGCAACTGCATGGCCAGTATCGCGTTGGCCTGCACCGCCGTCAGATGGTGATCGCTCTTGGAGAATCGTTCGACGAACACCTTGGGAAGCAGCTTGCGCAGCGTGGGCTGCTCGGTCAGGCGCAGCGGCCTGGCCATCAAGTTCGCCCGCGCCGCGCTCGGGTCGGAAGACTTCTTGATGAGTTCGATGATCGCGTCGATGTCCCCGACGGCCAGGATCAACCCTTCGAGGATGTGCGACCGCTGCTTCGCCCGTCGCAACAGGAACTGCGTCCGCCGTCGGATCACGTCCTTGCGGTGATCGACGTACAGCTCCAGCATCTGCTTGAGGGTCAGCGTCCGCGGCTGGCGATCGACCAACGCGATGTTCATGATGTGGTAGCTCGACTGCAGCGGCGTGTATTCGTAAAGCTGGTTGATGACCACGTCCTCGTTGGCGTCGCGCTTCAGGTCGATCTCGATCCACACGTCGTGCTTGCGGTCGGAGGCGTCGTTGACCGCGGACACGTCCTTGATGCTCCCCGACTTGACCGCCTCGGCGATCTTCTCCGTCACCGTGCTCCGCAGCACCCCGTAGGGCAGCTCGGTGATGATGATGGTCTTCTTGCCGCTCTTGCTCTCCTCGACGTGACACTTGCCGCGCATCACGATGCTGCCGCGTCCGGTGGTGTAGGCGTCGACGATCCCGCGCCGCCCGCAGATTTGCCCGCCCGTGGGGAAGTCCGGGCCGGGGATGACCTTCATCAACTCCGCGATGCTCACCTCCGCGTTGCCCAGGTAGGCCAGCAGCGCGTCACACACTTCGCCCACGTTGTGCGGCGGCAGATTGGTGGCCATGCCCACGGCGATGCCCGTGGCGCCGTTGACCAGCAGATTCGGGAACTTGCCCGGAAGGACCGCCGGCTCTTCGCGGGAGTTGTCGTAGTTGGGGATGAAATCGACGGTCTCGTACTCGAGGTCGTCGAGCATCATCGCGGCCGCGGAGGTCATTCGCGCCTCGGTATATCGCATGGCCGCCGGCGGATCGCCGTCGATGGAGCCGAAGTTGCCCTGCCCGTCGATGAGCGGCTGGCGCATGTTCCACGGCTGGGCCATGCGCACCAACGTGGGATAGATCACCGACTCGCCGTGCGGGTGATAGTTGCCGCTCGTGTCGCCGCTGATCTTGGCGCACTTTTTGGTCTGCGCCCGCGGGCCGAGATTCAGGTCGTTCATGGCGACCAGAATACGCCGCTGCGACGGCTTCAACCCGTCGCGGATATCCGGCAGCGCCCGGGCCATGATCACGCTCATCGAGTAGGTCAGGTACGAGTCCTGCATCTCCTCGATGAGCCGATGATCGACGATATTCTCCGGCCCCCCCGACGCCGCGCCGTCGTCTTTCACATCCGTCGGTGTGTCAGCCATCCGTCATCCTCGTGTGGCGCCGGCTTCCAGCCGGTGAACCCTTTCCTCTTGTAGCGTCACCCCTTGTGGGTGACGTAGGACGCCTCGGCCCCTCATGGTGTATCCCGCTCCCCAACGGGTATAATAACGCGTCCACGGTTCCGTCGGCAGGGGGACCATGTGGGCTCATGAGTGTCGGGCGGGTCGGCCCGGGGGTTGGGCCCCCGGGGCGACCCGGCCGCGCAACAGGACGCCGGCTGGCGCCCCGCGTTTCCGGCGGGTGGCCCGCCGGCGAAGGGGGGGGCCTGGGGGGGGGGTGGGGGCT
>JAZDHF010000128.1:0-49467 GCA_043806315.1 Planctomycetota bacterium | reverse complement strand
ACGTCGTAGCCTACCGTCCCGCGCGAGCCCTCAAGAAGCGCAAACCAGGCAGACCGAGACAATACGGTCGGAAACTTCACCTCATGAAGCTCTTTGACTCCACGGCAAAGGCCTTCGAGTTCCACACCGCGGAAGCCGTCGTATACCAGCGACGCGAAACCATTCGTTACCTCGCGCTCGATCTGCTCTGGAAGCCCACCAAAGGAATGCTTCGCTTTGTCCTGGTTGAAAGCTCTCGCGGGAGAATGGCGTTGATCTCGTCTGACCTGAAGCTCGAAGCCATCGCAGCCGTGGAACTGTATTGCCGCCGCGCGACCATCGAAACGATGTTCAACACCCTCAAGAACACCCTCGGCGGTATGGCCTACCACTTCTGGTCGCAATACCTCAGCCCCGCCTCCCGCCGCCCGACCAAGAACACCCGGCCCCAGGCGTGTTCGTCGGATCCCCCCAGACCCGCAACACCCTGGCTGCGATCGAGAAGTTCGTCAACATTCAACTGCTTGTACTGGGCACGCTCCAACTGATTGCCAAAGCATATCCCCAACAGGTCAGGAGGAAAGCACACTGCTGGCTGCGAACCATAAGCGCCCACACACCATCCGAATTCGTCACGCGAACTGCACTCGGCAATGTCATCAAGATGAATTTGAGCGGCTTCGGCAACACCTGGATCGCACAGTTAATTCGCCGCACACAAAAACATCCCAAGGGGCAAGGGATTCATAAGCAGGCAGCCTGACGAGAACTCGTGACTGTCGAGGTCCAAGAGATACTCGACCTATGAAGTTCGTGAACGGGCTGTAAGGGCGGTACTGAGGGGGCACTCCGTAGCTGGAGTGGCTGATTTTCATGGGGTTGACCGGTCTACGCTTCACGGCTGGCTGGGTCGGTACTATGAGGATGGGGGCAGCTTTGCGGGTTTGGCCCGGAGACCCGGCAGTGGCCGGCCCAGAGCCTTGGCCGCCGAGAGGTTGCGCCGGCTTACCGAGGTCGTGTTGCACCCGGCGTTGGCGTTTGGCTATGAGACGGACTTCTGGCGTTCATCACCAGTCAAACGCGACTATACGTGTTTCATCTTCCGTCCTATTCACCGGACTTCAACCCGGATGAGGGAGTGTGGAACCATCTGAAACACCAAGAGCTGAAGAGCCATCAGGCGAAGGCCAAGAAAGAACTCAAGGTACCGGCCCGTCGTAGACTGACCAGCATGTCGAAAGGGCCTCGTCTTCTCCGGGGTATTTTTTTTCGCTGTTGTGTAGCAGATTTATTGAATTGATCTATAGGCCCGGAAGGCGGCCTACCTGCGTGCGACAAATAGGCGACCAGGCAACCTGTGGGTGCACCGCGGACGAGTGTCTATACCGGCTTTTGAATGCCGTACTTCTTGATACGGTGCCTAACGTGGTATCGCGTAATCCCCAGTGCCTCGGCGGCTTTCGACTGATTCCAGTTGTGCGTCTTGAGCGCCTCCTGGATCAACGTCCGTTCCTGCCCGAACAGTGTGCCGATGGTCTGGTCGGTGTGCGCCTCGTGATCGGACGCGACGATATCCGGCGGAAGATGGCAGGGAAGGAGGTGCTCGCCGTCGGACATGAGCACGGCGCGCTCGATGACATTCTGCAGTTCACGAACGTTCCCCGGCCAATTGTAATGCGTCAAGATCCTCAGGGTGTCGACGGCCGTGTGAAGCTCGCGAATGCCGCACGCTCGCCGGGCGCGCTCGACGTAGTGTTGCACGAAGAGTGGAATGTCCTCTCGGCGCTCGCGCAACGCCGGCAAATGGATCGGAAAGACGTTCAGGCGGTAATACAGGTCCTCGCGGAAAAGTCCGTCGATGACCATGTTCTTCAGGTTGCGGTTGGTGGCGGCCACAACGCGGACGTCACAGGCGATCGGACTCGTCCCGCCCACCCGCACGATGCGCTTCTCCTGCAAGACGCGAAGCAGTTTGGCCTGCATCGGACGACCGACCTCGCCGATCTCGTCGAGAAACAGCGTCCCGCCTTCGGCGACCTCAAACCATCCGCGGCGTCGGGCGTGAGCGCCGGTGAACGCCCCCTTCTCATGGCCGAACAGTTCGGTTTCCAACAACGTCTCGGGCACCGCCGCGCAGTTGACGGGTACGAAAGTGCCCTCTCGGCGCCTCGAACCGTTGTGGATGTAACGAGCCGCCAACTCCTTCCCCGTGCCGGTCTCACCCAGGAGAAGGACCGTGGCGGAACTCGGCGCCACTCGATCACAGAGCTCGAGAACCCGCTTCCAGGCTTGGGACTCCCCGAGGATCACGTCGCGGGACAGGACGGCCTCACGGAATCCGGCCAACTGTTCTTTCAGGCTTTCGTGGGCACGGGCATTCAAGCACGCACTGGTCGCCAGGGTGGCGAACAGTTGGAGGACTTTGAGGTCGGTCTCGGTGAAGAGAGCATCGTCACGGCGGTTCGCGACTTCGATGACGCCGACGACATCGCCGCGATGCAGCATGGGCGTGGCGAGGATGGAACGTGTCCGAATGCTTCCCAGATCGTCGAGCCTTTTGTCAAAAGACACACACGTTCGGACGTCGTTCACGATCATGGGCGCCGCGGTACGCACGACGCGCCCCGGGATCCCCACGTCGGCGTCGAATTCATTGCCCGGCAGAGTGTCCCACCATTTCCCACTGGCGGCCAGTACGACCAGTTTGCCTTTCGATCCGTCGAGGGTGAACAGGCAACTCGCCTCCGACCGGACCACGTCGCACGCCAGACGTGCGACCCCATCCAGGACTGAACGCAGATCGAGTGTCGAACTAATGACCGCGGCGGCCTCCGTCAGTGCAGCCCATGTCGAGGGTGGGATGGATGAGGATGCGTTCACCCTGGGATTCGCTCCGAAACTGGATACACCACGAGTATGATGCGCAACGGCGGCTGAGTCAACTGACAAGAGGCTTTCACGCGCGCTCCCCGACTCAACCACACCGAGGCACAACCCGTCGTCGGGCGTATGGGCTTTCCGGTGGGCGAGGGCACGCGGACAGGCTCCCAGGCTAGCGCGCGACGGCAGGCGGGCCGCGCAGGTCGGTTCCGGGTGCCGGCGAAGACGCTACATTCATATGCGTGTTTGGATAAGTAGGCTAGATGACGGTGTAGCCGCGAACGTTAAACTGGTCAAAATGTCCGATAATGCTAACGGCGAAGCTCGGCCAAACATCGGAAGAGGCTGTACGGGACTGGTTTGTGGGGCGAATCGGTCGATAATAAGCCCACCACCAACGTGGTTTGGGACCCGACCCCATGAAGCTCGCAAAGTGCAATCTCTGGATTGAGCCGGCCGACTATCGCGGCATCCCCACCAGCGGGGCGTTGCGACCGGACGGTACGGCTGTGTTGGATCGCGGGCTGGCCTTGGAGGCGGCGAGACGCTTCACCGACATCGACGTCGATCTGGGCCGTTTGCTGGCGTCACGCGGCAATCATGTACATCTGATTCGGCCTGGGTTGTTCTCGTTCCCGGTCAAACAGTATGCTTGGTCAGGGCTGGACTTGCGGATCATCGAACGCAGTGGGCGGGAACTCTGCGCGTTGGTCGGAAGCGCGCGTACGTTGCTGCCGAAGCCGACCACCGATCATACCGGTTTTCCGTGGGAGAAAGTGGCTGAGGTGCTCGCATTCCTGCCCGACAATGTCGTGGTGATCGACCACGGCTGACCGGACCGGCGTGTCCGCGGCGTGGGTCGCCTTCACCACCGCAAGCCGGCCAGGGGCCGTCGCATGCCGGACTCCGGTTGAGTTGCCGCGTGGAAACACAGATTGAAGCGCCCTGCACGACTCATCGGCGAGACCGCACGCCGACGCGAGCCGCCAACGGTCGTTCGGGCGATCGACCGCCAACCCGCGCAACTTTGGGGCGAAGGCTTTGTACGTTGGCCCGCACCGGAACGGTTGTGTCGGCGCTCGTGTTGGCCGGATGCGGATTGCCGGCCAAGCCCGCAGTGCATTCCGCTACAGGAGCCGTACTAGAGGCGGAAGAGCCCTCGCCCGCCGGCGAGTTGGTCGATCAAACGGCCGCTCAATGGGCCGCGGAGGACCAGCAGCGAGCGGACGAAGCACTTCGCCGGCGCCGCCCGCCGCCTTCACCGCCGCAATCTCCGATCCGTCCTCCGATCCGCCGCCAGCCGTGATCCTCGACACAATCGTCGGAGCCGGTCGCGCGGCGTCAGCATCCGCGCCGGCGGGCCCACTTTACGAGGCAAAGGGCGGTCGCCAAGAAAACTAACGGAATCATTGCTGCCGCGCCGCACCCCATGTTGCGAAAGAGACGAGCAACTTGCGGGGCCTCGATCGATCCGTTGAGCTCCGGTGGTTGGACTTCTGCTTCGCCGATCGGAATGCGGTCGTCGAAGGGTTGATCATCACATGGGTTTGCACCGATGCAGCAAGCCGGTCGCTGAGAGCAACATGCCTGATGGTTGTCGCAGCACAGGCTCCAGACCGCGCACTGCTGCGATGTTCGAGCGATCGGTACGTCGTTGCTCAGCTCAAGGCGCCCGTCGGATTCGCTGAAGCGAAGCGCAACTTCAGCTACTTCTGTGCCGTCCCTCTGTTGCCCAGCCGTCGAAGAAATATTCGGGGCACCGACGAAGCCGTCGCCGTCGATGTCAAACCCCGGCATTCTCCAAGCGTAGAGGATCGCCCAGATTCTCAGGTCCGGAATGAACTGGGGAAATTGTTCGCGCGACGAAGGCTTGAGGATCTCCTGCCAGCCCAACCCAATCCCGCGTCCGCCGTAGCGAGCGAAACCGGGTGCATTGAACATGTCACGGAGGTGCTCGGAGGTCTGCGTACGGTAGAGGTTCGTCTCCGGGTCGTTCGGGTCGAGGCGGAAAAACTCCGACGGCGGGATTGCTTCGGCGGTAGGATCAGGGTCGATGACCAGAGACCATTCGCGTACGTCGGTAGTTCGCCATAGGCCGTTCCCGTCCCAATCCGCCCCCAAAAGGTCCTCGATCGTCGACTCCGGAACAACACCCTGTTTCAGGAGGTCCGAACGGAACAACTTCAACACCTGACGCAAGTTGGCGGGATTGTCGACCGCCTGCCATTGTCGAAGCTCGGGCGCCTCCGTCGTCGTCAGATCGTTACCCATATCCATGGCGTTGCCCAAGCCGTCCTTGTCGATGTCCGGGTCGCCTGCGGCCGCAAAGCGGACAAGGATATTGCCGCTTAGACCAAAGGACTTCGGATTGATCAGCGGATCCAAGTCCGTGCCGTCCGGCTCTCCGTCGCCGTCGGTGTCCGGGTTGGTCGGATCGGTGAACATGAATCCATCATAATCGTGCAGCAGAAAATGGCCTTGCAGATCCTGCAGGGTGCTGGGCTCTTCCGCAGGGGGGCTTTGGTCCAGGGGGTATTCACCGGCATTGGGCAGGCCGTTGCGGTCAGACGGGTCTTCGGACCACTCATTCTCGTCGAGGATGCCGTTGTGGTTGTCATCAATGAACATCAGACCGAAGACCTCGACGAAATCGCTCAACCCGTCGCCGTCCGTGTCCGCATTGTAGGCGTCGGTGGCAACGGCACGACGGGCGAAGATGGGCGTCGGCGGCGTTCCGGGAACGATCGCCGACGGCGCCGGGAAATAGACAACCATATCCTTGCCGGCTACGTCGTCCTCTCCGCCCCGCTCCCAGCTGTCCGGCAACCCGTCGCCGTCGCTGTCCGCCGAATTATCCGGGACACCGTCGCCGTCAATGTCCAGTTGACTGAGCACCGCGGCGGCCCGCAGGTTAGGCGGGTTGAGCCGACACACGCAGCCGGGCCCGGGCGGGCTGCACCCTACCGGGGACCATATGCAGATGGTTGGTTTGTTGACCTGACCGTCCTGCGCCCTAACCGAACTCGTCGTCCAGGTGAGCGACAAGCCTAGAACCGCTACCCGCAGACCGCGCCACATGACTATCGTCCTTTCGCATAAGCCCTTCCACTGCTTCCACCGCCTTGACTCGTCCGCCCGTGGTTCGTCGCCGCGTCCGGCGGCGCATTAACCGTTTTATCGTGCGCGGATGCCGGGTCCTTCCGCGCGACGTCGTAAGACGACCGAACGCCTAGCGCTCGTCGATGGCCGGTCCTGTCGCCGCCCGGGTCGAGCCGCGACCTACGGAATCGTGCAGTCACCGGGACAGGCGTCGCCGTCGAGGATATTTCCGTCGTCGCAGTCTTCGGTTTCCGGACAGAGATCACCGTCACCGCACACTGAGCCGCTTCCCGGTCCGGAACAGGTCGCATTGCACGTTCCGCAAGCGTCGGCGAACCCGTCGTCGCATAGCTCCCCTCCGACGACCATTCCGTCCCCGCAGATCGGCGTGCATATTGTCGGCGCGCTGCCCGTGCAGGTGAATCCGGTCTCCGTGTCGCGGCAGTTCGACTTACACCCGTCGCCGTTATTCTCATTGCCATCGTCGCAGACCTCGTTGGCGCTGGAGTTTCGCTTGCCGTCTCCGCAGCGGGCGAAGGTGCAGTCGTCGTCACACGCCGCCGATTCTCCTGCATCGTCGCACTGCTCGAGGCCGACCTGCCTGACGCCGTCACCGCAGAAGGCGTCCTTACAATTGTTCCGACAGGTGTCCGAGTCAATGGTATTCCCATCGTCGCACTCCTCGACCCCGGTGCGTTCCACCCCGTCGCCGCATTCGGCATCCTGGCAGTTGTTGCGGCAAGCGTCGGTGTCGGTCGAGTTGCCGTCGTCACATTCTTCGACACCGGCGCGTACGACGCCGTCGCCGCAAGCCGCCGTGTTGCAATTGTTTCGACAGGCGTCGGTGTCGATGTTATTACCGTCGTCGCATTGCTCCACGCCGGCGCGAACGACGCCGTCGCCGCATTCGGCGTTCTGGCAGTTGTTGCGGCAAGCGTCGGTGTCGGTCGAGTTGCCGTCGTCACATTCTTCCACACCGGCGCGTACAACGCCGTCGCCGCAGAACGCGACGTGACAATTGTTTCGACAGGCGTCGGTGTCGATGTTGTTACCGTCGTCGCATTCCTCGGGTCCCGCGCGGACCACGCCGTCGCCACATTCGGCATCCTGGCAGTTGTTACGGCAGGCGTCCGTGTCGATGGTGTTTCCGTCATCACATTCCTCGGCGCCCTGTTCCACGCCGTCTCCACATTTCGGAAGCTTGCAGTTGTTTCGACATCCGTCGTTGTCCACGTTGTTGGCGTCGTCGCACTCCTCGACGCCGGTCCGAATGACGCCGTCGCCGCACTCGGCGTCCTGACAGTTGTTTCGACAGGCGTCGGTGTCCACGATGTTGCCGTCGTCGCACTCCTCGGCTCCGGCGCGGACTACGCCGTCGCCACACCCTGCGGTTTTGCAGTTGTTTCGACACGCGTCGGTGTCGGAGTTGTTGCCGTCGTCGCACTCCTCGCCGGCCGCGGTGTTGACGTAGTTATCACCGCAACTGGATAGTCGGCACGGATTGGGCGCCGCGGCCCCGTTGCAGATCGGGGTGTCGACGGCGGTGTCGACTGCGGTCGTGCAGTCTGCCGCGCCGCCGCCGTCACACTCTTCGACTCCGACGAGAATAACGCCGTCTCCGCAGCAGGCGTCCTGGCAGTTGTTCAAACAGGCATCCGTGTTGTCGAAGTCCCCATCGTCACATTCTTCACCGGGGTCGGTATCCGCCCCGTTTCCGCAGTCCCGGAGCACGCACCCGACTTCACAACGCGCGGCCGGGTTGGGTGGGTCACACTGTTCCGTCCCGCCGTCGAGCCACAAGAACCCATCACCGCATCTTGCGTCTTTGCAGGCGCCTACGCAGGCGTCCACGTCACTGGCGTTGCCGTCGTCGCATTGCTCACCCGCTGCGGGATCTTCGACGCCGTCACCGCAGCGTCGGCGTTTGCAGTCCGGTCTGCAGGCCGCGTCGGGAGCATTGGAGTTCCCTGCACCGTTGTCGCATTCCTCGACTCTGGCCTGGACGACGCCGTCCGCACAGACGGCGAGTTTGCCGTTGTTGCGGCACCCGTCCGTGTCGATGGTATTGCCGTCGTCGCACTCCTCCCCGAACGCGGCATTGACCAGACCGTCACCGTTCTTGGGGAGGGTGCAATCGCGATCACATTGCGCGGTATCACCGCGGGTGTCACACTCCTCGCTGGCCTGCTTGACGCCGTCGCCGCAGGCCGCGCCGGCGGATTGGGAGATGTCGAGAGAGGTCTTATTCGACGCCGTCGCCAACACCTCATCTACGACCCGGACCTCCATCGAAATGGCGGCGCCCTCATTCGGCGCCGTATAGTCACCGGGCACGTCGATGTCGGCGTTGTTAAACTCGCTGCCTTGGTTGGCGAGGTTGCATCGACAGAACGACGCTCCGAGAAGGAACTTATCCAACTGGTCGCGAACGTTTTGGTCGACGGAAGTCATCCGTCGGATTTGAGTTCGGAGCGTGTCTTTACATTCCGAGCCGCCGATGGTCAGTGTGCCCGTCGACGGCGGGTCGTTCGGGTTCGCCCCGGTTGCGACCAAGAACCAACAGGCATCGTAGGGCGGAGTCCCGCCGCGGATCGTCGTGGTCACCGAGGTCGCGCCTTGGAGTTGAACGGCGGACTGTCCGGGAACGAGAATGCCCGTCAGTTGCTGCGGCGATTCGACGCTGATGTTCTGTGTCTGGCCGACCCGGTTGCCCTCGGCGTCGGTCGCAAAGAACTCGATGCGCACGTCTCCGACGGCGATATCCGGGCGGTAGCACGAAATCGACCTCGTGACGGCCCCCTCGCTGCACAACCCCGCCACGCGCAGCCGGACGTCATTCGGAGCGACCCGCGGCAGTAGTCCGCCCTCGTTCAGGCTCCATTCCACACGGTAGGGCCCCGGGTTGTCGTTGCCGGCATCGCTCGTCGGACAGGTCGGGTGGGCTGCGCATTCGGGGGCTTGGTCCAGAAACGGCTTGCCGCCGGTGATTTCGGCGGTGAGCATGATCTCGCCGCGGGGTGCAACCCGCCCGCTTCCGTCGGCGGTGAGAACGGCCAGCAGCGTCCCCTCCGGGCGCCGCACCTGCAAAGTGATCGGGGCGCCGCCGGGGACGTCACAGGGAACCGGGCGCCCTTGCTCATCGACCGGTTGTAGCGTCGCCAACACGGCGATCGTGACCTGCTCCCCCACATGCTCCGCATTGCCCGGTCCGGGATCTCCGATGACCTTGGTGATATCGACATGGCCGGTCAAGCCGCCCGCACTGTCGGGCGTCGTCGTGACACACCCATCGTCCCCCAAGGGCGGATCGAACTCCAGGAGCCCGAGGCCGTTGGGATGCTTGCTGGGATCCTCGCGTTGCACGCACCACGTAAAAGAAGTCGCCCCGGAGCTCGCCGTCACCGTAAGCTGCGCATGTCCGGCGTCTTTGTCGTCGCGGATGAGAATGCTGCGGCTGGAAGACGGAAAGACCGAGACCGTGTTGATGAGTTCGATGCAGGATGGCTGGGGACGACCCGCGCATGGATCTTCTCCGAGGTCGCGAACGGTTCCGTCAGAATCCTCGCACGGCAGGTTGGTGATACATTGGTTTTCGTCGCGCTCGCACTTTGGAACGCCACTAACGACCGGGAATACGGGATTCACCGTCGGACATCCGGCGACAAGCAACGTCGCGGACGCGGCTGCGAAGAATGAAAGGGCCGACACGCCGGTCATGAAACGATCATACACGTACTTAAACATTGGACTTCTCATATCCCACACGTCTCGGCGAAACAAATCCGTTCCTCATAGCGAGTCCCGTAGGTCCCGTCTGTCCGAAGTGCATCCGTGCGGTTTAGTTATCGCCCGCAAAAATCCTTTGGGCGGGCGCCCACAGCGTCTAGTGACCGGCCAACACGAACGGGAGCCGCGCGAAGCGGTTGAAGGTCAACGCGCCGCTCGCTGAACTCCCGACGACTCTGGCGTTCAGGAAGCGCGCGGCGGCCACCGCGGTTCCCGGAGAGCTGGATTCCGCCAACGTTTGCGCCGGGTTGCGCGCCGCCTGAACCACCGCGAAACCCGTACGAGCAGGCGTCCGCGGCGTCCCCGCCCGCGGCTGGTCGTACATCGGACGGAATTCCGTGGACGCCTGCAGCAATTCCGGCGATTCCCGTCCGGCGCTCCGCATCGGCGTGAAGTCGCCTCGCGCGGCTGACTCCACCCACTCGGCACTCTGCCCGTTCGCGAACTGCGAAACGACGCCCGACGCTTCCGCAGGCAAGAGCACGCCAGGCGTCTCCGACGGCACCACCACGGCAGGCATCGGCGTCACGACCTGCTGCCCTTCGCCAAGTGGGGTCAGTCCGGGCGCAACGGGCTCGCCCAGGGCATCGAGCAACGCCCGATCGGGCAAGGCGCCGACCCCGCTCCACCCCTTACCCTTGACGCCGGTGAAGCTCACCGAATCGCGGCGGACCTCAACGCGCACCGTAGCGTTGCGCGTCAGGGCGAACGCCGCCGCTGCGGGAACCGCCGGCTCCCCCGAGACAACCATCCAGCGAGTCGCACTCGTACCTCGTACGATGGTCGCCCGCCCCGAGGAAACCACAACGTGGACCCCCACGCCGCGTTCGGCGGTGGGCGGTTCAACCAGACCGAGCTCGCTCGACGGTTCGAGATAGATCACCGCGTCGTAGCCGGGGATGACCAACATGGCCTTGGAGTCCGCACCGGTCTGCACCCTCTCACCCGGACGGATTCGGTTCTCCGTCGGATCAAAAGCCCCAATGCGGCTCGGCTTCGAGACGCCGGGAGAAACGCGGGAGACCTGGTCGCCGGATGCAATCGTCAAGTACGCATCGATGGCCTCTGAACCGCCTTCCGCGGACGCGACGCCGCATAACAACCCCGCCAGGATCGTCAAGGGGCTCCAGCCGCCGATTCTTGTCGCCATGCTGACACCTCGAATGCTCATGGGTCAGTTGATGGTAAACGCCACGCTTACGCCGTACACCGCCCGATCATAGGAGAACACCGCCTGACCGGGGCGATCGAGCACGTTGCTGTCGTCGTCGGTCCACGTGGCGTGGGCCCGCACGGTCATCAACATGCGATCTATCGTCGGCGCGTAGCGATTGGCACGCATTCCCTCACGCAGCACGAAGGTCCGGGAAAGCGCGATCGCGTATTCCTGGACCAGGTCGTGCCGCTCTCGGCGGTGGAAGTCAACGAGGCTGCCGTGGGAGTAGTTCTCCCATTCGAGCACGGCCGCGGCGTCGAACGCGACGCCCCAGGGCAACGGGATCTGTACACCGGCCTGCAACGCGTTCGCCCGGCGATCGAACTCATCGCCCGCCGTCGAATCCCATGAGTGACGAGCGCCGATGTGGGGTCTGAGGTAGCGATGGGGGTAATCCGGGTCGTCCTGGTCGAGACCGGCGTCGCTCGGTAAACCCCACGGTTCGAGCCCCCATTCTTTGTACACCTGCGTCATTTCGACGGTCTTGAATTCGTGCAGGACGCCGACGGTGAAGTAGTCCCCATCTCGGTCAAGTCGCCGGTCGAACAAAGGCTCAGAGTAGTCTCGACGCTGATAGTTGAGAAAAAGGGCTGAGGTTGCGCGCCCGTCCGCCCAATCGAGCTTGACTCCGGGACGGACGGCGTGGTTCTGAAGGAACTCGTCCTTTCCCAGGAGAGTGTAATCGTAATCATACTGAAGCGTGAAGGACCCCGGCCCCATGCTTCCTTCCTTTTTCAGGAACTCGTACTGCCATGCGAAGCTTGCCCCGTACGTCTGCTGGTCAAACTGCTCCACACCGGCGTTCCAAAGCTGGGCGGTGCGGACTTGGACGCCGACGGCCAAGCGCTCGGTCAGGTCATGAGTATAATCCACGGCCCAGCCGGATTCAAGGCCAAAATCCTTCTGGCGCGAAACATCGCGCGGCAAGTCCGTACGCTCGCCCAATAAAATGATGTTGGTGTCATAACGAGTTCCGAAAAAAGCGGTGAAACTCACATCGTTTCGCGGCTTTTGCTCCCGGGCAAGACTGTCTATCAGCTCGCGCTGCTGACGGACGAGTTCGGGAACGTCGCTGGGAAATGTTCTCCCCGCTTCCTTCTGTTCCGTGACGTACTCAGAATCCATTCTTACGGCGTCGGCGAGATGACGGCGGGCGTCACTGAGCAAGGCTTGTCTTTCCTCTTCCGCGACGCCGTCGGAACTTGCGATCCAGGGAAGAACCAAACCGAGATAAAAGGCTGCGTAGCTTCGCCAAAGGAGCGGAGTCGCGGAGTCGTCGGCAAGCTCGGACAGGTACCGCTTCGCCTCCTTGAACATCTGTAAGTCGGCGGCGGTGGGCCTGGTCGGCTCGTCGGGCTTCGTCGGTGGAACGCCTTGTCGATAGCGCACCACACCGAGGAAGAGCCGTGTGCGGGCCAAGTCATCAGGACTCAGTTGGTCCTTGGACACTTCCAGGAGCGCTTGCAGCGCGGCGGCGGCGTCCGCCAGAAGCCTCTTGGCCGTGTCATGCAGTGTTTGAGGCGTCTCTCCCGTCTCCGCGGCGATAACGCTCTCCTCAATCCCCCGCGCCCGCAAGTCGTCGATGCGGGCGACATTGGCCTTCGCAAGCACGTCGGCGAGGCGCACGACGGCCTTCGGATCGTCCACGGTGCTCACCACGCGCTCCAGGTCGGCGATCATGGTCAGGTAGTGCTCGCGCTCCCGCGCCGCCCGGCGGTGGAACTCCTGCTGCGCCGCTCTCAGGTCGTCGCCGAGTTCTTTTTCCGAGCGGCCTTCAAACTGCTTGAGGAACTGTTGCATGGCCTTAAAGTAGCCGGCGGCCGCGTCGGCCACTCGTGCCTCGCCCTCCGCTCCACCCTCGACATTCCGTTGGGCGCGCTCGGCGGCGTCTCGAATCCGGTCGAGTTCTTGACGATCCGCGCGGATCTTGAGCACCTTGCCGATCACCGCAATCCGGCCCTGTAGGTCGCGCTTTTCCCGTCGCTCGACCAACGCCTTTTGTCCGTGACACAGTCCCCGAAAAAGAAGCGCGGTCTGGTCGGTAGGCTGTCGCCCCAGCACCGAGTTGAATTGCTCGATGGCTTCATCCGTCCGATCGACGCGGAGGTACAGGTAGATGCCCTCATTCAGAGAGACGATCGCATCCGCATCCGAAGTGCTTTGTCCACGCGAGTTGCTTACGCCGGCGCCGATCGTCAGAAGGACGACACATACGCCCGGGGGCACTCGGAATCGAACCCAAAGATGCCGCAACCGCGATCGGGACGCCGTTACGCCTGTAAAGGCGGCGCGCCGTGGCGACGAACATTGTGCGTTTGGAACCGGCCCTTGGCGGACCGCACGCAAAGGAACGTACGGGCTCATGGCTGGGTGGACCCCGCCTCCACGAGCGCGGCCTGGACCACCCCCGCCAGCGTGGTCACCGCCGTGCGAATGGTCGAGGAGACGAGGAAGTCCTGTAATTGAAGCGACGTGATCCCACAGGGGCCGGAAAACAGACACCCGAAGGCCAGCGCGACCCAGCAAACGGCCCGCGCAGCTCTCAACGGTCTCATCAATCGTTCCATGTTTTTCGTGTCCTTGGCAGGCGACGGGCTTCCTAAAACAGCGAGGCCGCTGCATTCTGTAAGAGGAAAATCACAAGATCCGAGCCGGCGGACAAAGATGCCTGGAGGCCGATGTCTGGATCGATTTCCTGTCCGGCAATGGTACAGCCGGGAACGAACCAAAGACTCGCCGCCGCGATCAAGAAAGAAACACACGCTTTTGTTGTTCGCAAGCTCATGGCTTTCGAGCCTCAAACTTTATGGGACACACGGTTAATCCAATGGGAGGCGACCCGAACCGATTGCCGCGCTCCTTCGCCGCCCGACGGCACAAGATCGAGAGGGGATGATAGCCATGAGGATTCCACTGTCAAGGACAATTTCCAAATGTGTTTGGCGATCGCTGTTCGGCCTTCGCCGTTCGGTCCGGCGAGTGACCCCATTTACTAAACAGCCCCTACTACCCACTTTATCACGGACGGCTCACGCGAACTTGGTCGAGCCATTCGATGGTCTGGCGACGCCTCGTAATCGCGTTGGGGTCCCGCCATTTCTCCTCCTCGGCCCTCGCCCGGACGGTCGCCAAGGAGGGAAGCGTGGGTACGAGGATGTAGTTGGCGAGCCGCTCGCGCAAGTTCCGAACGGCTGCCAGGCTGTCCACGCTTTCTGTGGACGCTTCACCGGTCGCGTCCGACGCGAGACTTAGTGAAAGAGGCGCGAATTTCTGGTCCGTGAATGCGCTGTCGAGCCGCTCGTCCACACCAATGACGATTCCCAACTCCTTCGCATCGGTGGAGTCGGGACGGACGGTCTCAAGGATACGCCGGAAGAACACGTGAACCTGCTCGGCGTCGGCAGGCCGCAGCAGCACGGGACCCTTGAGAAACGCCGTTGTTTTTTCTTTCGCCCCGGTGCTCCAGGCCAGGGCGTACGTGTCGTTCGGGCCGGTGAAATACTCGACGAACGCGTTGGCGTGAAGGTTTCTAAGGGTCTCGTCGGGTTTGCCACCCTTGAACTTGGACCGCACCTGGTCATCGGCGTTAGTCCGGATGCCATGGACAAGCTCCCTCACGTCGTCGCCGCGCGGGACCGGAAGAGACCCGCCTTTGGCGTTCCAGATCGCATTGAGGGCCGAGCGAAAATCCGGGTCGCTCAGCCGTTCCGTCTCATTGGGGCGGAGAATCCCAGCGAGGTCGCCCTCGGCTTTGATCCGCGCGGGGAGTTCTCCAAGCGCCTTGTCGAACTCCTTGAGCGCCGAGAAGTCTGCGCCACCGGGCGGACTCTGAACAATTTGAATCTTCTGTTTGGGGTCGGCGGCCTGCTCTGGATCGTGATTGAACTCTACGCGGCAGGGGTAAGCGGGGGCTACCTCGACCAGCAGTTCGTCGAGCGCGGCCTTGTCGACCTCGGGGGGTACTGGACTGTCCGGTCGCCGGCCCAGGTTGATCTTCGCCGCGACGGCCAGTGAGGCGTTTTGCGGTGGATCAGGGTTACAGGACCATTCGACGCTCGGGGCGGTGTCGAGGGTGAGTTGAGGTCCAAACAGCTTGAGGCTTAGAAGGTCTTGCAGCAGCTTTTTGTCGCCCGCTGCGAGTTTCGCGGAGTCGATCGTTTGGGCGTCTTTCCCACTGAGGGGCTGCGGTGTACGCGTCAACCCGGTATAACGCTCGAGAACAGGCCAGTAGAACGGCGGTTCGAATTTGGGTTGGTCTCCCTCGATCGTCGCATCGAGGTAGAGCATCTCTAGCTTCTGGCTTGCATTAGGGGCCCAGGGCGCAGGCAGCATCAGCGGCCACGTGCCGTTTTTTGGTGTCCTCGCTTCTTGAAGCAACGGAACGTCCTCGCCGTTCCACGGCTTCCGCATCCAGTGGTCTGGGGCGGCGATCTGTCGGTCGATCATATCGAGGCGCTGGGTTAATCGAACGATCTCGTCAACCGCGTTGTTCCATTCGTCCGCATCGAAGCTTAGCTTCGAGACGTTCCAGGAGGCTTGCAACCGGCGTTCGAGGAGACGCGGGTGCGTGAGCGTCCAAGCAGGGTGTGTCTTCGTGAAGTTGGCTGCTTTCGTGATTTCCCAGCCGTCGCCCCGACGGGCTGAGAGCGTTTGCTCCAACTTCCCTTGCTCGCGATCCCGTAATTGCCCGACATAGGAACTCACCGCGTCTGCGAGTCCTGCGGCCAGCTCCGTCAACTCCTCCGGCTCCCTATTCAGACTTCCGTTACTCGCTACGAAACGGATCGGTTGGGCATCGGACAGAGGTTCCAGCGGATCGCCGTCTGTCTTGACTCGTACTTGGAACGTAAATGCCCTTGTGCGCCAGAAGGTCCTTGTCTCGTCCAATTTCCAGACGGCGTCGTCACCCGGCTGCCATGCGACCGTCACTTGCTGCGGATCGACGAGGCCCTTATCGAGGTGTTCTCCAACCGACTCCTCAACACTCTTGAGAACGTTCGCGAGTTCATCGGACGCTGTGTCAAGGAGTTCCCGGAGCTTCTTCACGTCGCCATCCACGAGGTTTTGGAAGTTGCCGGGGAGATTCGACACGAAGCTGTCGTTCACGGGGACGCAGCGGGGGTAGCATGGGACCTCAGCGTTGTCCGCTGTCGTTTTGGGGGCGCGATCGGTCTTCTCGCATAACCCTGGGATTGTGTAGCAAAGCAACGGCGTAGGAGCGGAGGGTTCGCATGTGACGAGGGAGTCCGCGTGCTGATCGAAGTTCGCATTACCAGGAAGGTCTGCCTTGCGGAGCAGGTTCACGACCTCGTCACGTCGGGAATCGCAGATCTTGTCCCAGGGCGGGGGCGGTTCCTCTGCACGGTTTTCGTTGCCATTTTCGTTGCTATTTTCCTTACTATTCTCGTTGCTATTGTCCTTCTTGTTGCCGTTCCTGCTTTCGCTGCCGCCGCCGCCGCCGTTGTGTGTCGATGGCCAGAAGGCCCAAATCCCCGCCGCTAACGCGACGGCCGCAGTCCCCGCCAAACCAATTGATGCCCGGCGGCGCGGGCGGGCCGGCGGCGGCTGGGGGGCGAGGGTGGCGAGTGTCTTCAGAAGCGCGGGCCAGTTGTCCGGAGGGTCGAACTGGAGGGTCTTGTCGTTCCACGCGGCGGAAAGCTCGCGGATTTCTCCGTGTTTCGGGCGGAGACTGAAAACAACGGCTTCGACGGGTCGCTTGATGGATCTGTGGACCGCCACCTTGGCCTTGGCGGGTAGAGCTTGCACGTCGGCACGCAGGGTGCGTTCAAGGGCGGTCCTAGCGGACTCCTGGGCGGCGGCGATGACGGCGAGGAGCTTGGCCTCGATGGGACCGGGGTCGGCGTCGACCACAACTTTGCCGGCGGCCGGGCAACTGACCGGGAAAGTGGCCGAGGCGCGGTGTCCGGCTTCTTCGTTCAACGCAATGTCCACGCGCCCTTCGAGCCGGAGCAGTCGGGATGCGGCGTCAAACCGCTGTCCAGGCGGGAGGGCGACCTCAACAAAGAGAGCGGATTCGTGCCGGGCAAGCAGCGGCGACCGCTTCAGGAGCAGGGGTTTGACGTGAGGTTGGGCGCGGGCCACGACGAAGTCCCGCAACCGCCGATGGAAATCCTCCGGGCGGAGGATGGTCCATTGAAGCCCTCGGGGATCCCATGCCAGTTCGACATCGAGGGTTTCGGCGGGGACGTCGTTGCCGAGCAGGCGGATGGCCGCCGTCGTCCGCGGAACGGGGCGGTCGATGGGAGCGTCGGCGCGGGCCTGGGGAAACAAACCGTCCTGTAGCGGGCGGACGACATCCGCGATGCGCGTCTGCTGCGCTTGTTTAATGGATTCGATGAGGGTCGATGCCAGGTCCGTGCCGAAAGGCTCGGCGTTAACGACGATCACCCGGGCCGCGGCGGACCGTAGCTCGACAGCATGGGTGTGCGGTGTCTTTCCCGCTGGAACGACCCTTGAGGGCAGGGCGACGTGGACGCGAGCCTTTCCATTGCTTTCGAGCGTTTTGGCGTCCCATGCAATCGAATCGAGCCGGACCTCGACGCGACCCGGATCGATCAGATCGCGGAACTGATGAACCAGAAGGTCGCGGACGACCGTTTCGACCTCCGCTTTCGCGATTTCATCGCGCCGTGCGATTCGGTCGCGCAACCCGCGCTTGTAGTCCTCGACCCGTTTGTCGACCTCCCTGAGCGTGTCTTGGGCGAGGGGCTTCGCGTTAGAGGGGGGTTCACTGAGGATGGCGATGGCCCGCTCCAGGTCGCCGCGGTCGGCGGCGCTCTGGGCGGACTCCAACCAGCTACCCACGACGATTCTGACGAGTTCCTGTTGCCTGAGTTGCAGATCGATCTCGACGCCCAACCGGTCCGCTTCTTCGAGCACTTCGGCAGGCCAATCTGCGAGCGCAGGTCGCCGGAGGAGGCGTTGCTTCGCCTCGGGCCAGTCAGCGGCGTTCATGGCTTGCGATACGCCCGTGATCCACTCGCGGGCGCGGCGAAAATCGGTCGCTCGGGCAAGGTGACCCCGGACCCGGGCGGCGACCTGCTCGACGTCGCGCGAGAGTCCCGCGGGGTTTCCGTGCAGCTCGGGCCGCTCGGCGAGAAGTTGCTCTAGGAGGGTCACGTCCTCGGGAAGAGTCTGCGGGACGTGGGCGATCCACGCCACCGCGGTTTGGACGACGCGGTGGTGTTCTTCCAGTTTTTCGAACGACTTTCTGACATCGTTGGGCCAATGGGGAGTCGTCGGTCGACCTTGACGGCAGGCCTCGAAGGCGGCCCAATCCTCAGCCTCCCAGGCCTTTTTGGCGGTGGCGAACCACGCTCGGACCGCCTCGCGCTCCGCGTCGATTCTCTGCTTGGCGGAGGTCAGATCGCCGCGTCTGCGGATCAGGGTTTGAAGGAGCTGATCGCGTCTTTGGCGTTGCGACGGGACCGTGGACTCGTCGGCGACCTGTTCGAGACGGCCGAGAAGGCCCGTGACGAGGTTGAGGGACGTGTCCGCATCGGAGACCGTCAGGTCCGCGGAAACCGTCTCGACGGCGTTCAACTCGTCCTCGAGACGGCGTAGTCCGCGAAGCCGGTCGAGCACCTTTTCCCGGGCCTGGGTCTCGTCGGGCGGGAGTCCGGTCTTGGGCAGTTGGTCGATGAGCTTCCGCGCGTTCCTCCAGTCGTCGGTCGAGGCGATCCGCTCGCCTTCGCGGATGAGCAATTGCAGGCGCGTACGTTCCGCGAGCTGCTTGACTTGCTCCGCGATCGGCGGGGGCACGTTGGGGTCGGCGAGAAGGGGCGCGACTTTGTCGTTGACTTCCTCCCATCGGCCCATTTCGGCCAGTTCGCGGGCCTCGCTTAGCCGCCGCGCGAAGCGTTCGGTCGAATCCAGGGGGCGAACGCCGACTTCGGCAAGAGCATCGAAGATGCGTTGGACGCCTGGGCGATTCTGGGGCTCCGAGGAGAGCATTTGGGCGACGAGTTCGCACCATCGACGAACGGAGGGGTTGGTCGATTCCCGCAGGTCTTTGCGGCGGGCGCCGGCGTAGGGGAAGTAGGCCATGGATTCCGAGGTCGCGACCAGCCGGTGTTCGTCACCGCCGCCGAGCAGGGGGTGGCGGTGTTCGGCGAGGAGATGCAGGAAAATTCCCAGGGCGATGATATCGGAGGCGCGCTCGAACGTCGCCAACGCGGAAGTGCCGTACTTGTAGGGATCGACAAAAGCGCACAGACGATCGTCACGGGTATGGTCGTCCTCCCGCAGGACCTGCCAACAACCTGTCGTGCGATGGGTCGATGAGGGGATATCGGCCGGGCCGACGGCGAGTTCGATGTACGACTTGACGCCCAGAGTTTCGCAGATCACTCGGGCAAAGCTGAAGTCCGTGAGCTTCATGGTCCCCGCGGAGTCGGTCAGGACAACGCCCGGACAGATGCCGCCGTGGACCGCTTGCTTGGGGGCGTCACGGGCGTGGGCGGCGCGGAGGGCGTCGGTGAGTCCGACGGCGGCGGTCAGCAGATGCAGCTCATCGGCGCGGGGCCCTTGCGGGTCAAACAACGGGCCGGCCTCCACCGCCTCGGCGGGCTCATGCTCCACGAAGAAACAGGTTTCATCTTCCTGAAGGTCGCCGCACAGTTGGAGAACGTGGAGCGATTTGCCGGCCAGTTCGCTTTGGAGGCGGACGGCCTCCTGCAGGCCCCCACGGAGCAGGTCGAGACGGTCCGGCGTTGCGTCGGCCGGCTTGGGGACCACGCGTCGGTGGACGTCAGCCATCAGCGGGAGTTTCCGAGACACATCAGCCGTTGCCACCGGCGGTGAACGAACACCCACGCTCCTCGCACCCGCCCTGACGGACCGGCGACCGTCAGACTCGAACGAAGCAAACTCTCGTGCCAGCCCCAGTTTACAGTAACCCCGCGACAGTGGTAACATACGGGTCGTTCGACCTCGTCGGCCGGTCCGACCGGGGGACACACGACCGAGATTCAACCGATGACCACTGCCGGAACGAACAAATCGGACGTCGATCCAGCACCACGTATGACGGATGCGCTGGAGAGGATCGCAAAATCGCTGGCCGCGGGGTCCGAGGCCGACCGCCATCGAGCCTTGAGGTTCTTCGTCGGAGCGTTGGGCCGAGCTGCCGGGATGGATGATGGACGGGGAACCGGAGAGGGAGGCGAGCTTGAGGTCCTGAGCAAGAAGGTGCGTGCCTTGCAAGAGGAAGTCGCGTCGCTCCGTGACCACGGCGCAGCGTTGGCGGCGGATTTGGACCATCGGACCGCTCAACTCCAGGCCGAGCAGAAGCGTGCGACGGAGTTTGAGAAGCTGGCCGGCGAACAACGCGGGCGGCTCGCGGGATCGCAGCGGGAGATCACCAATCTCGAGGATCAGCTTCGCGTTCGCGCCGAGGAGTTGGGCAAAGCGCAAAGGGAGAATGACGACCTGACCTTGAAGGGTCAGCGTCTGGCGATGCAAAAGGACCAGACGGGGGAGATCGAGAGACTCTCTCGTGAGTTGCGCGGGAAGTCGGAAGAGAACCAGGCGCTCCGCGCGGCGTCGGAGCAGCTTCGGGCGGACAAGGATGCGGAAATCGAGCGGCGGAACGAACAGTTGAGGATCTTGGCCGGGAAGGAGGGAGGGGAGTCGACGGTCAGTTTCGGCGAACTGTGGGGCCGCCTGGCGACGTCCAAGCTGGTCGAAGGTCATTTGCAGCCGACGCAACCGTGCGCGGAGCGCCTGGCGGACTTGCTCGTCGTCCTGGTGCGGATCGTCGACGAGTTCGACAAGATGATGCGTCCCTTCCTCACCAAGTACACGGAGAAGAGCTCGCTCCTGCGGATGCCCTGGAACAATTACGCCAAGGGGCCATCGATCCCCGAGACGGTTCATGAGGTGTTGGCGCCGTCCGGGGGGAAACCGGTGGGGGTGGTCAATGCCCGACTGCGGTTCATGTACAAGGCGGCGAGCGCCGCGGTTGTTGCGTCGGACGCGACCTTCGAGTCCATCGGAGCCGAGTTGCAGTCCTTCCTCCTGGGTTCGACGGGCACTGCGGCGGACCCGAACCGCACGGTGAAGCAGTTTCTTCGCTCCGACGGGCACGAGTTGTTCCTGCAGCATATGCGCCAGTTTCGTATCGGGAAGCTGGAACCGGCATTCCGCTAGAACGGTTGACATCCGTCAGGGTCGGTGTAGGGTGTCTCGTGCGCCAGAGGAATCCAAAAGGAGAGCGACGGTGGTGACGAACAAGCGGCGGATCGCGACGTGGGCGGTGTGGATCGCCACCGGCGCGGCAGTGGCGGGGTGCAGTTCACGTACCCTAGTGATCCACAAGGATCGGATCATCAACACGGCGAATCCGGTGGACTCCAAGAAAGCTCCGGCGGACCGGAGCGGGGAGACGTTGAAGGTCACGGTGGTGAGCCTGGCCGAAGAGGACATCGCCAAGGGAGGCGCCAACCAGAAGCTGGCGCCGGCGACATTCTCCATGACTTCACGGGAGTTCTATGAGCAAGAGGGGTCCTTTACCGTTTCGAAAAAGGAGTTCGAAGTCAAGGGCGCGAAGCACGATGGAAAGGACATGGTCACGGAGCGCATCGAGTTTCCGGGGAAGTTATTCAAGGGGACCTCGGTGATCTATGTTTTCGCCAAATTCAAGGGTCCCCGCGGAGAGGTCCTGCCGGTGAAACCCGTCGTATACCATCCCCCGGGGGCTTTTACGAGCACCCTGCGCGTACACATCGGTGCGAATGACAGCCTGGACGGAGACACCTGCGGCCAATACATCGAGAACGAGTCCAAGCGCTACTTTGGAAAGGAATGACCGAAGCGCGTGGATGGTCGGGAAGCCACACTTCCCGGGACGGTCGACTGAGCGAGGAATGCGTCAAGGCGTAGAGGCGATCGCATGAGCTTTTGGACGGAAGTCCATTGGTCGGAGGGGATGTTCCTCCGCCCTCATCATCTTCAGACGGCGCAACGGTGGTTCGAGACGGTGGTGAACTCAGGGCTGGACTCTGCCCGCCCGTACCATTGGGGGTTCACCCATCTGTCGATCGCCCAGGAACCGTTGGAGAACTTCACCCTCCGTCTGGACGAGTGCGAAGTGCGTCTGAAGGACGGGACCTGGTTGAAGGTTCCGGAGAACACGGAGGTGGCGCCGCGTGATCTGCAAAAGGCGCTGGAGGCGTCGCGGGGATCGGTCGAGGTCCACGTGGGCGTGCCGCAGTTGCAGACGGTGCGGGCGAATTCCGTGCCCCTGGAGCACCCCGAGGATGTGGCCGGCACACCCCGATACGAACCGCAGCCCGTCGTGCGTCGCGACGAAAATACGGGCGAGAATCCGCAGACGATTTATGTACGAAGGATGCGCGGACGGGTATTCGTGGGCGACGAGGATAGGACCGGATTCGAGACCGTGCGCCTAGGGCGGGTTCGCCGTACGGATCGGCCGGGCGCGGCGCCGGAGTTCGACTCGATGGGCGCCGGTCCGGTGCTGGCGATCCAGGCGAACGCGGACTTGAGTCGGATGTTTCGCTCGCTGGTGGACCAGGTTGAGGCCAAGGGGGACGTGCTGGCGAAGGAAGCCCGCGAGCACCGAATGCTCCTGTCGGACGGTGTGGCCGCGAATATGGAGCACTTGTTGAAGCTCCACGCTCTGAACGAGGTCCGCGGACAACTCAGCGCTCTGTTGCAGTGTCCGCTCCTGCATCCCTTCGACGTATTCGTCGCGTTCAGTCGCCTGGTCGGACATCTGTCCGTTTTTCACGACGAGCTGGTCCCCTCCCCCCCTCCGGTGTACGACCACGACAATCCCGCCGTCGCCCTGGACCGGCTGCGAGCCCAGATCGAACTGTTGCTCGACGCCATGCGCCCGATGGCCTACTTGGAACGGAAGTTCGCTCGGAAGCGGGATGCGCGGGGAACGGAGGGCCTCGAGGTGGAGTTGGATCGGGCGTGGATTGACGAGAACCTGGAATTGTATGTGGGGCTGTCCGTAAGCGGGATGGAGATTCAGGAGGTCGAGCAACACATCTATTCTCGTCTGAACATGAAACTCGCGTCGCCATCTCGTGCTCCGCGGATTGCGGACACGGCGGTTCGCGGGCTTCGACTGGAAATCAAGGCCGTGCCCGCGGGCACGCTGCCCCGCCGGCCGGATTTGCATTATTTCCGGATCAACAAGACGATCGGTCCGGACCGAACCGACTATTGGAAGGAATGCGAACAAGAGCGCGGCATCCGCGTGAGCCTGCAAGGCCGGCAGCTCGCGGAGTTCGAGAAGTTTCAGCCGGCGTTGTACATCGTGTTGAAGTCCAGGTCATGACCGAAGCCGCAGCGCAGACATCCCAGCAGTTGACCGAGGCGTGTTGGCCGGTGTTTGAGTTCGTGACGAACTTTGTGCGTCAGATCAAGTACGAGACGGTGCCCGAAGCGGAGCAAGTGCGCTACGAAGCGTTGTCCGCCTTGCGCGACGCGGAGGACATCGCCCGCGGCGATCCGCTGTGCGAGCGAGCGTGGCACGACCGCATCTACGAGGTACTCGTCTATCTCCTCGACTACAAGATGATCAACACCAACTGGAAGGGACGTGCCTACTGGTTGGACAACCCGTTTGAGGTGGACCCCGCGGTACTGAATCACCCGACGACGGTGGGGGGTGAGGTTTTTTTTGAAAAATGTGATGAACTGCAACGGGAGTATGAAACCGCGGAGCGGCGAGATCGGCGGGACAAGGACGAGTTGGCTGAGCAACTGAACATTTTTTTCGTCTGCCTGCGTCTGGGATTCAAGGGTATGTTTCACGACCGCCCGCAGGAGTTGGCCGACTATACGCGGCGGTTGTTCACGCGGTTGCCGGCGTACGCCGCGACGCGGACTAAGGAGATGTTCCCCGACGCGTATCGCCATAACCAGGAGTTGAGGGTCGACTACAAGCTGGGCATGAGGGTAACGGTGGTGCTGGTTTGTTTGGCCTTCGTCGTGGTGACTTGGTTTGCAGGCACCAAGATTGCTTGGAGGGGCATGGTGGGCGACATCAGCGCCGCCGCGGCGTGCGTCGAGGATCCAAAGTCCTGCGAGGCGGCGGGGTCCGCACAGACCAAGAAGGATTAGCGATACTCCGGCCAAGCGATTGATGCCGACGCGCCGCAGAGCGTAACCATGAAACGGTTCTATCAGACCTTTAAGGCCCTTCCCCCTGAGTTCAAGGTGGTCCTCGGCTTCCTCGGATTGGGGACCATGGCCGGTCTTTTCTATCTCCTGCAGAGGCAAGTCGGCGGCCGGACGCCGATGCTAATCATCATCGGCGTTGTCGCGGTGCTGGCACTGCTCGTGTGGCTTGTGATCAGGCTGTTCGGGTGGACCGGGCGGCGGCGTGCGGCACGGATGGACTACGAGCTCTCATCCGGCGAACAGGGCGGTCCGCAGTCGATGGACGTCAGCGCCAAGATCAAAGCCAACAACGAAAAGTTCTTCAAAGCGGTCCGCGAGCTCAAGAAAACCGTCGGCATCAGCGTGTACGAACTGCCCTGGTACATCGTCATCGGGGATTCGGGCTGCGGAAAAACGAAGCTGGTCAATGAAGGCGGCCTGACCTTCTCGACGGGAAAGCCGGAGGGATACCAACTCGGGACGTTGGACTACAACTGGTGGTTTACCGAGGACGCCATTTTCATCGACATGGCCGGGCGATTGTGCAACCCTCAGGACGACCGTGACCGTCGGGAGTGGATGGCGTTCCTGGACACCATCGCCCGGGGTCGGAAGGGATACCCGATCAACGGGGCGTTGGTCTGCGTTTCGACGGAGCATCTTCTGCGCGACCCGCCGGAAAAACACGAGAGCGACGCGCATATCGCCCTGGAGCGCCTGCGCGATCTGCAGTCGAAGCTGGGAGTCACGTTCGCCACGTACCTGGTCGTGACCAAGTGCGACAAGATTCTCGGCTTCATGCAGTTCTTTGACCGCGCCGAGCGCGACATCGCGGTGAAAAACCAGATCTTCGGCTGGTCTCGGCCCGGAACCTTCAACGAACCGTACGACCCGGAGAAGTTCAAAGGCGACTTCAGCAAGCTGTACGGCACGCTCAACGATCTGCGTCTTCGGCGCATGAACGACGATGCGGAGGAAATCGACCTGGGCCTGGCGTGCGCCTTCCCGGAGGAGTTTCGCGGGTTGTTCGACCCGCTCCAGACCTACATTCGCACGCTCTTCCCCTTCATTCGCAACCCGCGGGCGGTGAAGAACCTGCTCTTTCGCGGCGTGTATTTCACCAGTGCCACGCAGGAAGGCGAACTGATTCTCAAACACCTTACGGAACGGTTGGGGAATGAGGCGGCCAGCCAGTTCCCCCCCGCTCGACGACCTGTATCCGCACAAGCGCCCCCACTTCATCAAGGACGTGCTCATGCGGAAGGTCTTTCCGGAACACGGGCTGGTGTTTCGCAACGAGCAGCAGGTGGTTCGCAACCGGCGGTTGAGCCGGGCGCTGATGGTCGGGACATGCGTGCTGGCGGTGCTGCTCTTCGGCGGATTTGCCTGGAGCATCCACAAATACTCTCAGATTATCGATGAGCCTAGGGCGTGGGCGGACAAGACCGCCGACGGTTTTACCGGGCTGCGGGCGGCCGACGCGCCCGCCCAGGCCGCGCAGGCTGAGCAATATTGGAATCGACTTTCAGATAGCCGCCGCAGCGCACGGGTCCTCTGCGGGTTCTTCTGCAACCCCATGGAGCCGGGCGAGTCTCTCGAGCGGATTCGGATGGAGTTGGTCGAAAAGGCGCTGAAGGGGACCCTCGGTGAAGTCCGCGACGCGCTGCACAAGGGTACGGGGCTGGCGGGAAGTGCGCAGGATGCCGCGGCCTACCGGGATGCGCTTGAGGAGTACATTCGTTGGTCCGGGTGCCGCGAGCAAGAGGCGAGCACGGCCAACGTCGGCGCAGACAGCTTCGAAAAGCTGACCGGGTTGGTGAGGGCTTCGTCGCCGCTGACGAAGGATCCGAAGTTCGCAACGCAGAAGGACTGGTACTTCACCCAGGCGGCGACGAACTCCCCGTTGAAACGCAACCCCGCGGCCCTAGCCGACAAGGACGCGGACCAGACGATCAAGACGGCGGTCGGGCATGTCTCCGATTATTTCAAGAGTCGATACGCAACCCTCTCGCAGGAGAATGTCGATGAGACCGTGCGGGAGTGGGTGGGCATCCTGGAAGCGTGCAGAAAGGTTGACGGGAGCTACAAGACGCTCCTCACGACCTGTGGCGACGCCGACAAAGTACCTACGCTGCAGGAACTTGACAGGCAGAAGGAAGGGTTTCTGAGGGCTTACGAATCGTGGGAAGCCTCGCTGGCAAAGTTGACGTCGGGAAAGAACCCGGTCAGTTCGCTCGCCGACGCAATGTGGAAACAGCGTGAAGTATGGAGAGCGTACCGAGGCCGGCTTCTCGACGCCGGCAGGGCTTGCACCGACGTCGGGGCGGCGGAAGCGTGGGTCACGGCGCTTAACGACGAGAATCTCGACAAGGCCATGTGGGAAAGCTTGTGCAGTGCCAAGCTTGCCGGCGGCGAATGCGGAATCCAGGGGCCGATTGTTTTTGCTGACTTCGCGTCATTCCAGCGGCGCGTGAAGAACGTCTATGACGCCGATGTCTTCGGACACATTATCGACTTCGCGCCAGGTGAAAAAGAGGGGCAGGGTGGCGCGGTCAAGTTCTCGAAGGATGCCGAGACGGTGCGGAATACGCTTAAAACCGTCGGGGGCGATTGGCGCGACGCGAAACTACAGGAAGGAGAATGCCTACCCGAGAGCGCTCCAGAGTCGTGGAGCGCCGCGCTGGTTCAGCACATCCGACCGATTTCGGCGGGCGGAGAGCTCGGCAAGCAGGTTGAACAGGTTGGACCCCGATGGGACCGCAAAGCACTGACGAATCTTCTCACTCAATCCGCAACGCTCCTCCATCGCGGCGTTGGAACGTGCCTCCTGCAAACGGTGTCCACTCGCTTGGCGCGGACGGCCCGAGAGGACTTAGGCCTCGCGGCGTTGATTCCGGAAGATAAACGGAATGCGCCCAACAAATCGCCCTACACCATTAAGGTGGGAAAACGCTCGCCGGAAGCTGACCCGCGGGAGACCACGGATCGCTCCGAACGTGTGGCCGCGCCCGCGGCGGCGCCTGACGAATCCACGTTGCCGTCGCGCCGAGTTCCCGCGAAGAAACCGCCGGCGTCCACGCCGCTCGTGACCCGATCGACCGGCGCAACCGGTAGTACGCCCGCGTGGGCGACCGCGGAGTTTCTGTACGCCCGTGCGTTAAGTATCGTGGACTTGCAATACTGCTTCGACAAGATGGCTCCCCACACCCTGGACGGAGCCGTCGACGGACGCGCGGGCGGGCTTCCTCAGCGGTGCCGCTCGGGGCTTGAAGATGCGACGCGAGCGTACATGCGAACCTACGTGAAGGAGTGGAACGACGCCTACGGGGCCAAGCGATTGACCGAACTGAGGCAACTCGTGTCGGGCATAACCAACTGGGAGCAATTGGCTAAGAAAGCCGACGACCAGCAGATGTGGACCAGGGTTGGAGATCAGGCTGAGGAGGCCCTGAGCTGGGTCATCCGTCATGTTGCGTTGGGGGACCACACGACCGAGGACGGGGTGCGATGGACTTGGGACGGCTCCACGGAGGTCAACGACTGGTTCCGGCAGGCGCTCGCCAACCCGGAAGCCTGGAGTTCCGGTCGTTGGGTCATTGACGTTCGCCCCCGGGAGTCGAAGGAACGTTCTCCGTGGGATGAGACTGCACTGGCGTTCGCGACGGCGTGGAATGGTCTCGGCAAGGCAGTCCGGAATTACCAAGACCTTCAAACGAAATCGACACAGTCTGCGGAGGGACGCGACGAAATCCCGTGGGGCGACATCGAGGGGCTCCGGGAAGGCTTTCGGATGCAAGACGAACGCATAACGCAGGCGCTGGTGAACGTCGAGACGTGGTCTCAAAGGCTTCTCGACCATCGCTTAACCGAGATTCTGGCGAGAATTCAGGACGAGGAACTGCAAGGGTTCGACGCGGATAAGACCTTCGGGTGGCCGTATTTGAAGGGCGAGCGCGACACGGATACGGCACTGCAAACTGTAAGATTGGACAAGTTTCGCACTTTCCTAAAGCGAGTCACAACAGCCCGGAAAGCTTTCGAGAAGATGGAGAAACGCCTGACCGTGCGGGACCTCATCGGTTTCGAGGCGCGCAAGCAGTTCTATGACAAATGCGACGATTGGGAAAAATTCCTGTCCGGGGAGAAACTTGATTTCGACGTCGATCCGTGCACGATCGACCAGGCCGGTCGTAAGTGGCAGGCGACGGAGGACTACTGCCGACGGGCGGCTCGATCCGTTGAGTTGCGGATGGGCGGGCACGATTCCCTGGATTTCTTTTGTGAGTCGCAGGATTGGCCCACGAAACCGGTCAGCAAGACGTGGGGCCTGACGGAAAAGGCGGACAACTGGGAAGTGACTCTTAAGGATCCGCTCTTCACGACCGTGCACTTCGAGGACGCGCACAAGACCTTAGGGAAGGATTCCGCGCTCGCTTTTCTTGCGTATTTGCAGCGGTATGGCATGCCCAGCGATGCGCGGAGGACTTGGTACGTGGTCCATCAGTTCAGAGTCAAGTTCGACGGCGACAAGGACTCGATCACGGTCGGGCAGGTGTTCCGCTTCGACCTAAAGGATAAGAGGCTCCCCGAGGGAATACCCAGACTCAACGGGATCAATCCGCCGGATTCCCTCACCGACGAAGATATCGCGGGGACCAGGAAATTGCCGGGTTGAGATGATCGTCGCCGGATCGCCCGCGATGAACGCCCATTGCGTGAGTTTCGCGCGGACGGTCCGGATGTCCCAACACGCGGGCGTGGCGAGGGTCCTGTCTCTAGCCGCTGCACGACGGGCTGCGGTCTGCCGGGTCGGCGGCGTTGTGGCGGTGAACCGCCCCGCCCTCGGGGGCTGACCGACGCGAGCGTCGGATGTTTGCACCGGTGGTGAGGTAAGGAATGCCTCTAAAGGATCTGTTCAGGTCGAAGACGCCCAAGCTGAGACCCGATCCGCGAATACGCTGGTTCGGGAAGCTCCCCACCTACCCGGATTACTACAACTCCGGGACGGACGAATCGTGGACGGTTGAGTTCAGCGAATGGGTGCTCAAAGGGTTCGAGTTGTATCGAAACCGCGTGGCCGGGTCCGGGACACGGGCGGATCGGCTGCCGGTCGCGGCCTGCGCCCTACGCTTGCCCCGCTCGGCAATGACCGTGTTCGTCTCGGTGTTGGACTACGGCGGCGATCTTCGAGGCCGTCCGTTTCCCATGTGCTTCTACGTGGGGGTCCCGTCCGCGTCGTGGCCGGGTCCTACAAGTGATCGAGTGGTTCCAGCGGCACGAGTGATCCGGGATTTAATGGCCCTGCGACGAGAAGTGCCCCGCTTTATCAACTCGCCTGGACGCTTCGAGGCCAGATTCGGCGAGCGAGAGGTGGACCTCGCCGGAGTTTGCGGCGGTTCGAGCGACGAATCGTGGCTGTCTGCGGGGAAAGAAATGCCGTTCGGGGAGTGGTTTGGGAAAACTCGCGGCGGGCTTTCCGCGGGCGATTGGGAGGCATGGGAGCGGGCGGTGGCGTGTTGGGGGGAGAATCTGGCGAAGCACACCGGCGCCCGCTTTGAGGCCACGGTGATCCTTCCGCTTGTCATGGGGTCGTTCCTGGACGCACAGATCGCGGGCTGGATTCATTGGCTGGAGCGGCGCTTCGACCTCCGCCGTAAGTTTCTTTCGTTCGTGGTCGTCGGCGATCCCGATGGGGAAAGCGGGATCCTCGGCGTGATCGCGCGGGAGCTTGTCGCCGACGATTTCCTGCTCGTCACCACGCTCGGGCGTACGCTTCCGTACGTCGAGGACCTGACCGGCGTGAAGGTTGACTCGACGCCCGGTGAAGCGGCGGAGAAGGTGGGCGGGGTTCCCGTCGGAACATGTCTTCCGGCTACATGGACGGACTTCGTGTCACGGCCGGCCATCCTCACTTGACTTCCAACCCCGTTCAGGTATCCTGAGAAACTCCGCCGTACCGGCACAGGGGACGCATCGGGGCGTCGCGAGTAGGGCGGATTCGGTCGTCGTTTGGGACGAGCAAGCGGGCCGGGGTTTTCGGCGGGCCGGGCGCCATCGTGAGATGTCACGCTGCCCTTGCGAATAAGTCTCAAAAGGGCGGACCGAGCATTGCGGGCGGACTGTGGGAGTCCATTCTCGATCGCCCCGGGGTAGCGGATGTCGCCCACGGAACTTAGCCAAGTCCTCGAACTGGGGAGCGACCCCATACCCGGCGACGCCCCAACAGGCGCCGACGTGAGTACGGATGCGGACTATCTGTCCGTGATGTCGGAGTTGGTCAAGGTCGACCGGATTGACACTAGCGACCCGCCGGACTGGCAAGTCCTCGAGCAATCCGCGGTGAACGTGCTCCGAGAAAAATCCAAGGACGTGGAGATCGCCGCCGCGCTGGGGCATGCCCTCTTCCAACGTTACACCTACGCCGGGCTCGCGGCAACGCTGGGGATGTTGACGAATCTGGTCGAAACCTTCTGGGAGAATTGTTACCCTCCCCGCGCGCGTCGGCGAAAGGCGCGCATCGAAGCGTTGGGAAGCCGGTTCACCGACCACGGGTGGTTTCGCGATCATCCGCCGCAGGGGACGGATTTTGACGCGCTCGACGTCTGCGTGGGCAAGGCGGAGTCGCTCTCCCGTGCCCTGAAGCAGCGGATGCCTGACGATCCGCCGGAGCTCGATAAGTTTCTTCGCGGGCTGAAGGAGCTGGCGGCCAAGCGTCCGAAGCCGGCGGGCGCGACGCCGACGGGGGCCTCGCCGAGCGGGCCGGGTTCCGCGGTCGGCGACATCGGGGATACGAAGAGCGCGCTGGGCTCGATTCTCTCGGCCTGCACGTTCCTTCGCAAAGCGGACCCGGCCGATCCGATCCCGTATGCGATCGTGCGGATCCTGAAGTGGTCGACCCTCTCGCTTCCCGCAGCGGAGGCGGGGAAGGTCCAAATCGAGCCGCCGGAGGCGTCCGCGGTTGACGCCTTGGCTCACCAACAGAAGAATGCCCTGTGGGAGCACCTCCTGAACGGCGCCGAGGCGGCGTTCCGCTCGGGTGATCCCCTCTGGCTCGATGTGCAGCGCTACGTGTGCGTCGCGATGGCGCGGCTGGGGGTGAAGTTCGACCCCGCTCGTGAGGTCGTCATGGGCCTGACGGCGATGCTGTTCCGTCGTCTCGGCGAGGGCGTGTTCGAGCTCCGGTTTCGCAACGGAACGCCCTTGTGTTCGGGCGAGACGAGAATGTGGCTGGAAAGCGAGATTGCGCTGAGCGGCCGCGGGCCAAGCGTTTCCGCGGGCGGAGCGACGAACAACGGGAAGCTGTCGGAGGCGTCCGTTGAAGCGCGGAAGCTGGCGGGGGCGGGAAAGTTGAAGGAAGCGCTGCAGGTCCTCCAGCAAGGGCTGGTCGGTTGCACGCAGCGGCGCGACCGGTTCCTGTGGCGTCTGGGGATGGCGCAACTGTGTTTCGACGCCCAATGCCTGCAACTCGCGGCGCCTCTCCTGGAGGAGTGCTACGAGGAGATCCAGCGCTATCGCATTGAGGAGTGGGAGCCGACGCTGGCCGTATCGCTGGCGCAGACTCTCTACCGGTGCCGGAAATCGCTGACCCTGAAGGAGAAGACGCCGGCGCCGGAGGCCGTGCAGCGGGTCCGCGAGTCGTTCGCCAGCTTGTGCCGATTGGATCCGCTGGCGGCCCTCGTCACGGAGCCCTCGAGCGGATCGTAAGGCGACCGGCGGGGCAGGAGTCCCGGCGCAACGGGAGCGGAAGGGTGGACGGTTCGGAGTAATTCGTGGGTCGAGTCCGGGTGGATTCCGCGACGAAGGTCGGCGATGATCAATCCCCGTACTCGTTGTCGGTCAAGGCGTTTGACGAAGGGAGACTAGATTTATGGCCAAGGGACCTTCCAAAGCTCGCGAGTCGCGGGTGAACATCGTCATCTCGGATGCGCTGCGCGGCAAAATGGAGCCGGAACTCCCCTTCCGCGTGCTGGTGATGGGCGACTTCACGCTCAAGAAGGACAACCGCCCGATCTATGACCGCAAGCCGATCGACGTCAACAAGTCGAACTTCGACGCGGTGATGCAGAGTTTCAACTTGTCCCTGGATGTCAACGTGGCGGACCGCGTCAGCGGCACGGGTGAGATGCCGGTGTCGTTGAAGTTCAACACGCTGAAGGATTTTCGTCCGGAGTCGATCGCCCGCCAGGTGCCGCAGCTTCGCAACCTTCTGGAGTTTCGTGAAGCGATGAAGGCGCTGCGCCCCAAGATGGGAGAGAAGGCGATCCAGAGCGAACTGCTCAAAGCGATCAAGGACCCGGCCACGCGCGACGGCATTCTGAAGATGATCGCCAGTCCCTCGGGCCAAACGCCCTCCTCGGGCACGCCGGGGCAGGGATCATAGCACGGTAAGGGTGAACTGCGCGTCGAATCGTCGGCGCGTGAGGTTATTGCAAGGGAGAAAACAGGAATGGCAGAAGGACCGCAACAGGCCGCCGCCCCGGCGGCGGCAGGAGCCGTCGATACGAGCGCCGTCGACACCCTGATCGACAGTTGGGACCTGGACAACGAATACCGCGATCTGTACCGGCGGGGCATCGCCGTCATCGTTCAGAAGGCCGGAGGACTGGACCTCGACCATCTGACGATCAACAAACAAGTCGTCGACGACTTCATCGCCGAGACGGATCAGCAGCTCAGCGCGCAGATCAACGAGATTCTTCATCACAAGGACTTTCAGGCCCTGGAGTCGGCGTGGCGGAGCCTGAAGTACCACGTGGACAACACGGAGTTTCGGGCGAACATCCGTGTCGAGCTGCTCAATTCGGCCAAGCAGGACCTGTTGGACGACTTCCACGACAGTCCCGATTGGCAGAAATCCGGTCTGTTCCGCACGATCTACCGCGATCAGTTCAATACGTTCGGCGGTAAGCCCTTCGGCTTGATGGTCTCCAACTACTCCTTCAACCAGACCACGCCGGACGTGGAACTGCTCACCGAGATTTCGCGGGTCGCGGCGGTCGCCAAGGCCCCATTCCTGGGCGGCGTGGACGCGACCATGTTCGGGAAGAAGGAGCAGGATTTCGCGGGCGTGTTGAAGTGGTCGGAGATGTACGAAATCTTCGAGCAGCCGCAGTACACGAAGTGGAACGCCTTCCGCGAATCCGACGACGCCCGCTACATCGGGCTGTGCATGCCGCGCTTCCTGCTCCGCAAGCCGTATACCCTCGAAGACCAGGACGTCAAGGACTTCCGCTTCGAGGAGGACGTCCGCGTGGAGACTCACGACAAGTATCTGTGGGCGAATGCTTCGTTTGCCATGGCCGGACGGATGACCGAAAGCTTCGCGAATTTCGGCTGGTACAACTCCGTGGTCGGGCCGACCAGCGGCGGCACCGTCCCGAATCTGCCGCTGCACCAATATGAGTCCATGGGAAAGTACCAGACCAAGATTCCGACCGAGACGCTGATCTCCGAGGACGTCGACGTGGACCTGTGCAACTTCGGGTTCATCCCTCTGGTGATGCGCAAGGATTCGGACAACGCAGCGTTTTTCGACGCCCCGTCGGCCAAGCGCGTGGGCAAGTTTCCCGACACCGCGGAAGGCAAGGAAGATGAGACCCGGGCGAGATTGGGCATGGCGTTGCCGTACTTGATGATCTCCTGCCGGCTGGCCCACTATCTCAAAGTCATCTGGCGCGAAAACATGGGGCGGGTGATGGACGCGGAGAAGATGGTCGGGGAGATCAACAAATGGCTCAAGCAATACGTTCGCCAGGGGACTCTGGACGATCAACTCGCCGCGAAATACCCCCTCAAGGAAGTGCAGGTCACCGCGGAACCGGTGCCGGGTAAGCCGGGAATGTTCAAGTCGGAAATCCAGATGATCCCGCACTTCAAGTTGAAGGGCGTGGAAGTCCAGTTGTCGATGGTGGGTCAGTTCGACCCGCCGCCGGCGAAGTGACCGGGCGTTCGCGGCTGTTGCGGTTGCGCCGGAATTGCGGAGGGGTCTGCGAAGCGTGGGCGCGGCTCAAGTAGTGGAGGCGAAGGGAGTCGCCACGTCGTACGGTCCAGGTATGGTGCCCTAAGCCCAGCGCACACGGTCGGGCGGGCACGGAAGCCCACATGGGCCGGCCCATTCGGGTCGAATGGCGCGTGCTACGAAACGTGCCCTGAAGCGCAACGCCTGTAGTTCGTGGAACTTGCGCGCATTCTGACCGCGTTCGCCCGGTGCACGGATCGTCCTGGCACGCGATCTGCTATTGATGACTTGCGCTCCGTGTGGAGCGCCACGAGGCCGAAAGTAACCAGCAACGTCCTGTGGATGGCGTCCGGCCGACTACCGGGCCCCGGCAGACAGTCTCGTGGGGAGTCTTGAGGCCGGGGCGTCCGCCTGGGGCGGTGCAATCAAGAGAAGAAGGAGGAAGTACCCATGCCGACACCGTGTAACTTGAAGGTTGCTGAGTATCCGGGGTCATCGGAGAAGGAGGGGCGTGAGGACACGTCCGATGTGTTCGAGATCGAACATCATCTGCATCAACCGGTCGAACCGACGAACGGGCAGGCTACGGGCGTGCGCGTCCACAGCCCGCTCCGGGTGGTGAAGGTGATCGACAAGGCGTCCCCCGGGTTCCACAAAGCCCTGTGTACGGGCCAGAACCTGGCCGAGGTCAAGGCGAGTTTCTATCGCATCGACCCCTCGACGCGATCCGAGGCGGAGTACTATCGGATCACGTTGAAAAACGCCCGGATCGTGGACATCCAACCGTACATGCCCATGAGCTTCGTCCCGGCGAACGAGAGCTACCGGCACATGGAACAGGTGAGCTTCGTGTACGAAGAGGTGGAATGGAACTGGCTGCCCGATTCCGTGGTCGAAGTGGACAAGTGGCGTGCGCCGGGGGCGGGGTGATACGCGAGGCGGGCGGCGCTTCGGCGTTGACTGGGTCGTCCACAAGGATGCCGGCCGTGTGCGTGGCCGGCATTCCGGCACGGATCCCAAGAGGTGCTTTCCATGGGGCGGGAGCGGACGCTGCTGGAGCGGATCGCGGCGACCGGGGAGGGCGAACGCCTCGATTCGTCGGCGCGGGAGGATCTCGAGGCTCTGGCGGACTCTGTACGGCGCAACCTCGAGCGGCTGCTCAGTTCCCGCCACGGTCTGAGCCAGGCGCTGCCGGATTACGGGCTGCCGGCCCTGACCGATTTCGTGCTGGGCAGCCGCGACTACGTGCAGCGCATGCAGGAGGCCATCCGCACGGCCGTGGACAAATACGAGCCCCGCCTGCGACAGGTGCGCGTCACGCATCACGCTGAGGAGGGCGACAAGCAAACGCTCTCCTTCCGTATCGAGGGAGTTCTCGTGGGTCGTACGGGTCAGCCTCGGGTGTGCTTCTCGACAGGCCTTTCGGGAGATGGGCGGTTTGAAGTGAGCGAGTGACCGAATTGAACGGACGGACAGGAAACGTAAGGCGGCTCGGGATGATCGTCGAGACGAAGTGATCGGATTCCGTGAGTAACACGTATTACCAAGAAGAGCTGCGTTACCTCCGCGAAGTCGGACCTGAGTTCGCGCGGATCAATCCGGAGATTGCCCGCGTGCTGGCCGATCGAGGGTCCGATCCCGATGTGGAACGGCTCCTGGAAGGGGTCGCGTTCTTGTGCGGCCGGATTCGCCAGAAGCTCGACGACGAACTGCCCGAAATCACGGCGAGCTTGATGAACCTGCTCTGGCCTCATTACTTGCGTCCCGTGCCGTCGATGAGCATCGAGGAGATCATCCCGGATTTGTCCGGCCTGCAAGCGCCGATGTACGTCGCCAAGGGGGCGGAGTTCGCCGGCGTTCCGCAAGAGGGGACGCGGTGTCGCTATCGATCCTGCTGGCCCGTGACCGTTCGCCCCTGGCGGTTGACGAAGGTTCATCTGGAGGCGCTGCCGGCCAAACCGCTGGAACTGGTGATGCGCTTCCGCACGGCGGAGAAGGCCAAGCTCTCCGACCTGGACCTCGACTCGGTGCGCTTCTTCCTGTCCGGCGACCCGCGGACCTCCTTCACGCTTTACCTTCTACTCGCCGCCCACGTCGATTTCATCACCGTCCGCGCCGAGGGCGAGGGCAAGCGTCCGTTTCGTACCCTGGGGCGAGAGCGCGTTCGCCCCGCGGGGCTTGCGGCCGAGGAGGGCGTACTTCCGTATCCGGATCGGTCCTTCCTCGGCTATCGCCTGCTGCAAGAGTATTTCGCGTTCAAGGACCGGTTTTTGTTCTTTGACGTCGACGGGCTGAGCGGACCGATCCGGGAGCTGGGTCTGGTATCCACGCTCGAGATGGTCATCACGTTCAATCGCCGCGTGGAGCCGCCGCCGCTGGTGTCCGCCGACAATGTGCGTCTCCACTGCGTCCCGGTGATGAATCTGTTTCCCCAAAGCGCGGACCCCTTGCGCTTGCGGCATGATCGCGCCCAGTATCTGGTCCGCCCGGCAAAGAGCGGCGTGGCCGATCCGCGACATCTCGAGGTGTACTCCGTCGAGGAAGTCCACGGCGTGTTGCAGGAGGAGGGGGGCGCCCAGCGAAGATATGTTCCCTTCTACTCCTTTGAGCACACGAGCGGTCAGGATATCCGGGACGCGACCTACTATCAGACGCACGTGAGGCCGAGCGCCCTCGGCGAGGAGTCGCGGTACGGCACGGATACGTTTATGACCTTTGTGACCGGGCGCGGCCGGGAAGGGGTCCCGGCCAATGAAACGATTTCGATGGAATTGACCTGCACCAACCGGGACCTTCCGCGATCGCTGCGGGCGGGGGATATTCGCGAACCGACCGACACTTCGCCGCCGAGCGCGACCTTCCGCAACATCCTCAGCCCCACGCCGACGATCAGTCCGCCGACCGGGAAATCGCTGCACTGGCGCCTGATCTCGCACCTCTCCCTCAACTACGTGTCGCTCTCCGACGCGCGGCGTTTCAAGGAGCTTCTGAGCGTGTACGACTTTCAGTCGGAACACGACGCGCAACGGGCCCTGGCCCACCAGCGGATGCTCGACGGCATCGTGACCGTCAGCGCCGCGGCGGACGAACGGTTGATCCGCGGGGCGCCGGTTCGGGGGTCGCGCATCGAGGTTGAACTGCACGAGGACCACTTCGCCGGCGAGGGGGACGCCTTCCTGTTCGCCGTGATCGTGGAGCGGTTCATGGGTTGGTACGCGACGATCAACGCGTTCAGCCAGACGACGGTCCGCTTTGTGAAGTCCGGCGTGGTGCATGAGTTTCCGCCGCGGTGGGGCGAGCAGCCCACGCCCGCGCGGGTCAGACGGAGTTTGTGAAATGGGATCCGAAGCTCCCGGGCCCGCAAGCATGAGTAGACAGGATCGGTCCTTGATCGACCGTCTGGTCCGCCGCGGCTGGGAATTCGATTTCTTCCCGGCGGTCTGGCTCTTGGAGCGATTCGCCGCGGGTGGTGCACCGGTGGGCGGGGTTGGACCCGTATCGGCGGAACGAATCCGATTTCGTCCCGAGGTCTCGATGGTCTTCCCGGCAACGGACGTGCGGCGGGCGACGGTGGTCGATGGGCCGTCAGAGGACGAGTCGATCTACCAGATCGACGTGACGTTCATGGGCCTGTACGGCGTCAGCACGCCCCTCCCCTTGCACTACGCCGTCGACGTGTTGCGCTCCGTGGACCATTCGCGATCCGGGGCGAACGTGGGCGTCGAGTCCGCGCGGCCCGCTCGGGAAACGGGAGAAGAAGGGGGATCGCCGCTACGCGACTTCCTCGACCTGTTCCATCATCGGCTCATTTCGTTTTTCTATCGAAGCTGGCTCAAATACCGCTTTGAGCGTTCGTTTGCCCTTTCCGGACGTGACGACATCGCCGGGTACCTCCTGTGGTTCATCGGGTGTTCGCCGGGCGTGGATGCGGAGACGCTCGGCGTGCCGCCGATCCGGTTGCTGCGCTACGCGGGCGTACTCACCCAGCATCCACGCTCGGGAATGACGCTGGCCGGAGTGCTTCGCGACTACTGGAACGACCCGTCGATCCGCGTGGAAACGTGCCTGGGACGGTGGGTGCGCGTTTCGTCGGCCGATCAGAACCGGCTGGGCGAAGCCAACAGTTGCCTGGGCTTCGATGTGACCCTCGGCGAACAGGTGTATGACCTGAATGGGACCTTCCTGGTGCGGATCGGACCGATGGGCTGGGAAGAGTATTTGTCGTTTTTGCCGGATGGGACACGCACGGCACAGACGCGGGCCCTCATCCGCTACTATTGCATGGATCCGTTGGCGTGCACGCTGGAGCTTTGCATTCGTGCGGGCGAGGTTCGGTCGCTGCGCATCGGGTCGGGTGAATCCGCGGGCCGCCTGGGCTTTACGAGTTGGGTGCGCACGGACGTACTGGGGGAGGTGTCCGTTCAGTTTGCAAACGGCGCCGGTGCGGCGAGGACCAATGGCGATCGCTTCGCCGCAGGCCGGCGCCGGCGTGAGGCTGCCGCATAGCCGTCGCCCGCGGCAGGCTTGGCCCCGCATCCGTGCGTCGACGATCAGTGGGTACGACTGAGTTCCGGAAACAACGTCCATGACCACCACAAGCAAGAGCGAAGATTTCCGCACGCTGCTCGCCCGGTTTGACCCGGTCTGCCTCCGGTCCTTCCAAGGCGCCACGAGCCTCTGCCAATCGCGCAGCCATTTCGAAGTGCTGCCCGAGCACCTGCTCCTCCGAATGTTCGACGAGCCCTACGGCGACGTCACCCGGATCCTGGACACCTTTAAGGTTGACCGCGGACAAATCCGCCGGGCGTTGTTGCGTATCCTCGAGGAGCTTCCCGTAGGGCATCGCGGGAAGCCGGCGCTGTCGCCGAAAGTCGTCGAGCTCTTTCAGGCCGCCTCGGCCCTGGCGGACCGATTCGGGTTGCCCACGATCCGTCCCGGCGCCGTCCTGGCGGCGTTCGCGCTCAATCCATCGCACACCCGCGTCGGCGAGTTCACGCCGGAGCTTGAGCGGATCGACGCGGACCAACTCCAGGACCATTTTCAGGAAATCGTGCAGAGTCCGGCCGAGTCGCCGACCCCGGGCGCCGCCGGCCCCGCGATGGCGGCGGAGGGAAGCGCCCTCACCCAGTTCACCGTCGACCTGACGGCCAAGGCCCGCGCGGGGGAGATTGACCCGGTCTTCGGCCGCGATCAGGAAATCCGCCAGATCATCAACATCTTCGCGCGGAGGCGGAAGAACAACCCCATCCTGGTCGGCGAGCCCGGCACGGGGAAGACCGCGATCGTCGAGGGGCTGGCGTTGCGTATCGTGGAGGGCGACGTTCCACCCTCCCTGGAAGGCGTCAAGTTGCTGGCTCTGGACATCGGACTGTTGCAGGCGGGGGCCAGCGTGAAGGGCGAATTCGAAAACCGGCTCAAGAACGTCATCCGCGAGATCAAGGACAGCAAGGAGCCCGTCGTGTCGTTCATCGACGAAGCGCATACCTTGATCGGCGCCGGCGGTCCGGCGGGCGGAAGCGACGCGGCGAACCTGCTCAAACCGGCGCTGGCCCGCGGCGAGTTGCGCACCGTGGCCGCCACGACTTGGGCGGAATACAAGAAGTATTTCGAGAAGGACGCGGCTCTGGAACGCCGCTTTCAGCTTGTCCGCTGCGACGAACCGGATATCGAAAACGCGACCGTGATGCTCCGCGGCTTGAAAGACAAGTATGAGAAGCATCACAAGGTGGTCATTCTCGACGAGGCCGTCACTGCGTCCGTGAAGCTCTCGAGCCGTTTCATCAGCGGACGGTTCCTGCCGGACAAGGCCGTTGATCTTCTCGACACGGCCGCCGCGAGGGTGGCCGTCGGGCTAGCCACGCCGCCGGCGTCTCTGGAGGACATCGACCGCAAGCTGGGCCACCTGCTCGTCGCCATCCAGGCCCTGCAGCGCGATCGGCTCAACGGCGTAGCGACCGAGGAGACGGTGCTCACCGAAATGGAGGAGGCTCGCAAAACGCTGCTGTGCGAGCGCGAATCCCTCGACGCCCGGTGGCGAAGTGAACGCGATGCGGTCAACCGGATTGTGGAGCTTCGGGCTGAACTTCAGGCGTTGCAACCCGTCGACGGACGGGCGCGCAGCGCCGGTCGGCCGGCGGACGCCCCGGACGGAACCGTGCCGGCGCCGGCCGTGGTAGAAAAAACGCCCGCCGAGGCCGCCGGCCGTCAGACCGTGCTGCGCGGCGAATTGGAGAAGGCGATCCCGGCGTTGGCCGGCATCCAGGGAGACTCTCCGCTCCTCCATCCACACGTGGATGCCTCGGCCGTGGCGGCGATCGTGTCGGATTGGACGGGAGTACCCGCGGGCAAGATGGTTCGGGACGAGATCGCCGGCACCTTGCGGATGGAGGAGCGGCTCCGGGAGCGCGTGGTCGGGCAGGATCATGCCATTGCCGTGATCGCGGAGAAGCTGCGCATCGGCAAGGCCGGACTGCGCAACCCCGCCCAACCGCTCGGTGTGTTCTTGTGTGTCGGACCCAGCGGCGTCGGCAAGACCGAGCTGGCCCTGGCGGTCGCCGACTTGCTGTTCGGCGGCGATCGCTTTCTGACCTCCATCAACATGTCGGAGTTCATGGAAGCCCATACCGTCTCGCAGCTCAAGGGCTCGCCGCCCGGGTACGTCGGTTACGGGGAGGGCGGTGTGTTGACCGAGGCGGTCCGCCAGCACCCCTACTCGGTCGTCCTCCTCGACGAGGTGGAAAAAGCCCACGCCGACGTGATGAATCTTTTCTATCAGGTGTTCGACAAAGGCGTGTTGGCCGACGGGGAGGGACGCATCGTCGATTTCAAGAACACCGTCCTCTTCATGACCAGCAACCTGGGCTCCGACGTGATCCTGGGGATGTGCGAGTCGGGTGAGGCCGTCGACTGGGAGGAGTTGCGCGAGGCCGTTTACCCGCACCTGCGCGGGCACTTCAAACCGGCGCTGGTGGCCCGGACGACCGTCGTTCCCTTCTGCACGCTGGGCAAGGAAGTGTTGAAGTCCATCGCCCGGATGAAGATCGCCAAAGTGGCGGGGCGCCTCACCGAGGCCCATCGCATGTGTCTGAACGTGGGGGAGGCGGTCTACGAGGAGATCGCACGTCGCTGCGACCAGGTGGACGCCGGCGCACGGCAGATCGACCACCTTCTCGACCAGAAGATCCTCCCCCAGCTCTCGCGGGAGGTCTTGCAGCGGATCGCGGAGGGGACGCTGCCCGACCGGGTCGCCATGGGCATGGGCGCGAACGGGGAGTTTCAGTTCACGTTCTCGGAGGCGGGCAGGTGACGAAAGTCCGAGGCCATTTGCGACCAAGGGCGTCATGGCCGCGACCAGGCAATCACTGTGCAGGCCGGCTTGGTCAGTCTCTTCGCGGCCCACGCGAGAGGCGCGGCGCGGGAAGACATGGGGAACAGGGGGCCCGTCAATGGCTCTGATCCGCGACTTGAGTCAAGCACAGCTCGCCTTCCAGATCGAAGGCGGCGCCGTGGATCAATACTCCGTCGTCCGTTACCGCGGGGCGGAAGGACTCTGCCAACTCTACCGGTTTGAAATCGAACTCGCTTCGTCACCGGAAGAGACCGCCCTGGAGGACATGGTCGGAAAATCAGCGGTTCTATCGATCAACACCGACTGGGGACAGCGGTGGTTTCACGGAATCGTGAGCCGATTCGAGATGAAAGGGGAAACGGTGGATCAGGTATACTACCGCGCGGAGCTCGTGCCCGCGTTGTGGCTCCTGACGCACCGTTACAACTCCCGCATTTTCCAACAGAAAACGACGAAGGAAATCATCTCGACGGTGCTGACCGACGGGGGAATCCCGCCGGATCGATTCGACCTGTCGCCGCTTCGGGGAGAGTATTCCCCGCGCGAATACTGCGTGCAGTACCGCGAGACGGATTACAATTTCATCTGCCGCCTGATGGAGGAGGAGGGAATACGGTGGTATTTCCGCCAGACCCAGGATGCCCATCTCCTTGTTCTGGCGGACGCGCCGGACTCGCCGCCGATTGAGGGGGATTCGAGTCTGCCCTACGTCCCGCCTGCTTCGATGACCGTGTCCGCGGAGCACGTCTTCCGTTTTCGGAAAGGCAGTTCCGTGCGGCCGGGGGCCGTGGTGCTTCGCGATTTTAATTTCGAAAAGCCGCAGGTGAATCTGGAGTGCAGGAACGACAATGGAAAGGGCGCCGGCCTTGAGATCAGCGACTATCCCGGCGAATACCGTGAGCAAGGCGCGGGAACGCGGATCGCACGCCTGCGTACGGAGGAGTTCGACTGCAGCCGGACCGTCGCAGTCGGGCAAAGCAACTCGCCGCGGTTGACCCCGGGCGGCAAGTTCGAGTTGAAGGATCACCCGGTCGCCGCCATGAATGGCGAGTATCTGATTACCACGGTGACGCACGAAGGCAAGGAATCCACGACCCGGACAAGCACGGACGCCAATGGTCGGGGAAGCGTCCTGGAAGCGCGCGTTCATCAGGCCCTGCTCCAGGCCCAGCGCAGCGACAACGCCCTCGTGCGCAACGTTGCGGAGGGCGTCCTGCAGATCGCCTCGCGGTTGCGCGTCGGGGACGCGACGGCACGGCGACTCCTGACCCAATGGTTGTACCACGGAGGGCAAGTGTCGCGGGATGTCACCAGCGCCGCGTCCGTCTCCGGGCAAAGTCCGCTGGACGCGTTGGCCTGTCCCAACCTGCTGGATGATCCGGGGGTGGCGATGGTGATCGACGTGGACGCGCCGGTCTATTTGTGCCGATTCGAGTGCATTCCGGCCGATGTAGCCTATCGCCCGCCGCGGGTCACACCGTGGCCGGTGATGCGCGGGAGTCAGACGGCCCGAGTCGCTGGACCGGCGGGCGAGGAAATCTACACCGATAAATACGGTCGCGTGAAAGTGCAGTTCAACTGGGACCGCGAGGGCAAATTCGACGAAAACTCATCCTGCTGGATTCGCGTAAGCCAGGGGATCGCCGGCGGGCAGTATGGAATCATGTTCCTGCCACGCATCGGACAAGAGGTCATCGTGGATTTCCTGGAGGGCGACCCCGATCAACCCATCATTACCGGGCGGGTGTTCAATGCCGACCTGATGCCTCCCTATGCACTGCCGGATGAGAAGACCAAGAGCGTCATCAAGACGCACAGCAGCAAAGGCGGCGGGGGCACGAATGAGCTCCGCTTTGAGGACCTTAAGGGCAAAGAGCAAATCCTGTTGTATGCTCAGAAGGACCTGCACATCCGCGTGAACAACGACCGCGTGGAGAACGTCGATCACAACCGCCATCTCACGGTCAAGGAGAACAAGTTTGAACTCGTCAAGCAAAACAAGCACGGCGAGGTGAAGCTCGATTTTTCGGAGAAAATAGGCGGCAAGAAGTCGCTGGCCGTCTCTGGCGACGTCGGCGAAGAGGTCGGCGGCAATCACAGTGAGAAGGTCGGGAGCAAGCTATACATCAAGGCCGGGCAGGACATTGTCATCGAGTCCGGCACGGGGATCACCCTCAAGGTCGGAGGCAATTTCGTCAAGGTCGACGCGAGCGGCGTCACCATTCTCGGCACGATGGTCAAGATCAACAGCGGGGGATCGGCCGGGTCGGGGTCGCCCGTGGGCTTGAAGGCGCCGGAAAAGACCATCGACGCGGACAGCGTTCAACCCGGCAAGGACGTGGCCTATTCCGGCGGCGGTCAACTCGCCACGGGGGTCGTAGCTGCGGACATTGCCGGATACGCGATCACGCCGGAAGAGGAGAAGGAAAAGAAAACGTCGTGGATCGAAATCGAACTGGTGGATGAAATCGGTCAACCCGTTCCCGGCGAGGCCTATGAGATCACCGCACCGGACGGTACGACGATCCGCAAGGGCAGCTTGGACAAGAACGGGCAGGCCTACGTAGCCGTCCCCGACCCGGGGACGTGCCAGATTACCTTCCCGAATTTGGACGCGGCCGCCTGGGAGCGTCTGGGATGACTCCTATCCGTACCGCGACAGCTATGGAGCGGAATAGCATCAGAACGCCAGGTGTAAGCGCGGGGCCGATCAGAGCCGGGAGCATGAGCGACCGGTCGGCGGGGGAGTCCTCGTAATGTCATCCATCCCCACCAACCCCGGCAACGGCCTCCGCCAACAGCACGCCGCCCAGTTGCGCGCCCAAGCCGAAGCCGCTCAACAATCCTCGGCTCAAACGCAATCGCCTGAGCCGTCCGCACAGCAAGAAGCCGAGCAACAATACCAAGGCACCGGCCCCGTCGGCGAGGGCGACTACGTCGTCAAGCAAGGCGACTGCATCGCCAGCATCGCGTACGACGTTGGCCATTTCTGGGAGACGATTTGGAACGATCCGGCGAACGAGCCGTTGAGGGAAGCCAGGCAGGATGGCTTCGTGCTGCTTCCCGGGGACCGCGTCACCATTCCTGAAAAACGCCCCAAGCTGGAGCCGGGCGAAACGGAGGTCCGCCACCGATTCGTCCGCAAGGGCTCACCGGAAAAACTCGTCGTCTATTTCGAGGTTAACGACGAGCCTCGCGCCAACGAGGCGTATGTGCTGACCATCGACGACCGCGATTGGGAGGACACGACCGACCCCGATGGGCGCGTGGAGATACCCATCCGGCCGAACGCCAAGCGGGGCAAGATCGTCTTCGTGGAATCGGGCGACGAGTATGAACTGAACCTCGGGCACCTGGATCCGATTACGACGGCCTCGGGTGTGCAAGGCCGACTTCACAATCTGGGCTACTACGACGGCCCGATTGACGGCCGGCAGAGCCCGCTCTTGGAACAGGCCGTCCGATCCTTCCAGGAACATCACAATCTGATCGTAACGGGCGCCTTGGACGAGGCCGGGCAAGAACTACTCGAACAGGAGCACGGCAGTTGAATCTGGACCGAAGGGAGCGACGGTGACATGGCCAAGTACAAGCAAATCCAATTCGTCGCCTTCGACATCAAGCCTGGGACCAAGGAGGTCGAGCGCAAGACCAGCACCGGTGCGAAGGTAAAGGAGGAGGTATATCTCGGCAAGGCCGAGGCCTCGGCCGATATCGCCAAGCGGTGCAAAATCATGAAGTCGGCGATTGGCACGGCGCATAAGCTGGTTCAGGAGACCGAAAAAGCCCAAAAGGCAGTGGCCCGCAGGATGAAGAACACCATTAACCTCGACGTGCCGTTGAAGGTCTTCATGGCCCCCGAGTTTTTCTTTCGCGGGGCTGACGGCGGCTATCCCATCGAGAAGGTATTCGAAGTTCAGGACGTCATGCGTAAGGAGACGAGCCTGGACAAGTACAAGGATTGGCTGTTTGTCCTCGGCACCGCCATCGGCTACCAGAAGCGCGGCGGTCCGCCCGACAAGCCTCCGCCGGAGCACGCGTTTGACGTGATTGGCATCGAAAACGCGGGCGGATTTGTGGTGTTGGAGATTGAGGACAAGAAGGCCAGGTGCAGTCGCGTCAACGTGGGCTGGAGTATCAAACAGGGCGGCGTATCGGCGAAAATCACCGCAGTCACGCCCATCGTTCGCGGCAAGTTCAAGGTGACACTGGACGTGCCGGAAAAGCCGCCGCCGGGCAAGACAATCGTGGCACCATGCCCTGCGACACTCATCGAGCCGGCGCCGCCTCTCGAGTTGGAAGCGACCGAAATTTGGAACGTCGCCCTAGTTCAGAAGGGCGGTCCGCGCCCCGCGACTGATGACGGCCAAGTTCGAGAGACGGCGGTCTTCAAGGAGGCAATCTCCGCCATCGACTTCCTTGGGCGGAATTATAACGACACTGGGGCGTGGTTTGAGGGTACTGGCGGCGGACGACTTGTGAACATCCATGGCGCGACGGATCGCCGGGTCGTGCCGACCGAAGGCTCGAGGGACATCCTTTCTCCGGTGCGCAACGAGCCGGGTACGATGTTGAATTATCGCGACAAGGATTTTGCGCTCAGGCAGCAACGCATCACCGAAATTAACGTCAAGGGTGGCGGCGGATCAGTCTTCACCGTCGACGGCATCACGTTCGGCCTGGAGGTCTGCCTGGATCACGCCAATCGGCGGCTTCGCGAGTATTACGACAAGAGCGCGGACGCGAGCGACCCCAAGGTGCAGGTCCAATTGATCCCATCGTGGGGCATGAGCATCACGCGGCCGTCCATCTGCTGCACCACGAACGGTCTCGTTTTCAACGTCGACGGCAGCCGCGGCGATTCCGACGCCTGTGAGAATACGGGCGTGCTCGTCTGCGAGGTCTGCGATAAGCCAGGGCTGCCACCCTGTAACCGCTATTACTGTAAAAAGTGCCGGGACAAGCTTTATAACGCGGCTGGACCCTGCCCCAGTTGCCCACAGATGTTACAGGTTTACCGACCCGCCGAGATGATCCCGCGGATCAACCCGATCGCGCGTAAGGGGCGATCCAAGACCGTCGACATGAGCGGCTTCGATAAGATCACTGTCACCCAGAAAAACTATTACACGGACAAAGGGAAGGTCGTCCTCTACGAGTCGAAGCCGATCCCAAAGCAGCCGACACCGCCGCCCTTGCCGCTTTCTAAACCGCCGAAGCCCAAGGTGCCTCCGCCCTTGCCGCTTTCTAAACCGCCGAAGCGGGAGAAGCCCAAGGTGCCTCCGTCCTTGCCGTCTACGCCGAAGCCCAAGGTGCCTCCGTCCTTGCCGTCTTCTAAACCGAAGCCGATCGCAAAACCGCCGCCGTTGCCATAGCCGCCGATGCGCGGACATACTTCATGACAAACATACCCGGAGAATCTGGCGGCGGATTGAGGCGGCAACGTGCGGCCAAGTTGCGCGCCCAAGCCCAGGCCGCTGAGCAATCCTCGGCCCAAACGCAATCGCCTGAGCCGTCCGCACAGCAAGCAGCCGAGCAACAATACCAAAGCGCCGGCCCCGTCGGCCAGGGCGACAACATCGTTGAACGAGGCCGCTGCGCCTGCTCCATCGCCAAGGTCATGTAGGTCGGGTCAACTGACCCGACAGAAGCAGTTGGAGTAACTATGCCCCCTGCCGCACGGACAACTGATCCAACCAGTCACGGCCCGCCGCTTAATCCCGGGCCGGGGAGCCCGGACGTGATGATCGGCTTTATGCCCGCGTGGCGGGCGATTCCGGCGGGCATGGGCGCGGGGATCGAGTCGGCCTGCGACACGATGAATAATCTGATGACCTCGCCATCGTTGGACCCTGCGACGACCCCGGCCAAGTTGTCGCAAGTGTTCGCGGCACTTTCGCAGGATGCCGGGACCGCGGCGTCGAAAGGCGCACCCGGAGCGCCCGCCGCGACCTCCTCCAGTCAGGCGACGCTAATGACGGCGAATGTCGCCTTGACCGCGACCTACACGGCGGCCGCCGCCGTCCCCGGCGGTGAGCCCGCGGCCCGCACGGCGTACACCGAGGGCATCAAAGCGGCCGCGGCTGCGGCGATGTCGGCGGCCATGAGCGCGATGGCGGGAATGGCCGACATGCACATCTGCCCGATTCCGGTGCCCATTCCCCCGCACGGGCCGGGCTTCGTCACCAAGGGCAGCAAGAACGTCTTCATCAATAATCTTCCGGCGTGCCGGCAGGGCGACAAAGTTCTCGAGGCCGCCGGGGGATCGGACCCCATCGCGATGGGATGTCAGACGGTCTTGATCGGCGACTCCGGTGGCGGTGGAGGCGGTGCAGGCGCGCCGGGAGCAAGTGCTTCCCAAGCCGGAGCTTCAACGGTTATCGATGCGGCCCCAGCGGGCTACAGTGGAACCGGAGGGACGGCGGCTTACAGTGACTCAAAGACCGAAGCGAAAACAGGCGTCACGCTTGTAAAGGACGGCACGGCGACGACATACACCGACGCGATCTCCATTCAGGTGAAATGCGACAAGGACCCGCACGTCGTGCAGTTCATTTCCAGGGAGATTATCGGCGCTGACGGCAAGCCGATCAAGCGTAAAATGAAGACAACGGGGGGCGAGTACGAAACGACGATCGACCCAAAGAACCCGGTTTGGAATACAGATTCCGCCGGCAAACCCAACCCGTACTATGAGTCGGCGGGCGCAAGCCGCACCGATCCGGGCTCCTTGACGATCTACGACCAGCCCGGTCTTTTGCCAGCCGCCGGCGAAACCTGGCGCGCGACTTTTAGGGCCTTCCTCATCTGCGATGGGAAAGTCATCCGCGAGGTCACGTGGGTTCGAAGCATGAAGGCTGGGGAAAAAGCAACCTACACCGTCAACGTGAAGGAGGCGAGCTCGTTACCTGCGTGGGCAAAGGACACCTTGAAGAAGCAGGGATACAATGCGGCTCCGTAATCGCAACCGGACGGTGTTACTCTTGTTGTGGCTCGTTGCTGGGCTGATAATGTCGGGGTGCGAGAGTCTGCGGGGTGCAGGCGCCGGTGATGTATTTAAGGAGAGCGCAATGTTCGGGAAGACGCAATTGCTTTGGGAAGCATCAGGACCGACCGGGGCCATTCCGACGGACTACATTTTTTGTTTCGATCCCGTCGTTGGGCTTACGGACGTGGATTTCCACGCCATAAATGACGAGAACTGGGCACGGATGCGATGCCCCGATAGTAAGACGCCGGCCACCCTGGTGGTACCACCCAGCGCGCGCTTCGCAGAAATCCAGACTTGCCTGGAACTGCTCGCCACCAAGGGCAGATTCAAGACTGTGCGGATTAGCTTCGGGCAACCGTGAAGTCCGGTTGGATTTGTGGCATAAGATTCGCAAGCAGTCCGCCCCGGAAGGACGATGCGCTGGACGGGGTTATCAGCGTCGGCGAACCCACAGTGATCATTGGAGGCTACGCAAACAAGGAGACGCAACGATGGACTCAGTTGTAGAAGAACGCATTGTATCGTTCTTGTAGGATCGGTTTCACTATAGGCCGGAGCAATGCGGGGCGATTGTGCCGCGCATGCGCGGGCTGGCCCGCGTGGCGGGGTTCGGGTTGGATGCGCGGTTCGGAACGGCCGGTCTGGCGGCCGGTCCGGATGGACGCGTCGCAGCCGGCGTCGGCGCCCAGGGACGACAATTCAATGGCGGGGACAGCGGGGTGCAGCGACCACGCCCTCGCATGGGAACCTTCTTCGCCATGCGCATCAACTCGGCACGAAACGCCCTTGAACATCAGGAATTCCGCACCCCTCCTGTGGGGTGCTGTACTTAGAACGAAGGTAATGGCCTTACGTCACTGCGGCGACCTCGATTCATAACCCGGAGGTCGTTGGTTCGAATCCAACCTCGCTAGCCCGCATTTCTCACCGAGGGGATAGAAACAGGCTGCTCTCTGTGCGATAACACCTGTAGCTACACGAGTTTACCGTTCACGGAGGAGCAGCCTGATGGAAACAGAGTGTACTCAACAATCGTTCCCCTTCCAAGGCCT
>JAZDHF010000127.1:0-2357 GCA_043806315.1 Planctomycetota bacterium | reverse complement strand
CGGCGGGCCGTTGACCGAGCCGCTCGTGGAACTCGTCGATCCGCCCCCCGAGCCCGAGCCGTCGGACCAGGTCTGCGACCACCAGTCGGTCCACGCTCCCCAGGTGAGCGACGTGCCGTGAACGTGGTTGTCGATCCAACTGTCGTAGGCCGTGGCCCCGTCCGAGCCCGAACTCGAAGACATCCCCGCCGAGTAGCCGTAGTAGTCGGTGGCGTCGTGGCTCAGCCCGCTCGTCCAGGAATGGTATGCGGCATTGCCGGCCGACACCGCCCACGACGAGCCCGAAAAGTAGTTGTGGTTGTAAAGCTCGCCCACCCCGCTCCCCGTCCCGGAGCCGCTCGACTGGCTCCACAGGCTGGTCGCGCTGCCGCTATAGGCCTTGTAGTCGATCTGGGTCGCGTCCCAGCGAAAACTCTCCGACAGGTCGCGGGAATAGTCCCCCTCCGAGTAATTGACCGACCCGCTGGACGAGTTCCCTTCGGTCCACGTCCCGGCCGCGGACCAGTCGTAGTGGTAGCCATAGCCGCCCCGGCGGTACGAGTTGGTGGTGCTCGTCGCCATCCCCGTCACCCCGCCCGAGCCGAAGGTCCAAGACTCGCGGTACTGGTTGGTGTACCCCTCGCCGCCCTCTTCCGCAAGGCTCCCGTGCCAGGCGCTCCAACTGGTGCTGTCGGAGGTCGAGCCGCTGTAGGCCCCGTCGCCGGAGTAGGTGCGGTCCGAAAAACTCGTGCCCGAGGCCCAGCCGTTGCCGCTGGCGACCATTGGCCGTTGGCCACGCTGTAGGTGCCGTCGATGCCGTAAGTATACTGGTCGTCGGTGTATTTGTGGATCGTGCCGCTGAGCACGCCGCTGAAGTCGAACGGTTTTGTATATACCTTGCGCGGTGTGAAATGAACTGTTCTTGTCCTTGGGACCGGATTTTGATACATCGTGGCGGGTTCGCCGATGGGACGGCGGACGAGGCGTTGGTTCATGGACGAATGGAGGTCAAGGATGGCTTGGTTCCGAGTGCGTTTGTCAGAGGAAGAGCAGCGGATTGTGGGGGAGGAGCGATGGGAGCATCCCCACGAGCCAACGCGGCGAAAAATGGAGACCCTATGGCTGCTGCACCACGGGCTTACCCGAGAAAAGGCGGCGAAGATCGTTGGCGTCGGCTTGGCGACGGTGAAGCGACACGCGAACGCATATCGGGACGGCGGCCTCGATGGTCTGCGGCGTTGGGGGAAAAAGGGCCGAACCGGTTTGCTGGAGACCCATCGCGAATTGCTCGCCGAGTCGTTCCGGGAACGACCGGCTTCAAGCGTGGCCGAGGCAGCCGACCGCATCAAGCAATTGACCGGGATCCGTCGCGGCCCGACGCAAACGCGGTTGTTTTTGAAGAAACTCGGATTGCGTTGGCAGCGGATGGCTGCCATTCCTGTCCCCCCCAAAAAAGTGTCGCGGAGCACGTGGCGGAGCAGCAGCGGTTTCTTGCTGACCAACTGAGGCCCCGACTGGATGCTGCCCAGGCCGGTCAGGGGCACGTGTTCTTCGTCGATGCGGCGCACTTCGTGTTTGGCACCTTTCTGTGCTGCCTGTGGTCGTTTGGGCGGCTGTTTGTGAGGGCGGCGTCGGGGCGGCAGCGGTTTAACGTATTGGGGGCTTGGAACGCGGTGACACGCGAGTTGATCGCCGTGACAAACACCACGGTGGTCAACACGGAAACAATGTGCGAACTGCTCCGCGAGGTCGCGGCCCGGGGACTGGCGGGGCCGATCACGCTCGTGCTGGACAACGCCCGCTACCAGCGAAACGCCACGGTGCAGGCTCTGGCCGCCCAACTGGGAATTATCTTGCTGTACCTGCCTTCGTACTCCCCGAACCTGAATCTGATCGAGCGGCTGTGGAAGTTCATCAAGCGCAAGGAACTCTACGGCAAGTACCATGCCCGGTTCGACGACTTCCGAACCGCGATTCAGACATGTCTGTCTCAAGTCAATACCGCGCACCGGAACCCCCTCAAAAGCCTGATGACCCTTCACTTCCAGACGTTCGAGAACGTATCACTATTGTCCACGTAAGGTATAACGGAGTCGGCTGGAAGCCGTCGTGCCCGCGGCCACGTGCGGTTTTCGCCGCGCGGAATAGCGGGCCATCCGCGTCATCTCGGATGCCGGCGGTATCGAGCCAGGCTTCAATGCGTTCCACCGCTTCGGGATGCAGCGGGGTGCGTCGCTCTTTGCCGCCCTTGCCGTACACTTCCAGGATTGCGTGGACGCCGCTCATCTTGTAGTCGCGGACCTTGAGGGCCACGATCTCCCCGACGCGGCAGGCGGAGTAGGCGAGTACTCCCAGGATGGCACGGTCGCGCACACCGG
>JAZDHF010000126.1:0-30699 GCA_043806315.1 Planctomycetota bacterium | reverse complement strand
CCGGAAGCGAGTCTTGCGTCGTGATGGGGCGACCCATGCGGCGAAGCGTAGACAGCGAGTGCCCAGGCCGTGTGATGGAGCCCCGAAAGCCGTTCTGGTGAGGAGCCTTCGTCGTGGTGCATACGGGGGCCGCGCGGACGCGTTGTAGAGGCCTGACGCGTTCCGTCCCACCGGGGTCGGAGAGCAGGGCATAGGCACAGCGGGTTCCCCAGGAACGTGGGAGGCCCGATCGTTCCCCTTGGAGATGAAGCCGCATGGGGGAAAGCGGCGCGAGAAGCAGAAACCCCCGGCCCGTCGGCGCGGCGCTCGCCGTCGTGGGGAGCGAAAGGCGAGTGCGTGAAGCGCTCCTTCAGGTGCGTCTCGATCGCCTCCTTGTGCGGCAGAAGGGCGTCGTGGGTGCGGTAAAGTCGTTGCGTATTGACCAAGTGGTCGGGGATGCCGAGCAGGTCGTCCAGCGCCGTGCGCAAGTACCAGGTGTCGGCGATGTGCAATTCGCTGGACGGCTCGCAGAATCTCCCCAGGGTCGACACCGTGGCCATCAACGGCCAGGGGATGCGCGATCGCCCGCGGTTGATCTTGTGATCCAGGAGCTTGTCCAGTTCCAACGTCTGCCAGAGCAGCAAGCCCAGGTAGACGTCGCCGAAGTCGCGCGTCCGTTCGACACGGGCTCTGCGTACGAGCACTTCAACCTTCTCGGGTACCGGGGCGGACGGCCCGGTGTCGTCGAACAGACGGAGTTGAGCGGACTGCGGACGCCTTGTGATTCGCCCCACGTGGGCCCACCCGGCCTTCTCGCCGGGCTCCAATTCACCGAGATAGGAAACGACCTGATGTCGCGGCCCGCGCGCCGTCCGGACAGACTTGACCAATGCCCAGTACGTATGACGCTTTCCACTCTTGCGAATTGAAATCCGTTTCAAGAACACTCGCGACCTCCTGTCAACATCAAGATCGCAAGCGAACTCCCTCCATTCAAGGGGGTAGGTTTTGACTACACCGCCTTTGAAGACCCCGAGCCTTCCTGGTCGGTCAGCAGCAACGTTTTACCGTCGAAAAAAAACGAAGATTTCCAAGAACTGGCCAACTTGGGTTAGTTTATCTTGACCCTCCTTTCAATTCTGACGCAGACTATAATGTGCTGTTTGCGGAGCGCGACGGGACGAGGGCGCATGCGCAGATCAAGGCCTTTGCGGATACGTGGATCTGGGATCGAGAGGCCGCCAGCAATTTTGAGGATGCCGTTCAAGTCGGTGGGCCTCGTGTTGCTAACGCGATGATGGCCTTTCGGACATTCTTGGGCACTTCCGATATGCTTGCGTATCTGTCGATGATGGCGCCGCGGCTCGTTGAACTTCGTCGCGTGCTCAAGCCCACGGGTTCCATCTACCTTCACTGTGACCCGACTGCGAGTCACTATCTAAAGGTCCTCATGGACGCGGTCTTCCGACCGGAGAACTTCAAAAACGAGATCATCTGGCGCAGGACCGGGGCTCACGGACCGCGGCGCAGCTTCGGTCCTATCCACGACACGCTGCTCTTCTATGTGAACGGAGCCAGCTATTTCTTCGAGGTCGTCCGGCGACCCTATATGAAGGGGCACGTCTCGGGGCGATACGCGGCCGATGCGACTGGCCGCCTCAAATTCATAAGTGGAGGAAACGTCCTGACCGGCGCAGGCAAAACAGGCGGGGAATCCGGAATGCCATGGCGTGGGTTCGATCCATCGAAAAAGAACCGGCATTGGGCGATTCCGGGGTTCTTGGCCGAGCAGATGCCCCCGGAGTTCGCAAAGTTGCGCGTGCTCGCAAAGTTGGAGGAGTTGTACAGGGCCGGACTTGTCGAGGTCAAACCGGGCACCGAGTGGCCCACGCCCGTCCGCTATTTGCGCGATCAGGACGGCTTTCCGATTCAGGACATCTGGGCCTACCAGCCATATACTGAGGGCACGGTGCATGGAACGAATGATGGAATTGATGTCGACGTGGCTTGGATGGGTCCGACTGACCCCGAGAGGCTTGGCTATCCGACCCAGAAGCCTCAGGGACTGCTGGAGAGGATCATTCGCAGTTCATGCCCCCAAGGCGGGGTTGTCCTCGACCCGTTTTGCGGTTGCGGTACGGCGATCGCCGCGGCGCAGGCACTTCGTCGACGGTGGATCGGTATCGATATTACGCACCTCGCAATCAACTTGATCAAGACGCGGATCAGCTACGCGTTTGGCGGACGTGTCAGATACCGCGTGGTCGGAGAACCGGTGTCCGTACCAGACGCTCGCGACCTGGCCAGGAACGATCCCTTCCAGTTCCAATGGTGGGCGCTTGGCCTAGTCGGTGCAAGGCCCGTCGAGGAACAAAAGGGATCGGACAAAGGAATTGACGGGCGCCTTTATTTTCATGACTCTGCGGACGTCAGCGACGTGAAGTTGGCTGTCGTATCTGTGAAGGCGGGGCAGAATATCGGCGTAGCGATGGTACGCGATTTGCGGGGCGTTGTCGAGCGAGAGAAAGCCGCTATGGGAGTGTTGATCACGATGGAGGAGCCGACCAAGCCAATGCGTTCCGAAGCGGCCGGCGCGGGGTTTTACGTTTCACCCGCGAAAACCCGCCACCCCAAGCTGCAAATCCTGACCATCGAGGACCTTCTTGCGGGAAAGAGAATCGACATGCCGCCCTGGCATGAACAGCGGACTTTCAAGAAGGCCCCCAAGCGGCGCTGCACGAAACTTCGGCAGCCGACGCTTCCCTTTGATGACTAATGAGACGCGGGACGAGAAACCTACACCCATGAACACGATCCAGAAGCTCTACGAGCGGGCTCAGTCCGTCTGGTGCGACAATCTGAGTCGGAGGATGATCGACTCGGGTGAGTTGGGGCGGCTGATCGACCTCGGCATCGTCGGAGTCACGTCGAACCCGACGATCTTCATGAAGGCGATCACCGGCGGCGATGACTACGACGACCTGCTTGCAAGTCTGTCGGACGAGGACCTAGACGTGGTCACGGCGTACGAGCGGCTGGTGCTACCCGATATCGCCGACGCGGCGGACCTTCTGCGACCGGTGTACGAACGAACGAACGGCATCGACGGTTACGTCAGCCTGGAGGTCAACCCCAAACTCGCCTATGAGACTGAGGCGACCATCGCCGAGGCGCGGCGTTTGTTCGCGGAGTTGGATCGCCCCAACGTTTTCATCAAGGTGCCCGCGACCGAGGCGGGAATTCCGGCCATCGAGACGCTGATCGGCGAAGGGATCAACGTCAACGTGACGCTCATCTTCTCGGTGGCGATGTATCGCAAGGTGATGCGGGCGTACATCTACGGGTTGAAGCGCTACGACGCGGCCGGTGGAGACCTATTGCGAGTCGCGTCGGTCGCGTCGCTCTTCGTTAGCCGCGTGGATACGCTGGTCGACAAGCTCCTCGAAGAAAAGCGTAATGCACGCGCGAGCGTCGAGGGCCTACTCGGTACGGCGGCGGTGGCCAACGCGAAGCTCGCCTACGCTCGGTTTACAGAGGTCTTTAACCGAGCGGGCGAGTTCGGGGCGTTGGCCGCACGCGGGGCCCGCGTCCAGCGTCCCTTGTGGGCCAGCACGAGCACCAAGAATCCCGCGTATCCCGACACGAAATACGTGGACGACCTGGTCGGCCCGAACACGGTCAACACCATGCCGCCGGAGACGCTTGCCGCGACGCTCGACCACGGGCGAAGCGAACTGACGATCGACCGCGACGTGGCGGGCGCTCGGGCGGCGCTCGCCCGGCTGGCCGAAGCCGACATCGACCTCCAGGCCGTCACGGATCAACTCACCATCGAGGGCGTCAACGCGTTCGCCAAATCCTTCGACGAACTGCTTGCGAACCTCGCCGCCAAGCGGGCGCGACTCAAAACCGTTGCCCGTTAGCGGACGGCGAACGACGCCTGCGGTCGCCCTTGTTCAACCCGCGAACGGGGCGGGGTCGATCTGTTCGCGCTTGTCCTCTTCCTTGGCGACGGCATCGGCACCGGGAAGAGGTTCCTTCTGCACGTCGATGACCGGCCACAGCGGAGAATACCTCGCGTTGATCTCGACGTAATCCTTCCACTTTTCGGGCAGGTCCTCTTCGGCGAAGATGGCGGCGGTGGGACACTCCGGCGGGCACAGGCCGCAGTCGATGCACACGTCCGGGTCAATCACCAAGAAGTTGACCCCCTCATGGAAGCAGTCGACGGGGCACACCGCGACGCAGTCCGTGTATTTGCACTTGACGCACGGGTCGGCAACTATATGGGCCATCGGGCGAATCTCCGTATCAAAACAAGCCACGCTCGCCTACGACAAACCGTAGGATTCGTACGTTCTACCACGGGTGTCTCAATCGGCCAAATGCCGAATCCGTGTGGCACCGGCATCTTGCCGGTGGGCACACCGGCTGGAAGCCGGTGCCACAGCGGGCGCAGGTGTCAGGGCGGCTTGTCACCGTGCTCGGCGTATCCTATCGTGCGGGGGATGGCGACGTCGGGTCGATTCGTACCCTCCGCGTGGCTGATCGCGGCGCTCACCTTGGCCTCCCGGCTGCTCGGCTTGGTTCGCGAGTCCATCTTCAGCTACTACTTCAGCACCAGCGAACTGCTCTCGGCCTTCCGCATCGCCTTTCAGGCGCCGAACCTCGCCCGCCGGTTGTTCGGCGAAGGAGCCCTTTCGTCAGCGATGATCCCCGTGCTGACCGAGAGCCTCCAACAACGGGGCGAGGAGGACTCACGCCGCTTCGTCGGAACCATCCTCACGCTGCTGGCGACGGTGCTGGGACTCGCGGTGATCGGCGTTGAGATCATCATCGCGGTGTGGCGGACGGTCCATGACGACCTCGCGTTGCGGCTGACGGCGGTGCTCATGCCCTACATGGCCCTGATCTGCACGGCCGCCGTCGCCAGCGGCGTGCTCAACGTTCGTCAACACTTCGCCGTGCCGGCCGCAGCGCCGACGATCCTCAACGTCGTGATGATCGTCGCGTTGGTCGGCGGAGCGCTCCTCGGCGGGCTGACTCAGGCGTCGTTGATGTATCTGGTGTGCGGCGGGGTGCTGCTGGCGGGCGTGATCCAGGTCGGGATCACCGGCGTCGCCCTTCGCCGGGCGTCGTTTTTTCCCACGTTCGGGGGCACCTGGCGCGATCCGCAGCTTCGCCGCGTCTTTGCGCTGATGGCGCCGATGGCGTTGGGACTCTCGGCCGTGCAAATCAACACGCTCATGGACAGCGTGATCGCCTATCTGTTCATCCGTGAGGGCGGCGAGCGCGTCGGACCGGCGGTGCTGGGGTATGCCCAGTTCCTCTATCAACTGCCGTTGGGGGTGTTCGGGATAGCGCTGGCGACGGCGATCTTCCCCGTACTGTCGAGCAAGGCCGCCGAGGGCGATCGCGTCGGCATGGCCGACGTCTTTGAACGCGGCATCCGCATGAGCCTGTTCATCGCCCTACCCTCGTCCATCGGGCTGATGTTTGTGGCCCACCCGCTCGTCGCCACGCTGTACCAAAGGGGGGAGTTCGACGCGTCGGACACGCAGCGCGTCGCCTCGACGCTGGTCTACTACAGCCTCGGCCTCGCCGCTTACTTCGCCCAACACATCGTCATTCGTACCTACTATGCCCTCCAGGAAAGCCGAACGCCGGCTCGCGTGGCGGTGTATATGGTCGCGCTGAATTTCATCCTTAATCTCACCCTCGTGTTCTCGATGGAGGAGCGGGGGCTGGCCCTGTCCACGTCGGTGAGCGCGACCGTGCAAGTCATCTGGTTGCTCGTCCGACTCAGACGCGTGCTGCCGGAAATCGGTTGGGTTCGCCTGGGCCTCGGTCTCACGCGGACGGTCCTGGCGACGGGAGTGATGGCCGTGGTGCTGTGGATTCTGACGGCGACGGGGCTGTCGATCCATCGACTCGTCGGAAGGTCGGTCTTCGAGCTCGCCATCCTCGTCGGCGCGGGCCTGGCGGTCTATTATCTCGCCGCCCGAGTGCTCAAGATTGAAGAACTGGCGACGGCCCTTCAATACACCGGCGACGGGGGCTAGCGGCCCACCGCACTTGATCCTGGAAGTAGGTGTGGGCCAGCCGCCCCCGGCTGGGAAGTAGGGCACAGTCCGGTAGGGTCCGCTCCGCGGACCATCCCGTGGCGCCACAATCGCCGATCGATGGTGCCACGACGTGCCATGGTGAAAACAGAATGGTCCGCACAGCGGACCCTACGGAACTGAACCCGGTCCGGCACGGGTACGTGGAACATCCGGAGGAATGGGCGTGGTCGAGTTTCCATCGCCACGTGCGGCTTGTCCTGGAGCGTAGCGAAGGAATCGAGTCCGGTGGAGTTATCGGCGATCGAGCAGTAAATCGGCTGTGCGAGCCAATGGTAACGGCAGGTGCGAGCACCTGCCCTACAGGGCTCAAATGCTGGCAACCGACTTGTTGCCTCCGGACCCCTCTGTATACGCGAGTTGATCAATCAGACGAATATGTTCCTCTATCTCCCTTACATCGAGTTCAACATCTGTGTGTACCTCTCCACCGTCCAGTCTTTTCTTCCACCTGATGAGATCGTTCCTCAATTCCTCTGGTGTGTATTCGAGTGAGCTACCAGAGGCTGAATGCCACTGCGCTTCTGACTTCTCAATCCTCTCATGCCAAAGGATCTCCTCTGGAGGGTACTTCTTCGCCGGGACGTCAACTTCCAAGACTCCGCCAAAGGGATGCTTCTCGAACCGGTTCCGATCGGCAAGAAACCGAACCGCGCACGCCGTGCCCGGATGATGGACGCCCGCAGCCAAAACCGCAAAGCACGATGCGTTGGTCGGCGCAAATGGATTTCGACCGATGCTGATGACAGCGAAATCCCTGGAGTAGCTGGGATCAATTCCCAGCTTCAGGTGAGGGTAGTTAAATGCCACAAACCCAGGAGCCTTGAACAGGCGCATCATCTGCTTGAGATCGCGCTTCGAGTCAAGGTAGAACTTAAGCAGGTCTGCGCGGGTACGAAGGTCAGATAGCTGATTCTTAGTTAACGCCCATTTAGCATTGGTTTCACGACTGACGGCAAATCTAAAGAGAAAATGGTCATTATACGCCCTCGCAAATAAGTTGGAGGCGGGAGAACCGATGCAAAGAATGTGCGTCTTCCCGAGTTTTTCCCTCAGCCACTCGTCGTGCTTCGCCGCCGTCATCAACACCTTGTCTGAGATCTTCTCCGTGCTGTCCGAAAGGCGAAGTTTCATCAACCAACGGTCATCTACCGTGCTTGCCGAGAAAACGAACAGGTCTCCGGCGTTTTGGGGTTCTTCCTCTCGCTTGTCACCCACAATCACGGTGAGCGGCTGGAACGCATCGGGGAAGTCACAAAGAGTCAAATGGGAGGAGTGACCGTGTGCCCTCGCTGGTTGACGTGCGCGCGCCGTCGACTGGCAAAGAACCTCTTGAGCAGCAGCGGCTAAATCAGCGTCGGGGCCTCCTAGGTCGGCTTGCTGCAGAATGGAGAGTAATAGGAACTCAGACGGGCTCTCGTCAAGAGCTTTTGCGAGGGCAACGGCACGAGCCGGCTCTGGAGCACCCTTGCCGGTTTCGTAGTTAGCGATCGCCGCACGGCTCACGCCAAGCTTGTCGGCAAGGTTCTGCTGCGTCCATCCTTTTTGGTGTCGGGCCTGCTGGAGGCACTTTGCAAAGCTGGCGGCGGGCGGTCCAGAACGAGCTGCTCTGTCCGTTCGAGGTTGCGGGAGTGCGCCCATTAGCTCGTCTCCGATGCGCAAGTCAAGCAATCGCGGATGGCGCATTCGACAAGTTGGACCATCGCTCGCTTCACGACCTGAACGGCGTCGGGTCGGTTGAGCCCGGCGAGGTCGACACTGACACAGTTGTGCCCTGGGATCGGTTGACAGTGCGGGGGCAGAAGGCAGCCGACGGCGCCCCTCTGCGGCGGAAAGCGGGCTGGCCCGACACTGATGCGTTGTTGAAGCGATCGTCCTGCGGACTTCGCGGCCTCGCGGAACATATCCCCGAGTCGCGACCAATCGAAACCGATGCAGATGACCTTCAGCGACGTAAGCATGCGCGTTCTCCTCTTGACTCAACCCCAAAAAACGAGTCTGCGGATCGTCAATCGTCCGATAGGAGTGTACCGTGTGCTTTACGCCGCGTCAATATGGTTGTTCAGAAATTTTTCTAACATCAGTCTAAATGTATGAATAGCAGTTATGCGTAATTTTGTCATGTTAATTACGAGTGACGCGAGGGGTACGTGTCAACAGGAATTGGCGCTACACAAAATGAGGTCAGTGCGGATCGTCAGACGTCCGGTACGATGTATGCTGGGCATGACCGATTTGTGGAGGCGCAGAATGTGGTTCCGGCACGCGACTTACACAGGAGGATCCGTCATTTCGACTGTTCGGAGGTGTTTCGAGGGTGCAGTTCTCTTTCGCACGGGCCTGGTGGGGTCACGATGATGGCCTGCACGCGCCGGTACGGTCAAGCCGGGTAGGGCAGGTCCTTGGAAGCTGCCTTCACCATCATCGTGCAGCGGCAGGTCAGAGACCACCCCGACTACCCGCCACCTGCGCGAACCGCGAATGGTAAAGGCAGGTGCGAGCACCTGCCCTACGGGGCTGGATCATGATCGCGCCGCCTCGCGCCGCAAGGGCCGATGCGCCTCGTATCGGGCGATCTCCTCCTTGAATTGGTTGATGTAGCGCTTCAGCGATCTCATGGTCAGCTCGCGGACATGCTCGTCCTCGCCGGTGTCGTTGCGCAGTGTTTCGTAACGCGCCTCCAACCGATCAAGCTTGCGCCGCGTGTTGGCGAGTTCAATGTCGTTCTTGAGGCTCATGGCAGGAACCATAGCAAAAGGCCGCGGGCATGTCCAGCCCCGCCGGGGAGCGGTACGGTCGTGTTGGCACTGGCGATCCGGGCATTGCGTTGGAGCATATCAAGTTTGGCGCGGGTCATGGCCGATCCGCGCAGTTGCGCGCGGGACTCGTCCATTGACCAACCGAGGATTTCGACTAGCGCTGGTCGCGGGCCGGGAAGGCGAACGGCGAATCGCGGTTCGCGGGTCGTGGGAGCACTGCGGTTGTAGGGGCAGACCTCCTGGCACACGTCGCAGCCGAATACCCAATCGCCCATCATCTTCTGAAACGGTTTGGAGATATCGCCGCGGTGTTCGATGGTGAGATAGCTGATGCAGCGCGAGGCGTCCATCTCGTAGGGCTTCGGGAAAGCCTGCGTCGGGCAGGCATCCAGGCAGGCCGTGCACGTGCCGCAGTGGTCGGGCAGCGGTTCGTCGGGGGCGAGGTCGAGCGTTGTGACGATCGCTCCAAGAAAAAAGTAACTGCCCAGCTCATGATGGAGAACCATTGTGTTCTTGCCGATCCAACCGATGCCCGCCGCGGCGGCCAGCTCGCGTTCGAGGATCGGGGTCGTATCGACGCACACCCGCGCCTCGAACGGTTCCGTCACTTCCATGCGCATTCGCTCGACCAGCGCCCCCAGCTTGGATCGGATCACCTCGTGGTAGTCGTCGCCCCAGGCGTACATGGCCACGCGCCCGCCCGGCCCCCGGCTGATCCCGGACTCAGGCGGCGGACGCTGGTGATAACTCAAGGCCACGACGATTACGCTCCTCGCCCCATCGAGGATGGTAGAAGGGTCAGCCCGCGTCGTGAAGTGGTTGTGGAGATAGTCCATGGAGCCGGCGCGACCGGCCTGAAGCCAAGCGGCGAGGTAGTCGCTACGTCCGATAGGGGCGGCGGGTGCGATCCCACATCGCTCAAAGCTCAACGAAGCGGCCAAATCGCGGACGAACCGGGCCTTGGCGTGCGGGTCCATGCTCACATGCTAGGGGCGGCTATGACCGATACAATCCCCAGGCATTTGACGCTGGGCGGGGCGCCAGGTACCGTCCGCCGCTCCCGATCGGTCCGGGCCCGCGCGGGGACGGGGCCGGGTGCATCGACGGTCGCTCGGAAGCTGGAACGAGCAGGCAAGGGGACTGTGCGGCATGTTCAACTATGATTGGTTCCACGGCCCGGCCTTCCATGAGCAGCAAGACGAAGCCCGCTGGCGTTGTGCGGTCAACCATTTTCCCGACGTTCCACCCGAGGAACACGCCGAACACGAAGGGATCCAGAAGCTCTTCGCCGAACTCGAAACCCGAACGCTGATCTACCTTCGCGACGGATTCAGTTACGAAGTGAAGCAGATCGCCGAGGTGGGCAGCAAGGCCCACCTGGTTTTCGAGTGTATGCCGGTGGACGATCATTACAAGGTCGGCGCGTTCGTCGTGTCGCTCCCCTTCGAGGAAATCGTCCGCGTCGAGGTGTTCGCCGTGCACCCGAACGAGAAACCCGAGGACGTTCCTCAGATCACCGGCTTTAGAGGCCATCCCGAACAGTTGGACCACAAGTTCGCCGAGACGAAGCCGCCCAAACCCGCACGGTAGGAACCGGTGACTCGCAAACCAGGGCTCGACGCGACTCTAAGCTAGACCGGTATCTTGCGCGAGTTGCTCCACATTGCGCACGGGGCATAACACGAACGCTCCCTGCACCGCCCGATTGTGGTCAAATGGGCGAGTGGGAGCGTTTACACAGGTTGCGTCCGAACGGCGTTCGGACGCGGTTCGATCGTCCTTACACGACCCTTCGGATATACCCTAACGCAGAATGTTCGAGTCGCTCTGTGCGGGGCCGCTTGCTCATCGCGTCGGCGCTGAGCCGCCGGTCGCCACGTTCCGCGGAGTTTCACACCCGCCATTTACCGGACCACACGGGTCGACTTGCGCGGGTACTCCGCCCGTGGCGGTAGCGCCGCGCGTAGCGATTGCGGCCATGGAATCCGTAGTTCGCGATCGTAGCGTTTAAGCACAGTGTTCCGCCCCACGTGCCGATGAACTGCTGCCGAACAAGGCGTCGCGTCGGTGCCTGATGTCCCCTCTCTCACGGGGCCGACCGCGACCCGCGTTATCGGCGGATGCACGCGACAGTCTTATGGGTCCGCGAAAAACCGTTCTTACCACCGGGGAAGTGGCCAAGATCTGCAGCGTGGCCCCGCGCACCGTGTCGAAGTGGTTCGACTCCGGGCAGCTCCGGGGCTATCGCATTCCCGGAAGCAAGGACCGGCGGATTCCCGTAGAGCAGTTGGTCCGCTTCATGCGAGGCCACGGGATTCCCCTCAACGGGCTGGACAGCGGGCGGCGACGGGTGCTGATCATCGACGCGGACGCGATGCTGTGCGAGACCCTTCGGACGGCACTGTCGCGCGACGGATATGAGGTGACGACGGCCGGCTCCGCATTGGAGGCGGGAGCGGCAGCCCACGAAATGAACCCGCACGTCGTCATCGTTGACGTGAGCTTGGGCGACGTTTCCGCACGAACGATCAGCCGCTTTTTCCGTTCCACGGCCGGGCTACAACCCCCGCGGCTCATCGGCGTGGCCAAGGGGCTCAACGAGGCCCAAGGTCAGGCCCTGCTGCAGGACGGGTTCGACGCCTACCTGAGCAAGCCCTTCGACGCGCGGTCGCTCGTCGGACTGATGGAAAACGCCGCCGCCAGCGCTCCCGTCCACGAAATGGTTTAGCTTGGGTGCCCCAGCCCTTGGGCTGGGGGACCGACTCGCCAGAGTAGAGCGGCCGCTCCTCAGGGCACTCATGGGACGATCACGGAGCTGAACATCAGTCCCCCACCGCAAGCGGCGGGGCACCCAGCCCGTCGCGTTGAAAAACGGCCTCACCCCCAACCCGCTTCATTGATCTTCACTTCGTCCGCTCGGCGTGCATCCCGTTAGAGATGGCGGGGATGATCGTCTCGTGTCATTCTGAGCGCAGCGAAGAATCTCGGAGCGAAGCATCTGGAGGCGTAAGCAGATTCTTCGCTGCGCTCAGAAAGACATCGCTGCGGGTGCTTTCGCCACTCCAGACGGGATGCAGCCGTCCACTCGTCCACTGGTCGCCTCCTTCGAGGCTCAGGACAAGGGTGGAAACGCTCCTTGCTGGCCTCGCCGCGGCGATTACTATTTACGGCGGGTCGAATGATTCTTGCGACGGCGGGGAAGCCGCCACGGAAGAGAAAACCCGATGAAGGCCGAACCGCTCCTTGCCAAACTCAACGAACTCCGCCACGACGCGGAGGACGACAAGACCGATATCGAATACCTCGCCCTGCACCACGCGTTTTGCTTCATCTCCTACAAGATGGCCGAGTTTCAGAAGTATCTCGAGGAGGTGCAAAAGACTTGTCCTGAGCCTCGAAGGAGCGGCGGGAAGAACTAGTGCCCCATCGCACCTAATTCTGCGGTTAGGTGTAGCCCAGCCGCCCTCGGCTGGGCCACAGGGTACAGCGGAGGGCCGCTGTGCCACAAAACGCCGAACCCGGGAGTGTGGCTGCGACAGAGCACTAGCGTCCGTGCCCCGGGTCCGCACGGGGACTTCATCGCACACTCGGGCGCTAAACACCCGCCACGGCCGCGAGCTTGGGCCCCAGGTATTCGGCACACCCGTCGAGCGTGGCGAGCTTGGGATAATCCTCCTTGGGCACCTCGATCTTGTAGCGCTTGCGAAGCTCCATCACGATGTCCAGGAAGTCCATCGAGTCCATGTCCAGTTGATCGCGCAGGCGAATGTCGCTCTTTACGTCGGACAGGTCCGCGTCCGGGGCCACGACGGAAATGATCCCCAGAATGATGTCTTTGACTTCCTTACCATTCATGCCGGTTGCAGGATTGTCGTTGACTAGTTTATGCACCGTTTCACCACCACCGCGGAGTTGATCCCCAGCATCCCGAACGAGTTGTTCAGAACGTACTCCACGCGGCCGATCTGCCGCGGTTCGTTGAGCACCAAGTTTCGCATCGCACAGCGCGGGTCCAGGTCCGTCACGTTGATCGTCGCGTGCACAAATCCGTCCTCGAAGGCGCCGAGATTCCCCGCCAACTCCAGCGCCCCGGCCGCGCCCATCGCGTGACCGATGAAGCTCTTGGTATTATTCACGTACACCCCGTCGAAGTCGCCGAACACCTGCCGAAGCGCAATCGCCTCCTGCACATCTCCGGTTTCCGTTGCCGTTGCGTGGGTGCTGACGATATCCACGTCCTTCGGCTCAAGGCCCGCCCGGGCGATGGCGAGCATCATGCACTCCGCCACCCGCTCCGGGTTGGGCAGCACCGGGTCATTGGCGTCCGAGTTCATCGCGTATCCGACGATCTCGCCCAGGATCGGCGCTCGCCGCTTTTTCGCGTCTGCCAGCCGTTCCAGGACGTACACGCACCCACCCTCCGACACCACGATCCCGTTTCGGGCGGCGTCGAACGGACGGCAGGCCTTCGTCGGGTCTTCATGCCACGCCAGGGCGTTCTCCGCCGCGAAGCTGGCGAAGATGCCGAAGGAGTGAATCGCCTCCGACACCCCGCCGCATAGCGCGACATCGACCTCGCGTAGTCGTAACATCTGGACGCCCTGGATCAACCCCGCGTTGCCCGCCGCACAGGCCGCGCCGATGGTATAGTGCGGACCACGCAGACCCAGGTTCACCGTCACCTCCCCGGCCGGGTTGTTCGCCACCGTCCGGGGGTTGTGGTGGTGCGACCAGAACTTGGTGTCATAGTCGTACTGGCGGATAACGTCAATCTCGTTCTCCGTCTCGACCGTCCCGTGCTCGGTGATCCCGAGGAACGTACCCACGCGCGACCGATCGACCCGTTCGAGGTCGATTTCCGCACGCCGGACGGCCTCATGGGCGCAGTAGATCGATATCGACCCCGCCCGCGTGCCCCGCCGGCGGTCCTTCTTCGAGTGGTATTTCGACTCCTCGAACCGGCATACCCCGGCCAAAACGCGGCCCATGAATCGGGTTTCGATGGTGGTGATCCCGGAGACGCCCCCGAGCAGGTTGCCGCGAAACGCCTCCAGCGTGTCGCCGTTCGGGGCCGTCAGCCCCACCCCGGTTATGACCACCCGTTCTGAATAGTCCATCAACCACCGCGCCGCCGCCCCCCGGGACCCCCGGGAGCGATACACTTGAAGTCCACGCCAATAATGCCTATCTTAGCACAACTAGTTCCGCGTGTAACCTTCCTCCTGCGCCTGCCCGCAGCAACTCTCAAGACACCCCCGGGCCGTCCGCGTACGTCGAATCGGCCAGGCGTCCGCGGGGGAATCCGACCGCTCGCCGCACGCCTTCGCCGGTCGAAACCACGGGGTCATAGCCGAAGTCGCGCCGTGCCGCAGAAATGTCAAAATAGTGAGATTTCGCAAGTTGAGAAGCTAGGAATCTGGTCATAGGCGGCTCGCGAATGATCCCCAAAGTACGGTACATTAACTCGAAGGCGGCACCAACTCGATATGCACCATGGAAGGATACAGCTCGGGTCACGACCGGCGCACCAACTCTCTCGAGCAGGTCGTTCAACCATGGCCACAGCTCGACGGGTTTGCCCTGGCTAATGAAGTAGGCCTTGCCGGCGCAGCGCGGACCCTGTCCCAAGGCGTCGGCGGCCTGAAGATGGGCGCGGGCGGCGTTGTCGATGTAGGTGATGTCCACGAGGTTACGCCCGTCGCCGACCTGTCGCAGGCGGCCAGTCCGAGCGCGGGCGATGACCTGCGGAATCAGATGCGGGTCGCCGGGGCCGAAGATCAAATGCGGTCGCAGGGCGACCGTCGCGAGGCTTGCCGAGTTCGCGGCGAGGATCATCCTCTCCGCGGCGGCCTTCGTCTCCGGGTATGCGGCCAAGTACCGCGACGGATAGGGCGTTGATTCATCAACGCCGCACAGGTCGCGGCGTCCGAAGACCACGCTCGGCGAACTCGTGTAGACGAGCCGCAGCACGCCGTTCGCGCGACACGCATCGATGACGTTCCGCGTCCCTTCGACGTTGATGGACCGGAAGTCGCGGCGTCTTCCCCAAATGCCCGCCAGTGCGGCCACGTGGAAGACCACGTCCATTCCCTCGCAGGCGCGGGCCACAACCGGCGCGAGCCGGATGTCGGCCTGGAACGCTCGCCTGATATACGGCGCGATGTGCGGGTACGTGCCGCGACCGAGCACGCTCACCTCGTCGCCGCGCTCGCGCAGCATCCGTACGATCGCGCTTCCGAGAAACCCCCCGCCGCCGGTGACGAGCACTTTCATCTCCGCAGCCTCAGGGTGCAGGTAATCTCAGTCAAGCGAGCGTCTTCTCCAACGTCCTGACGGGTCGGCTGTTCACAACCCGTACTCGCCTGCGTTTGTGCAGGGGTTGCGGTTGGGCGACCAATCGCTGTCTACGATTCCCTGTCAGGCGGCTGCATTAAGCAGGTGAACCCGTCCTGCTTGAAGTGACGATCGGCGGTCAGGACTTCGTTGATGTTCAGCCGACGCATCGTGCTCATTGAGATGCAGTCCGTCATTCCGTATCCCTTGTCGGGGCGATTCTTGTAGAACGCAAGTCCCGCCCGGAATGATTCTCGCGTCTGCGCTTCGATGTGGATGTTGGAATTCGAGATAATCTTCTCCACGAATTCGACGGCGACAGCGCGACCCTTCACACCGTAGTCAGCGAAAAACGACAATAATTCTGCCAACACTTCGTCGGTGGTGACAATTCGTCGGTTAACGAGTGTTTTCGAGGCTTCGATCGCGCTGCGGTGGCTCTGATCCTTCGGGCTCGCGAGCGCGATCCAATAACTTGCATCGGCGAAGACGAGTGTCATAGCGACTTTTTCGGGGTCCCATAGATGTAGTGGTCGTGCTGAGCTGCGCCATCAGTCGGCAGCCGGTCCAGGAGTTCTTGAGGAAGGTTCATCGTCAACTCCTCGAAGACCTCCCAGATCGGCTTCGCTTTTGGGTCGTAGGGAATCTCGCCGCCCGGCAGAAGCGTCACCGTATCGACCCTGCTGATCTTGTCCAGTTGCCCCTCAGGACAGAACTGTCCGCACCCTTGGACGCGGATTTTGGCTGTGACGTGCTCTTTGAGTGCGGTTGTGATTAGGCCTTCATCCTCAGGTCGAAATGCGGCCTCAACTTCACGTCCGTCGTCAAGCTGAATCGCCATCCTGGGCTTGTTCACGCGCGCCATCAACACCGTACCGGTCACGTCGACGGCGTCTTCGTATTTGCTGCTCATGAACTCAGCCAGCTTGCCCCGAACCTCGGCGTCGAAGCGGACCGACCCCGTCCGCGCCGTGGGTGCATGCTCGATCCACTCGTCATCGCGCAGGTTTTTTCCGTAATCGGCGAAGTACGGCAGCACGCCCTTCGGGAAGGCGTCGGGCAAACGCCCATTGTTCCCGGCGGCATCAACAGCGTCGGCAACGAGGTTGACGGCCTCATCCATTTCATCCGGGCGCGGTTCCGTTATGAGATTGTCGTCCGGCACAACGTACTCGCGTTCGAGGGTCACGCACACGCTGCCCGGCGCAAGTTCGGTCACCTTCAGGGTCATCGCCTGTTCATAGCTGTTGGGCAGCCGCCCGGCAGCGGGGTTTCTCTGCCACCATAGTGCTTTGGCCGTTTCGACGAGGATTTGCTTGTAGCGGACGAGTTCTGGCAAACACTCCACATCAAGTCCACGGTCATCGAACCGACCGCCCTTGAACACATGCGTGACAAAATGTCGTTGCGTTTTGGCCATGACCCACCTGCCTTTCCGCCGGGACTCATCGACAATTATTCGTCGGTCCCTCCAGCGGCCATCTCAGTTTAGGATCAGATTCGTCTTTCGTCCAAACCGTGGGATAGCGGAGGTCTTTGAATCGGTTACTCGGGACAAATGCGGTACAAGAGTCAGGGTGCACGCCCCATGAGGGGTGTTTTCATGCGAGTCGCCGGGCGGCCCAACGGGCCAGGGCCTCGCGGTTGATTTTCGCATTGTGACGGACGTCCACGGGCAACGAGCGGTGGAAGAGAACGTGTTGGAGGGATTGTCGAATGTCGATTGTCGAATGTCGAATGGCGAGGGGCTGGATCAGTTCTAGAAGTTCGCGGGTGAAGATGCGGACTCGCAGTCCGCGGGGGAAGCGGCCGGGTTTTGGCTCGATGACGATGACGGGCGTCTGATCGCCCGGAGGGCCCACGCCGACCAGCGCCGACCGGGCGACGTCGGGGTGCTCGTTGAATACGCCCTCGCAGCAGTCGGTGAATAGCGTGCCGTGTTCCGTCACCACGCGTTGCGATTTGCGCCCGCAGAACCACAGGCGCCCCTCAGAGTCGCGGTAGCCGATGTCGCCGATGCGGTGCCATACGTTGTCACCCTGGTGAATCTTCGACAGCGCATCCGCGCTGGGCAGGCCGAAATAGGCTTTGGTCACGACCGGGCCGGCGACCGCGATCTCGCCGAACTCCCCGTCGGGAACCCAAAGCTCATCGGACCATTCGCGGACGGGATCATCCGTGATCCGAATCACGCGCGCCTCGGTCCCCGGAACCGGTCGGCCGACGCACGTCCCGGCCCCCGCACCCCCAGCGCCGCTGCGCAAATGCAGCAGCTCTCGACCACTGATGGAGGAAACGGGCATCGACTCCGTCGCGCCGTAAGGCGTGTGTACGTCCGCGCCCGCGGGAAGGACGCGGTGCAGTCGTTCAATCACCGGCCACGGCACCGGCGCACCGGCGATGAGCACGCGGCGTAGGGTCGGCAGCACGATCCCATGCTCCACGCAATACGGGGCCACCCGCGCCCAGATCGCCGGCGAACCGAACGTGTTGGTCACGCCGTGATCGCGGATCGCCTCGACGATCCTCGCGGGGTTTACGCTAGCGGGTCGGGCCGGGTCCATGTCGGGAATCACCGCGGTCATTCCCATCGCCACACTGAACAACCCGAACAGCGAGAAGGTCGGCAAGTCGATTTCACCCGGCTCGATCTCGTAAAAGCACTGGATCATCCGCACCTGGGCGTCGAACATCCCGTGCTCGTAGACGACGCCCTTGGCCGGTCCTGTGCTGCCGCTGGTAAAGAGAATCGCCGCCGTATCCGTCGGTTTCGTCTCCGCGATGGTGAAATGATCGCTCGCGCCTCGCTGAAGCTCCTCCAGCGTCGGCCCGCCCCAGAACCAGCGTTTCCCGACCGTGACCACGGACCGAACGCTCTTGAAGGCCGATAGTCGAAGGACACGGACAACATGGGCGAGCGGAACGCCCACGAAGCCGTGCAGATCCACCGTCCGAATGCACTCCAGCATCCGCCCCATGCCCATTCCCGGATCGATTATCACCGGGACCGCGCCGATCTTGAACAGGGCGAAGATCAAACCCAGAAACTCGAAGCCGGGTCTGACCATGACGAGGACCCGCGTGCCTCGCGTGATTCCCGTAGTCGTTAGCCCGTTGGCGTAGCGGTTGGAGAGCGACTCCAGCTCGGAGAACGTAATCGCGTCGCGCGATCGTGCGAGCACGACGGCCGGTTGGTCGGGCCTCTCCGCGGCCACACGCGGGAGATGGGAGGCGATGTTGAACACCGTCCGGTCGCCCGAAGCCGCCATGTCGTTCGCCGGGTTGGCCCGGGATTTGTGCATCTGCAAGATCATGTTCTTTGCCACGGCTTAAAGCACGATGGAACGAGCTACGCCCCCAACCTGGCGAAAAGCATAATTGCATCTGCCTTCGCGGACCAGCACTCAAGGGACTGCCCCACGGAACCGGCGGCACCCCGGGCCCAATGGCGATCCGTTGATCGAAGACGGCCATGCTGTACGATAATGCCCGCATGGATGCGCAGCCCGTCGAGAAATCACGGCGGTCGTATGCCGCGCTTGTCCTCCTCAGCTTCCTGGCGGCGTGGCCGCCTCGCGCTCACGCCGATCCCGGAATCGAGGCCGAGCTGCGCGCGGCGCTGGCGAAACTTCCTCATGCTTCAGCGACGGTCGGGGCGTGCGTGATCGACCTGGCATCCGATCGGGTGGTCTTTGCGCAGAACGCCGACGCCGGGCTGATGCCCGCCAGCACAATGAAGCTTTTCGCCATGACCGCAGTCCTTACGGAGCTAGGGCCTCAGTTCTCCTTCAACACCGTGCTGGCGACGGACGGAACGAACCTCATCGTCATCGGCGACGGCGACCCCGGGTTCGGCGACGAGAAACTGCACAGGAGCCGGGGCGAGACGATTGCGGCGCCGTTTGAGCGCTGGGCGAACGCCCTTCGGCAACGAGGATTGACGGTCCTCCCGGGCGACCTCATCATCGACGAGACCGTCTTCGACGATCAACGGCTGCATCCCTCGTGGGAGCGGGGCGACCTGGACAACTGGTACGCGGCCCCCGTGGATGGTCTCAACTACAACGACAATTGTCTGGACATCATCGTCACGCCGAGCAAAACGCGGAACGCGCCCCCCTTGGTGTCTGTGCGACCCGAAACGTCGTTGCCCAAGATCCTCAATGCTTGTCAATCCGGCGGCAACGGCACGCCGACGCTCCATCACGCTTTCGATACCTTCGAGTACGCCGTCAGCGGGCGGTGCGGGAAACGCGTCGATCTGGGTTCGGTCTCGTTCCCCGATCCGGGGCTGCTTTTCGCCGACTCCATGCGGAAGGTGCTGGCCCGAAAAGGCGTCATCGTCCGCGGACGAATTCGACGGGAACGCGTACGCCGCCCCGATGGCGGACTGCCCGGCAACTTGACGATCGTCGCCGAACAGCGGACCCCGCTTTCAGGCGTGCTCGCTCGGGCCGGGAAGGACAGCCAAAATCTGTTCGCCGAGTGCCTCCTCAAACGCGCAGGTTACGCTTGGGCCAAGCATCGAGGCCTGCCCGATCCGCGGGGAAGTTGGCAACTGGGAGGCGATGCAATCGCGGATATCCTCCATCGCGCAGGCATCAACACGCGCGAGCTGACCGTTGCGGACGGGTCGGGTCTAAGCCGCCACAACGCCTGCACCGCGCGTCAACTGACGGCCATGCTCGCCTGGGCGTATCGCCAGCCTTTCGGTCCGCTCCTGCATGACAGCTTGGCCACCGCAGGCGTCGACGGCTCGCTGCGCAAACGGCTGAAAGATTCGGAAGGTCGCGTCCACGCCAAGACGGGGACCATGAAGGGCATACGAGCGCTCGCGGGTTACGTCGATTCCGACGCTGGTCCGCGCTTCGCCTTCTCCGTGCTCTTCAACGGCTATCCCGGATCGAGCGCGCCCTACAAAGCTATTCAGGACCGCGTCTGCCGCGTGCTGGCCGACGCCTGCGAACCGCGAGCGGGAACACATTAATCCGGTGCCACGCCCTCGTCGCCGCCGAGGTCCTCGAGATCGGACGGCGCGGCGGGTTCGCTCACAGAGTACGTGCCATCAAGCCACCGGCCAAGGTCCACCAGCTTGCAACGCGGACTGCAAAACGGGCGAAAGGGTGCGTCCTCCTTCCGCTCGACGGCCACGGTCTTCCGACAGATCGGACATTCGTAAGATTGCAAAGCTCACCGTCCCTTGCGCGGGAAACCGAATTGTCGGTTGTCGATGTGCGTTTGTCGATTGACTCGCGGGCTTGTGCTCTCAGAGGTGAAAGCGTCGCAGGCGCGCCGGATCGAGGCGTCGACCGAGAACGCCGGGCCCTTGGAACCCAGGGATCGCCCTTACCGTGTGCCTCACCCGATGAGGCCTTGGCCACGCTGCTGGAGCGGGCCGATCGTGTGCGGCAACAGCAACCGCAAGGAGGGCGAGCTGGTCGATCTGATCCTGTAGTCCCCCCTGCGTTCGTTGCAAGGACCGCGTCTCCGCGTCAAACGGGTTCCCACGCACTGGTAAGCTGCGCGATGGGTCGCGCGAACCTGAAGGTTGCGGCTCAGCACGCGATTTTCGGCCCGGCTCTGCTTAGCTTTCCCCGCCGGTGTCGTGCCAGACGGCGATGGCGAAGAGGCGGTCCTCCTCCGCGTCGTGGCGACGAAGAACGGCGATGAGCTCCCGCACGCGCAGGATGAAGACGTCCTTGTCCTCGACCGACTGGTCGGCAATCGCGTCCACGTGGCGGATGAGCCAGTCGAGCTGCCCGAGAATGCGAGGATGTTCCCCGCGCAGCCGGTCCCACTCCTCCGTCAACTCACTGGGGATGACGGCGCCGGGGGCCGCGTTCGTCCGCAGGTAGTCCGCCGCGTGGTGAGCGCGAATGTGGGCGTGCAACTGCTTGAATTCGTCGGCAAGCGCTGCGAAACGGGCGGCTTCCGCGTCGCGCTCCAGGCCGGCCTCCAGCAACTCCTCGACGCGTCCTAAACCCCTCCTGATGGATTCATCCGGCGACGGCCTAGAGCCGGCGTGCGGACCCGATGTCGCGGCGGTCATAGCTGTTCCTCCTGTCCCTGGCGATAAGGTGCCCAGGGTGTGGCACCGCTTGCCCGCTCGTCCGAATACGGGGCGGGAAGTCCGTGCCGCACCCTGGCGATACCGTCCTTGCGCCGTGCATTGTGGACCAGTCGTCGATGTGTTTCAATAGCCTCTCGACGATCGTGCGGGTTTCCCTTCCGTGGCACAGCGGCCCTCCGCTGTGCTCCATGGCCCAGCCAGGGGCGGCTGGGCCACACCTACCCGCGAATTCGGTGCGGTGGGGCACTAGGATTCGTCTTGCCGGACGTGGTCGTGGCCCGGCTCATTGACGACGGGCCTGCACCGATGGGGCCGTACGTCTACCTCAACGCCCCGCCAGGCCGCGCGGTGACGACCGTCCTTTGCCGTTGTAGCCCATCCCAGGTCGAGGCGTTCATCGAAACCCGGTACTACGACCTCGTCCCGCTCGAAACCATCGACCCGAGCAGCGGGGAACTGATGCGGTGGGCAGCGACACTGGTTCACGGCGAGCTTTTACGGCCAGTCCCGGGAAAGTCTCTCGGCCGCATTCTCCGTTGGCCGAGGATGTAGCCGCCGCCCCCAAACATCCGACTGAAATGGGGCGGCGTCGAGTTCGGGGGTAAACATCCTCCAAACAGCCGCCCGCCCTGAAAGGCCAGTCTACCATAGCCGTGGGCATAGCGAAGCGACGCCCACGGTTCGCGGGCGATCCCATTTCCCATTCGAGCCTGAAAGGCTCGTCTCGGACGTGTATCCCGGGAACCCAGACGACCCTTACAGGGTCGACTTTTCTCGCGGTGACCGCTGACCGGTGGCGGCGTCCGCCTGCGGCGGACTTGCCACCGGCTATGTTAGAACAGGCCTCCGGCCTGTGGAAAGGGCGGTCCCGTTCGATCAGTACCGCGACAGCATGGAGCGGCCCCACATATCCGAGCCGCGACCGTGAGGCGGACCGGAAACACCGAAATCAGGCAGGTCGGGGGCTTGATTTGCCCGGACCCCTGTCGTTACAATGGGCTTTGTCTTCTCGATCGCCGCAATTGGGTACGGTGACCATCTTCGGGAGGGATTCATGAAACCGGCAATTCGAGAAAGCTCGCGTCGGGGTCGTGGAGCAATCCGCGGCGCTTGTATCGTCGTTTTCGCCTGCGTCGGCGCGACGTTCACACTGTCCGGTATCGCTCGCGGAGAACCGCCGCAAGGGGCGATCGTCGGCTGGGGATTGCAGGTCGGCGGCGGCGACCTCTCCCAAGATTTCGTCGCCGTCGCCGCAGGGCGATACCACAGCCTGGGTCTCAAGGCCGACGGGTCCATCGTGGCGTGGGGATGGAACGGGTACGGTCAAACCAACGTCCCCGCGCCCAACAGCGGTTTCGTCGCCGTCGCCGCGGGCTACTGGCACAGTGTGGGTCTCAAGGCCGACGGGTCCATCGTGGCGTGGGGAGGCAACGCCTTCGGTCAGACCGATGTTCCTGCTCCCAACGCCGGTTTCATTGGCATCGCCGCCGGCGATGCTCACAGTCTGGGTCTCAAGGCCGACGGGTCCATCGTCGCGTGGGGGTGCGGGTCTCCCTACAACTACGGTCAATGCAACGTCCCCGTGCCCAACACGGGTTTCGTGGCCGTCGCCGCGGGCAACGCTCACAGTCTGGGTGTCAAGCCCGACGGGTCCATCGTCGCGTGGGGAGACAACGGCGACGGTGAAACCGACGTCCCCGCGCCCAACACGGATTTCCTCGCCGTCGCCGGGGGCGGGTACCACAGTGTGGGTCTCAAGGCCGACGGGTCCATCAGGGCGTGGGGAGGCAACTTCGTCGGTCAAACCAACGTCCCCGCGCCCAACGCCGGTTTTGTCTCCGTCGCCGCGGGCTATGCCCACAGTCTGGGTCTCAAAGCCGACGGGTCCATCGCGGCGTGGGGAGCCAACCGCTACGGTCAAAGCAACGTTCCCGTGCCCAACACGGGTTTCGTCGCCGTCGCCGCGGGCACGTACAACAGTCTCGCCATCAGGCGAGTGATGGGAGATGCCGATGGCGACGGCGACGTGGACCGGGCGGACTTCACGGTGTTTGCGGACTATCTGCTCGGGCCCGCCGCCGAGCCGCAACTGACCGGGTGGCCGTTCTTCGACGTTGACACGGATGACGACGTGGACCTACGCGATTTGGCCGTTTGGCAGAACGTCTTTACCGGGCCGCGCCCGTAGGAATCCGGTCGCTGCCGCTCCCGGCTCTGATTAGCCCGGCGTTTCGGCGCGCCGCGACAGGGTTCTGCGTTGCAATCAGGTCGCCCCCTGATTAGAACATCCCGGTCGGATACCGCGATCCGCAGCATGGAGGCTCAATTTGATGCGATCCTTACGACGCCGCCCCTCGGTCGGCCTGGGCTTTCTATTCCCCCTCACCCTCACCGCCTGCACGATCACCAACGGACCTCCGCCGGCGCCGGTCGATCCGCTGGCGGCGCGGCCGGGAACGGGCACCGCCCAGCTCATCGGGGTGGTGAGATCCGCGGAGGGCGAAACGCCGTTGCCCTTGGGCGGCGTGAGGCTGTCGCTCGGTGACGCCCAGGCGTACTCCAACGTCGACGGCTCCTTCATGCTCTCGAATGTACCGGCCGGTCCCCAGCCGTTCGCCGCGGACGGGAGCGGCGTCCAAGCTGGCGACGGAAAGTACGCCCAGTTCTTCACCTCGCTGAACCTTGCCGAGGAGGAGAAGCGCGTTCTCGAGCGGCCCATCTATCTGCCGTTCGTCCCCAACGCTTCGCAGCGCACGATCGTGCCGGACGGTGTCACCACCGCGACCAGCGGCGACGGCGTCACCGTCGAAATCCCCGCGGGCGGGGCGCGGCTCGGCGGACAGCCCTACGAAGGACCGATCGCCATCGTCAACGTCGCCCCGGATCGGACGCCGATCGCACTCCCCGCGAGATTCGAGGGGCGCACGCGCGCCGTCCTCACCCTGCAACCGGCGGGGATCGACTTCCCGGTTCCCGTGCGGCTCACCGTCCCGGAATCGACCGGCGATGCAACGTCCGTCTTTCGATCGCTCTGGTCGTTGGACGGCCACAGCGGGGAGTTCGTCAGCGACGGCGTGGGCAAACACGATCGAGGCCGGATCACCACCACCGCCGGCGGCGTGCGTGTCTCGGGGTGGCACTTCTTTACCGAGTTGGAACTGTCCGTCCGCGAACCCTGCCCCGGCGAGAACGCGGACGCCGCCCGCGGATGCCTTGCCGCCGCCGCGGCCCTCCTTCGCGACGTTCAATCCGCCGACGCCGTCCGCGTGCCCGGCGCTCGAACGCTCTTCGGGCGGCTCGACGCGGCCTTGGGCGCCATCGGAAACTCTGCTACGCAGGCCGACACCATCCGGCAGATCAGCGCCAACCTGGTCGCGACCGCCCGCGACGGTGCCGGAGAGTATCAGACCCTTTACCGGAGTGTTGGCTCCCTTGAGGACCTGTCCATCGGGATCGCCCAACTGCGGGTGGCCTGCAAGGACGTGGTCGTGTGCACCGGCGATGCCGAGGCGCTCACGGCGGCTGTGGACGACTTCGAGACCCGGCTCGCCGACGCCGCTGCGAACGTTCGGGAATACGCATCGCGGTACGATCGACTCAGCGCCGCGACGGCCGCGCTCGCACCCTTCTACGCCGACGCGCAGCCGCTGACCACGGACGCGCTTAGCGCCTTCCACGCCGTGGCCCAAGAGTTCAACAGGGCCTATCGCGACTTCGCCCCCTTCGCATCGCCCATCGACGCCTACGATGCGCTCGTCGACGGCCTGCATCGACTGGAGCAGACGGCGAGCGCAATGGTGAGCGCGGTCAGTCTACCCTCCGGCACGGACGACCCGGGCGGAGCGACCACGCTGCAACGGGTCTGCGACCGGGTGGGTACGACGCGTGTCGCTATCGCCACGGGCGGCGTCGCCGCGTTCGACCTCGGTGAGTCCAACGGACGCTTGCACGAGGAATGCCTCATCGTGGCCATGAATCCGTCGCTTCAACTGACGAGCATCCCTGTGGCGGAAACGAAGCTTGTCGAGGCCCTGCGCTCCTCCGGTTGGCTCGCCTTGACGGCCGGCATCGAAACCCGCGCCCTACCGCCGGGTCAGTTTGAGTCGGGGACGCTGACCGCGGACGCCCCGGTTCACCTTTGGACGCTCCATGCACCCCAGCGGCAGGGCTTGCGGGCGGCGTTCGCCGCCGACGGGCCGGCGCTGGCCGGACTATCGACGCCCGACGGGGCTGTCGCGGTCGCCCGCCGCGGCGGATTCGACGTCGTGAATCTCACGAACGAGGAGTCCTTCGCGTTCGAGGTCTACGCCGCGGACATCGACGCCGACGAAAAAGTGCCCTACGCCTTCTCCATGACGCCGAACCCGACGCTTCTTGATTTCGGATCGCCGATCGAAGGAGCCTTCGATGTCGCTACGCAAGCGGCGGTGATCCTCTTCGATGGGCGGCAGGGTCAGCGTGTCGCCGTGGAGAGACCCTGCTGCGACCCCGGCGGGACGATGTTCTCCTACGCGCTTCTCGCCCCGGACGGATCGACTGCGCCGCGCGCCGACTTCCAGGCCCAAGCCCCCGGAACCGGCGATGAAGCGTTCGACCTGCAACAGACGGGCATCTATCGTCTCTTGGTGACGCCCTTCGAGGGCGAGTTCCCCGCGTACACGATGGTCGTCCACCTCGCCCCGACCACGCAAGTCTCGCCCTACCCGTTGGGCACCGAAGCGACGGCCGTCATCGACCAAATCGGCGAAGCGATCACCTACACGTTCGTCGCCGGCGCCGGCCAGACGGCGACGATCGAGGGACTCTCCACTGGCGGACCCACTCCCGTGCTGGTGACGATCACCGGTCCGGACGGCGCGAAGGTTGTCGAATCGGAACCGCTCTACTTCGACGGCTCGTCCTTCGCCACTCGTGCGCATGTGCTCCCCGCGGACGGAACCTATACGATTTCCTTTTCCGCCGGGCTGAGCGCCGACTCGTCGCTCGGCTCGTTTACCTTCCGCGTCACCGCGGCGGGAAAGTGAGGCGCTTGTCACCCTGAGCGAAGCGAAGGGTCTGGTCTCGTGGGCGAAGATGCTTCGCTTCGCTCAGCACGGTGAATGAGGTGAAGATCAGCGAGATCTTCTACAGCATCCAGGGCGAGGGCAAGCTCGCCGGCGTGCCCAGCGTCTTCATTCGCACGACGGGGTGCAATCTGCGCTGCACCTGGTGCGACAGCCCGTCCACCTCGTGGGCGCCGGTCGGCCAAGCGATGGCGATCGACGAAATCCTTGACCGCCTCACCGACTTTTCCGGCACGCACGTCGTGCTCACCGGCGGCGAACCGATGATCGCCGAGGGCGTCGAGGAGCTGACCCGCCGGTTGAAGGAGGGCGGCTACCACCTCACCCTCGAAACCGCCGCGACCGTCTGGAAGGATATCGTCTGCGACCTTGCGAGCGTGAGTCCCAAGCTCGGCTCTTCGACGCCGTGGACGCGTGCCAAGGGACGGCACGCCGACGCCCATGAAGACCGTCGGCTCAACCTCGACACCATCCGGCGGTTTCTGGCCATGCCCGACTATCAGCTCAAGTTCGTCGTCGATGCGCCCGAGGACCTGACGGAAATTGACTCGATCGTCGCCCAGCTCGGCCACGTGGAACCCGCCAACATCCTGTTGATGCCACAAGGTGTCACTCACGAGGAGTTCGTCGCCCGCGGGCGTTGGGTCGCCGACCTCTGCAAGCAACACGGCTACCGATTTTGCCCTCGACTCCAAATCTCCCTCTACGGCAACACCCCCGGAACGTGACGTCCGCCTCGTCGGAACGCAAGGAGCCGTCGCTCGCGGACGGTCGTTGACCGAACGGAGTACGGGTTGACAGCCGGAATGTGGATATTTTTCGCTGCTCGAATGTAAATCTTCTCGCTGCCAACATACTGAAAACCGTTTTTGCACTGGACAACGGTTGGGGAATCGGTTATAGGAGCATTGTCCCGAGATTCCCCGGCGGCCGTGGGTATGTGCGCCAAGCCACGACCGCATGGGGAGGGTCGACGGATTTCGAATGCGTAGTTGGCGGCGTGTCGCCGAGACGGTCGCTTCCTCTGAGTTTTGACGACTCGGGGAAGGAACGAACGGGGGCGGATCGGGCGGATGCCTGGGGGAGCGCGCGGCATTTACATTCGGTGGAGGACGGATCGATGAGGACAATTTCACGGGCGAGTTTGTGGGCTTGCTGTTGGGTCGCAGGGCTGGCGGTCGGCGTCCAGGGTGCGGAGTTCGTCATGACGCCGATCCGGGCGAGCGGGACGTACTCCATCGTCGGCAACGAGATCCGCCTGACGGGGGTGCCGCAGCGCGTCTTCCTCGAGATTCAGATGAAGAATTGGGGCCCGAGTCGGCTGAAGTTCTACGCAGCGAAGATCGACTCGTCGGGTTACTGCAACGGCATCGGCGCCTGCATTGCTCCGGCGGTGCAGCCTTGTGATCTGAACAACGACGATTGTTATGTCACCTTCGGACCCGAGTCCTACTGTAACGTTCCGCCCGGATCGGGGCAATTTTGCGAGCCGGGGTTTCTTGATCGCTTCCGCCCCAACTTTGTGTTCTACCCGAATGCCCTCGCCGCCTTCGGCGCAGACATCAGTTCGCTCAATTACCGCTACTTTGCTATTCGGAACTTGGGCACCCAGCTAGACCCCGGCGTCGCCAAGTACGGCGGAGACTTGATCCTCGACGTGCCGCCCGGCGCCACGGGGACCTACACCGTCGGTTTCATGGAAGGGCTCGACACCTTGATGGGCGATGGTAACAACAACGAGATCACGCCGACCATTGTGACCCCGGTGAAAATCATCATTCAGTGCACCACGAACGCGAATTGCGACGACAACAACGCCTGCACGACGGACGTGTGCAATGCGAACGGCACCTGCTCGAACACCAACAACTACAACGCCGCGACGCACTGCTGCAATCCGGCCAATGGCACACTGACGTTGCTCTCCGACGGCATTCAGTGCACGGACGACGTGTGCAACACGGCCACCGGGCAGGTCACGCACCCGAGCTCGGCGGTCAACACGCCCTGCGGCAATGCGCAGAATTCGCAGTGCGACAAGCCGGACTCGTGCGACGGCGCCGGTAACTGCCTGGCCCGGCTGGAGCCGGCGGGAACGTCCTGCGGCAGTTCAACGAATACGGAGTGCAACGGGGCCGACACCTGCGACAATGCGGGCCACTGTGTGGATAACATCCGTCCCGCGGGCACGCCGTGCGGGGATCATTCCGACACCGCCTGCGACAATCCCGATACATGCAATGGTCTCGTATCCGCAATCTGCCTTCCCAACAACGAGCCCAACGGCCTTGCCTGCAGCGACAACCTGTTTTGCACCGTCGGGGAACGGTGCAGCACCGCCGTCTGCACCGGCGGGACGCCTCGAGATTGCGCCGACCTGCTTACCTGCACGACCGACTCCTGCAACGAAGGCGCCGGTCGATGCGACCACATTCTGCAGGCCGGCAAATGCCTGATCGACGGCGTCTGCTATCTCGCCGGCGATCTGCGACCCGGCAACACGTGCGAAGAATGTAACCCCACTCTGAGCGGCACCTCGTGGTCAGTCCGGCCCGACGGTAGCCTCTGCAACGACGGGAACGCCTGCACCGGCACCGGTCGGGAGGGCATCGGGTTCGATACGTGCACCGGCGGAGTCTGCCGCGGAGTGGAGGATGTGCAGTGCAACGACCAATGCGGGTACGCCGTCCCCGTCATTGTCGGCGTCAACACCAGCAACAATAGCAGCGCCGGCGCAGACGACGGCGAGGCCTCCTGCCAGCCCGACTCCAATCACGACGTCTGGTTCAAGTTCACCTCCACGTGCAACGGCACCACCTTCGCCAGCACCACCGGGAGCGCCCTGGCGCCGTCGAACGACACCGTCTTGAGCGTGTACAACAAGTGTCCGCTGAACGGGGGGACAGAACTCGCATGCGACGACGACAGCGGCGTCGGGCTGCAATCGGCCCTGAACTTCGGCACCATGCCCGGTACGACGTACCTCCTCCGCGTGGCCGGCTTCGAAGACAACAAAGGACCGATCGTCTTGAACATTCGACCCGTCGACGACTGCTTGATCGACGGCGTGTGCTATGGAGCTTACGACCTTAACCCGTCCAACGATTGCCAAGCGTGCATACCCGACGTGTCCACGACCCAATGGTCGCCTCGTGCGGAGGGCAGCGCCTGCGGCAACCACGCGGACACCGAGTGCGACAGCCCCGACGCCTGTGACGGCACCGGCATCTGCGAGGTCAACTTCAAGCCTGACGGGATCCCCTGTTCGGACGAAGTTCCCGCCAACGTCTGCACGAAGGACTTTTGCCAAACCGGCCTCTGTACGCATCCGCCGGAGCCTGCCGGCTTGGCCTGCGGCGACCCGAGCGATACGGAGTGCGATAATCCGGACACCTGCGACGGCGGCGGGGGCTGCGCTCCGAATCTGGAGGGCGCGGGTCACGCCTGCGGCGATCCGTCGGACAGCGAATGCAACCACCCGGACACATGCGACGGCCTGGGCGGTTGCCAGGACAACCTCGAAGCCGATGGGACGGCGTGCGACGACGTGGACGTTTGCACGGGCAACGACCAGTGCGCGACGGGCATCTGTGTGGGGACCCCGGCGATCGTGCCTCCCATCGTCGAGGGGATCAGCGGTCGTTATCTGCGGGTAACACCCCAAGCCGCCTTCGCCGCGGCGCCGGTGGCCCTGCACGTTACCTCGCCGAACTGGCCGTGTTTGGACGATTATATCGACGCGAGTGGGCGGTTGGTGCCGCCCGCCAGCAAAGTGTCCAAGTTGCCCTCCGAGTGGGGGGCAATCATCGTCCAGGACCCAGACATCGTTCCCAGCACCGTCTACCACGTTGAGGCGGAATGCGGCGCCTACCGATCCGCGCCCGGGATCGACAGCACTTGGCTATGGGGTGACCTGGACCATGACAACGACGTCGATGCAATCGACGTTGTGCTCATGGTCGACGCCTACAAGGGCTTTTTCAACATGCCAGGCTATGCCTCCTTTGAGGCTGCGAACCTCGCCGCGTGTCCTACGCCGCCTCAGCCGAATGGCATCATCGACGCCATCGACGTGGTCGTGGTGGTCGACGCCTTTAAGGGCTTCCCGTATTACTGCAGCCCGCCGTGCCACTAACGACTTGTGGTGAAACGCGGCTTGACAGCCTTGGTATGATCGCCGGCGGGTGTGGGCAGGCGATGGGACGGCGGAGGCTCTGAGGGGCTTGGCCGCCGGGTCCGTGACAGTTTAGGCGGACATTTGGCGGATCGCCGCTGCCCCGGTTTGCGTCAACCCCGAAGGGGTTCCGGCATGAAGCCCAGGGTTGCGCCGAAGGCGCTACCCTGGGTAGACGAGCGGTACGTCACCAACCCCA
>JAZDHF010000125.1:0-42806 GCA_043806315.1 Planctomycetota bacterium | reverse complement strand
GATGAAAGCACTGCCAACCGCGCCACGCACGGAGCCAGCCAATCGGCCCGTCGTTTTTGCGCCCGGGATGTCCGCCCAAACGGCCTACGCCGCGCCAGAAGTCTCCGAGCGTCAGGTTCCTGGGGGAGCGTTTCAGGTACTGAGCCATCACCGCGACCGACAGGTCATCGAACATCGTATTCGCCGGTCGCTCCGGCTGGTCGCGGGCTACGAACTTTAGTTGCAGCAGCCACACGGCCAGCACGCTGAGAAGGCCAATCAGCGGCTCCAAACGGTCCACATGCTCCAGCCGACGCATCTCCACCTGGCAGCCGGTCTTTTCGCATTTGTGAAACTCTTCGATCATCCAGCGAAACGAATAGCCCTCCGCTACAAATAGCAACTCTTCCGCGGTTGCACACCGCAGGGACGTGCACAGCAACCATTCCAGCGGCTCCGTCCCTGCGGGCGGATGCTCCTCCCATACCCGCACCACCTGGCACGCGACCGGGGCACGACCTTTGTACTCCGGCTCGCTGCGGGAGGGTTGTAACTTCACCGGGCCCGCCGCCACACTCAGTTCCACCTCCGCGAGCTTGTTGACCCCCTTGCGCCGCACGGAGATTGTGCGACGCGCAGCGCAAGGCAAGCGCCGGGCATAGAAAAACAGCGAATCCATGCCCTCCGGCGTCTGCACACGCCGATTCCCGGCCATGCGAATCAGCCAGTCCGCACCCTGCCGTCGGACTTCGTCGTATACGCCAAAGATGTCCTCGCCGCGATCCCCCACATGCACCCAACGCACTCCCGACGGCGGGCTTCCGATGTCGTGGATCGCCTCCACCCACCAGTATGACTCCCGCTCCTCCAACGGCACTCTCCGCCGCGCGGCGCGGTTCTCCTTGTGCCCCGGGGGGCGGGCGCTGCGCCGATGATGCTTCTGGTACATCAGCCCCATCGGCCGGCGCGTCGCGGGATTCACCGCCAGCACGTTCTGCTGGTGCAGCCCGCGCATCTTCCCCCCGTGCCCGATCGGACCCAGACCCGCGCAGTGCACGTGGAGCGTGTAGTTCAACTCCGCCGTGTCCTGCAACAGAAAAACCCGCGGCGACTGTCCGGCCTGTTCGCGGGTCTGCGCAAAATGCGGCGCACAGACCGCTTGGTGAGTCACGTCCTCGGCCGAGAACAGGCGGTATGCTGCTTTCATGTCCGCCACGGCCCCGGTCTGTTGCGGAATGCTTCCGCTGCTGTTGCCCGCCATCTGTGTCGCCACGGTCATCAACCGCTTGGTCCTTCGAACATCCCCCAACTCTGTTGAACCGAACTGCCGTTGAGCCCACCTCTGCCGGCTCGCCAGCCCTAATCCGCCGTCCTCCATGACACACTCAAACCTCCCTGCCGCTCTGAAATCGCGAGACATCCATGCCCGCGACGCTGATAACGCAGTTTAGCTCCTCAACAGCTACCCAAACACCACCAAGAAATGTGGGTAACAGCAAGCCTTGGGCTGGGGGAGTGACGCGGCAGAGTAGAGCGACCGTCCTCCGGGCACTTCCTTCGGGACTCAGGACAAGCATGGGACGATCACGGAGCTAAACATCAGTCCCCCACCGCAAGCGGTGGGGCACCCAGCTCAAGCATCTCGGCTGGCAGGGAGGGCGAAAAACGCGCCTCGCGGATGGGATGGGGTCGGTTGACAGGTCGCTTAGGGTACCCGTATAACTCCGCGACCGTTTCCGGGTTTGCGGTTTGGGGCGTCCACCCGCACTCGCGGAATCCAAGAGTGGCTTCGAGATCGACGTAGCCCGAAGCGCACCATCGACGTGCGGATGGTTCGATCGTTCACGCCTTGCGACGTTCGGAGTGTTCAGGTGAGAGATTTTCGGCTTCACGGCGGATGGGTGGCTCGGTGGTCGCGGCATACCGCGACGATCCTCGGCGTAACATTGGTCGCCTTGGGCGGCGGCTGTCCGAACTCTTTCCCCCCGTCGGACAATGGCAACGGCAATGGGAACGGGAACGGGAACGGCAATACCAACGACAATACTAACGGCGGGACGGCGGAGATCGTCAGCCCGTCGACCAGCTTCGGTTTGTCGGCCCTCGATGCGCCGGTGTCGGTGCTCTATAGCGTCGAGGCCTCGGCCACCAACATCCGCGGGTTCCGCGTGCCCGTCGCGGACTCCAGCGTCAACAGCGCCCCGATCGGCGATCGGTTTATCACGGCGACGGACCTCCCCGCGGGAGTCAAGCAGGTTTTCAGCTTCGATCCTCAGGAGGCCGGCGTGGGCTTCTATCGCGTGGGCATCCTCTACACCCTGAACGGGACGGAGGAGGACGTCGAAAGCCAGGCCGTCATCCAGGTCCAAGGCTCGCCCGATCCTCTCTTTATTCAACCGACCCAAGCGTTGACGCAGGTGGCCCAGGGCGCCGACGTGTTCATTTCCTTCGACGTTCGTGATCCCGAGGGAAACGCGCAGTGGCGGCTGTTTTATCTGAGCGAGACGGATTCCCGCGACAACCCCGCCGACCAACTGGGCACCGGCCTGGCGACCGGCTTGGGAAACGTCGGAACGTTCACGCTCCCAACAACCTCTCTGGCTCCCGGCGACTATCAACTCGGCATCTCCGCGACGGACAGCGGCTCGTCGGTGGCGATCACGGTGGCGACCGGTGAATCCGAGCGGATCGTCACGGTTCCGAACGACACGGTCTCGACGCCGATCATCCGTGTGGCCGAGCCCGGCGCGGCCAACCCGCCCACGATCGCCATCACCGCCCCCGGTGCGACGGACGTGGCGCTGTATCTCGACGACCCGTTCACCATCCGCTTCAACGGGGCGGTCCACGAAGCGGGGGCGACGGGGACGATCGAGGTGTTCTACGATCTGGACGACACCGTGGCCAACGGGTTCACAAGCATTGCGCCCGAACTTCCGGTCTCGACCACGAGCATTCCCTTCCCGACGGGCGTGGCCGAAGGAATCTACCACATCGGGGCCTCGATCAATGACAGAATCAACCCCTCGGTGACGGTGTACGCGGCGGGCAAGCTCTCGGTCGTGCGCACGGTGACACTGGATGTCACGGCTCCGGCGACCTCGTTGCCGGTGGCCCCGGGGAAGACGGTGGACGTGAAATGGACGACCAACGCGCCGGCGGGTTCGGGAACGGTCGATGTTTTCGCCCAGACGGTGGATGCCTCGGGGAATCCCTTCGGAGCGGAGCTGCCCGTGGTGAACGACGGGGTCATCACGACGAAGACGGCGGCGTTCGGCAGCGGGACCCCCGGTCTGTTCGAGATCACGGTGCGTCTGACCCTCAAGGACGGCACGGTGGTGCAAGACGCCGCTCCGCAGCACGTCCGGGTCACGTCGCTGCCGCCGGTGTTGTGGCTGGGGTCGCTGGCCGACTCCACGTCGGGCGTGGAGGGAGCGATCTTCGGCGGGGTCAATTTCGAGGACAACGCGGGAACGTCGTTCAACGCCGTCGCGGACTTCGACGGCGACGGTCTCGGCGAGTTCCTCATCGGGGCGAGATACGGCAAACCGTTCTTCACTAACCCCACCGGCGTCGGACCGGGGGAGGCCTATCTGATTTACGGTCAGACGGGTACGAAGAAGCTGGGCGGAGAATACAACCTGAATTCCGTGGGGACGACGCAACTCCGCGGGTTAACGCTGGCCGGCATCCGCACGCCGGAGGGCAACAATGAAACGGACGGGATGAGTTCGGTCGGAAGCATTCCCGACGTCGATGGGGATGACAAGCGCGAGTTGGTATTTGGTTTTCCGAACACCAATTCCCGCGGACACAACATCAGTCCGGAGCAAAACGGGGTCGTCGATCCGCTGTCCCTAGCGACGTTGGAGCGGGAGAAGCAGTTCCTTCGGGGCGGGATCGTCATCCTGAGCAGTACGAACAGTCTCTTGCAAGACCCGTCGGCGGGATCCGCGTCCGTCAACTTGGACATGGTGGGGCAGGATTTCTTCAACACCTGCGTCGATCCGGAGCCGGGAACGAACGACGCGCTCTTCCATCAGAACGTCATATCCGACACCACCGCCAATCCGCCGTGCACGGGTACATGCCTCGCGCCCACTTCAGGCGGAAAGCCTGACGCCTCTACCTACATTGACTTCGGTTTCGTCTCGGCCCTCGCCCGTGACTATTTCTACACCTATGTGTACAGCTTCGACATTTACCGAGGGACTAAGTTTTGCGCGTCGGTAGACCCCTTTTTGAACAACCCCTGCCTCACGCTCCGGGCTAACGTGTACTGCGCGCCCTTTACCTCGTCGTGTGAGCCATTCTCCCCCGGCCTGCATGCGAACGCGCCGGATCCCGACGGACTACCATCGTCGTTCACACGGCATTCGGGGTTCTACACGACGATGGTTACGGTGGGCACGCAACAGGTCCGAAACCCGCCTCTGGAGCCGTTCGGGGCGAGGATCATTGGCGTAGGTCTGGGCGACCAGTTCGGGACCTCGCTTGCCCTGAGCAATACCCTGGGTACCGGCGCGGGCGAAATCATTGTGAGTTCCCCGGCGCGGACGGCGCGGGGCATCCTCCTTGGTCCCGAGGGCGGGCCCGAGGGCGGTGGGGAGATCGACGGTTTAGAATCGGGCGGCACAGGAAAGATCAATCCCGATTCCGGCGTCGCCTATATCTTTGGCCTTCGGAGTCTCTGGACCGATGACGAGTTCGGTCGAATCCCACCCAAGCCCCACCAATATGTCGTTGGCGAAGCGAGTCACTGTGGGAGCCCGGACCCGGACGGCGGCACCGGACCGCTCCGTTCCCTCGCGACGATCTCGAACGTGGACGCGATTCGCATCGCGGGGTTCGCGGGCGACAAGATTTCGCGCATCGTGGGGATCAAGGATTTCAACCACGATGGGCTAAATGACTTCGCCATCGGGGCGGCGAACGCCAACGGCGGGCAGGGACGCGTCTATGTCGCTTATCGCCGGACGGCCGGAGTCGAAGGCGACTATGTGCTCGAGAAGCTGGCCTTGGACCCCGCGGACCCTGAGCGGCTGAACGGGTTCTTGGTGGTTGCCACATCTCTGGACGGATTCGGTTCGAGCCTCGCCGGCGGGTTCGATTTCAACGGCGACAAGATACCCGACCTCGTGATCGGCGGTCCGACGGCGGCGGGCGGAGCGGGCGAAGTGATTATCCTCTTCGGAGGGACGGGGGTTGTCAGCCCGGCCAATGGGATCACGATCGACAACCTTCTGACTACCACGCGCACCATCACCGGCGCGCCGGTGGCGGCGCGGATTCGCGGCAACGCCTTGGACACCAACGGTCAATTCGGATTCAACATCGCCAACGTGGGGGACATCGACGGCGACGGTCTCGACGACCTGCTGGTCGCGGCCCCGAACGCCACGCCGCGCTTCGATTCCAAGCCCAACGACGCGACGGACGAGATGACCGCGCCGGGGCTGGACCTGGACTTCGACGGGGTGCAGGACGTCGTTCCCGGCGATAAGAATCTCACCGAGGCCGGGTTAGTGTACGTCATCTTCGGCAGCAACCGTCTGGACCAGCTCAAGACGTGTCAGGACGGTGACACGGCGTGCAGCACGTCGGCGGACTGCCCCACGGGGAAGGCCTGCGGCAGCACGAACTTCACCATCAACATCAACCAACTCGGCAAGTCGCAGCTCCACGGTCTGATCATCGCCGGTCGGCGGGCGGGGGACCGGATCGGGGGCGGGGACGCAGGCGACACGGCCCTCGGCGGCATCGCCGGCAAGCAGGGGCGCGGTCGGTCGGACGGGCTCGCCGGCGCGGGCGACGTCGACGGCGACAAGCGGGCCGACATCCTCATTGGGGCGATCCTCGCCGACCCCCGGCGCGATCCGAACACCGGCGTGGGCGTGCAGAACGGCGGGGAAGCCTACCTCATTTACGGGTCCAGCATTCCGTAAGCGGACGGCGGAGGGCGGTACGGAACCGGCGCACCCAGCGGCGTCAACGCCCTTAAGCGTTGACGCGGACTTGGTGCCGGGATGAACGACGGCGGCGCGCGAACCGTTCGACTGCCGATAATGCCGGGCTTGCCCGCGTTTTGCCGCGTGGCGAGCGGCATTTGGTTGACAGACACTTGGCCCAAGCGATACGATGATTCGTCGGGATGAGGTGTGAACCACCCGGCGTCCGCGCACGACGGAGGAGGTTTCACACGGGTCTAGCGCGCGAATTGCGGGTGCTCGGTCATCCGGGGGGCGCTTGCCGGCCTTGTCCCCTCGCCGAGGGTGTGTCATCCCTTGCAAGTTGCGCGAGTCAGAGTGTCGGCGGACCACGGAAACGGACCCACCTTCGTGCAAGTGCTTCGTGGCGGACGTTGGGCTTGGTTGGGGGACTCGGGGATTCGGCGCGAAGAGGCGCCGGGCGGTGATTGGACGGGAGTGCGCGACAGATGAAATCGCATGAGAAGAAGAGGGCTCGGGTCGTCCGGGCGGTACCGGTGGGGTTGCTCGCAGCGGCGAGCGTCCTTGGGCTGCTGCCATCGCCGGAGGCTCGGGCCGGGCAGCGTCAGTTCCTGGTGATTCTCGCCAACCCGCCGAAGACGTTCGGCGCTCCCGAGCCGCCGGGGGGGCTTCCCAACCCGCAGACCTTTACCACCGCCTACTTCGACACCACGAACCCGGCGGTCCTTTCGTTCGCGGAGTATTGGAAGGAGATCAGCTACGGGGACGTGACTATCTCGGGGCGTGTGACGGACTGGGTTCAACTGCCATGGCCGGTCGCCCCGCTGACTGACATGAGCTACGTCAGCCTCACCCAGGGTCCAAACTACACGTACGGTCGGGGTGAGCAGTTCGACAACCACAAGGCGGCAGTGATCGTCGATACCAACGGGGACCCGCTGGGAGGCAACGACGGGCCGCGGCGAGTCGAGGACAACCCGCTTTACGCCCGTGGCGCCGGGCTCACCACGTCGCAGGGACGAGCGGTGTGGACGCCGGGCGAGCGGTTCGTGGACATGGACGGCGACGGGAAGTGGGATGGGTACGATGAAGCCCGCAACAGCATGGACTGGAACAACGACGGAAAACCCGACCTTCTCGGTCCGTGGATAGACCTGAACTTCAACAACACTCCCGACAATGACGCCAACTGCGATTACCTCAAAGACTCGGACAACGACCGCTACCCGGACTGCTGTCCCAATGGCCCCGGCAGACCCGGTTGCGAGGGGCTGAAGAAAGACGGGACCGGTACGAAGGCGTGCCCAGCCACACAATGGAACGGACCGAATAACACGACCATTACCGACTGCAACGGCAATCTTATCGACGACGCCATCGATATCGTCAGTCGCACAAGCGAGGATACGCGTCCCTACGTGGTCCAGGGAGCGAGGTGCGCAGAGGGTTCGGGCGACGGGATCCCTGACGACTGTCAGTACCTGCCGGCGAGCCTGCTGCCCGCCGTAACGTGTGTGGCCACGTTGGCGACCGCTCCGGACGATCCGTGCTTCGGCAAGCCGGTGTGCTCGCCGCGGACGGGGAGCGAGGTGCGGACCCCCGCCGCGCGATGCGAGTGGGACGACGCCAATGGGGACGGCACACTGGACGTCGTTGAGCCGTTCGAGAACTTCATCGCGAGGCTAAAGCCCGCCGCGGAGGAAAGCCGGAACGACGCGGACTACTGCACGGACCAGCAGTCGGAGTCGACGATCCGATTCAATTTCCCAGGGCAGAGCGCCGACAACGTCGTCGCGCGGGGGACGGTCCGCGCAATTGGGGGACTCCACGATCCGGACACCAAAATCACCGACGGACGGCAGCGTCTTTGTGCCGACGGGCAACCGTATCGCACGATCGGCACTCTTTCGGGCGCATGTCCCGCGGGCGAGCACGCACAATACGATCCGCCGGACGCGTGGACGGACGTGGCGACGAGGAAGATCTGGGCGGATCCCAATTCGGCGAACTGGTTGGTCTCGGTGACCCCCGAGCCTGCTTGGTACAGACAGGCGTGGAGAGACCGATACAACGGCGCCGACCCGCCGCCTTGGCAAACGCGAACGCCGAGGGTCGTTGCGATCACGAGCGAAGGGCCTGCGGTTCGAATGGAGTTTGTCGCCAACCGCGGCGGGCTCGATGGGCGCGGGACGGGGTGGCCGGATTGCGCCGCCGGCGGTTTCGCGGTGACGTTCGCAACGGCGCCATGCGGCGATTTCGAGGCGAACTGCTCGGCGACGGCGCGAATTATTCCCGAGGAAAGGAACGGAGTCGGTCAGCCGTTGATCCTCTACGACGGCGAAGTGGAGTACGACGACCTGCCGTCGTCGAAGTACCACCGGGCGGGGGATCAACAGCTCGGCGAGGTGACCTCGCCGTTCAGCAACAACATTTGGGGGGAGGATCGAGGCCCCAACGACCCGAATCAGGGCGGCGGCGCGCCGGACTTCATCCTGCCGGCTTCGGGACCCTACGCGACCCATCTGCACGGGCAGCTCGGCCGCGACGCGGGGAACCAGCTTTTGATCGAGCTTCTGACCCGGCGCACCGCGTCGCCGTACAACGACGGCGCCGCTTGGGAGGCGGAACACGGGCCCCACAGGCTCGCCGGACCCTCCGGGGCGAACCTGGGGTTCCGTGATTATAACCTCGATGGTCTGATCGACCTCGGCGAGACCGCGATCGCGCGGGGAGCGGCGGCGGCGGACATCTTCAAGACGGGCAACTACCTCGTCGACCCGATGCACTTTCGTCCGCGCGGTTGTGGGTCGGTGTATCCGTGGAACCGTCGCCGACTGGTCGAAGACTGCATCCAAGTACTCGATGATGTGATCGACTTCGACGACTTCGTGGACGCGGTGTCGATGGACGCGGTGACGTGCGGCACGGGACCCATCGCCGCCACCGTCCCGGTTCCGTTTCAGGATGCCGGATCGGTCAACGTCGCCGGAATCGTTTCCGGGATCGTCTTGTTGCCCGCCGGCTCCACCGTTCGATTCGACTTCTTGGGCGCGACGAACTTCTTCGACCCGGAGCTTTATCCGATTCACAACGAGGATGGGCTGGGCGATCCTAACTTCCTCTACGCACAGTTCCCGACGACCGGTACGCGGCAACTGAACTGGAACCTACAGTTCCACGACCTCGTTTTTGCCATTGGCACGAACGGGGAGGGGGGCATTCCAGCCAGTGCGACCCAGACGGCGTACTCCGCCCACGAGTACCTTCATACGTGGGAGTACTTCCCCGACTTGTATGATTACGATATCTACGATCAGCCCGGGCCGATCGAGAATTGCCCCATCGGGCGATGGGACATCATGGCCGACGGCGGTCTGGTGCACCCCGCGCCGATTCTGAAAGAGAGGCGTTGCACGAACTGGGTGGAGCCCGTCGACCTGGCTACGGTGCTCACCCCCGGGGTCGATAAGGCGATCACCCTGCCCGCCGCGGAGTTCGTCCGCGACGACAGCTACTTCTTCATCGAAAACGAGAATCGACTGGGAGAGCGGTTCTACTTCTGGGAAGCGGGCAGCGGGTTTGACCGGCTCATGCCCGGTGCAGGCATGTTGGTCCTGCACACAGACGTGGGGTCCAATCCCGACGCGCTCCCGCAGCAACAGCGCTCGGGGGACCGTCCGCAGTATCTGATCGTGCAAGCGGACGGTAGGGAAGACCTTTCGGCGTGCGTAAATCGGGGGGATGCCGGCGACCCTTGGCCCGGCAGCAGCAACAACACACACTTCGCGTGCGACACCAATCCGGCAAGCGAGTGGTATACGGACAACGCCTGCACGGGACTGGAAGTGGTCGACTTGGCGCCCGACGACAGCGGGTCGGCAGTGGTGACGTTCAACTGGACGCCGACGAGCATCCCCAGCCTGAAGTTCATCGACCCGCCCGGCGGGGTCAGCGTCGGAACGCCGCCGGGGTCGGTGATCTACAAAATTCGCACCGAGGCGACCGATGTCTACGGCGGAACCTGGATCCGGTTCTTCTACACCACACAGGACACCAGCACCCCGAGTCCCGCGACCGGAACGCTCATCAAGTTGGTACGCAAGACGACGCCGGGTACGAACGACCTCAGCGTGGATTGGAACATTCTCGGCGTTCCGGACGGTCGCTACTTCCTGTTCGCGGATTTGATTCCTGACCAGGGCGCCGACGGCCGCGAGCGGCAAGTCACCACCGTACGGGCCGGACGCAACAACCTGGGAACGGCGTCGCTGACCAATGCCGACGTCACCGTCGATACCTCGACGATCGCCAACGGGGTCGTGACTCACTCGGGCGCGGCGCGGTCGGAAACGTGGACGGTTCGCTGCGTCGATGCCACGGCGGGGAAATGGGTGGTGGGCAGCTCGCTGACCCAACCGCTCGCGCCGGGAGAGCCTGGCGCCGCCACCTGCACGGCCAATCCGAATTTGTGCGCCACGACGGGGACGGCGTACACGTCGCTCGCGGGCGCCGTGGCGTTCACCATCAAGGCGGGCGCGGGTGCGTCGCCGAAGGGGGCCGTCGGCGACACGTTCACGTTCACCACGACGGGCATCACGGCCCCCAGTGCGGGCGTGACCATCCGCAATGGGCAAATCCGCGAGGACCCGACGGCGATCATCGACGCCTCGCCGCTCTCCGGGCCGCCGCCGTTGACCGTGAACTTCGACGCACGGCGATCGATCGATCCCAACGGTCAGCCGCTTCAGTTCCGGTGGGACTTCGGGGGCGGCGCCACGGCGACGGGTGCGCAAACGTCGCATACGTACGTGACGGCCCGGACATTCACGGCCACGCTGCGGGCGACGAACCCGGCGAACAGTCGGTTCGGCGAGGCCTCGGTCGACATCTCGGTGACGAACAACTCGCCGAAGGCGGTCATCAAGGCGACCCCGACCAGCGGTCAGGGGCCGTTGGATGTCCGTTTCAGCGCCACCCAATCCAGCGACGCGGAGACGGCTGCCGATCAGTTGATCTATCAGTGGGATTACGGGGACGGCGTGACGGCGAATGACCAGGGCACGCCGGGCATCCTGCGCGAGCCGGTGCACACCTACGCACGGCGCGCCGACGGAACTCTCTGCACGACGACGAACCCATGCACGTTCACGGCGACGTTGAAGGTGACCGATGGCGGCGGGAAGTCGGATACCGATTCGACGGTCGTCCGGGTGGGCAACACCAATCCGGTGGCGAATGTCTCGACTACGGCTCTGCAAGGCTCAAGCCCGTTGACGGTGACGTTCAATGCGAAGAACTCGACGGACCCGGAGACCGATCCGCTGGAGGTGGAGTGGCAATGGGGCGACGGGACGCCGAACGAGAAGTACCCGGCCAAGACGGGTAAGCCCCCGGCGACCGACGGCGGCGTTCCGCACACGTTCACCTTGCCGGCGAACACGACGAGCAAGACCTTTGCGGTCAAGGCCACCGTGTACGACCTGAAAGCGGACGGGACCCGCAAGGGGGGAGAGACGATTTGGCCGGGCGTGAACGTGACGGTGACAACGGCTGCGTCCGGCGACTCCGATCCGCGCGCCATCTTCTGCTTCCAGGTGGGCACCGAGTGCGAGACGACGACGCCGACCCTGGCAGTGGACCAGTCGTTCACCGTGGATGCCAGCCGGTCGTTCGACAATCCGACCGGGGGTCGGATCAGCGCCTACACATGGGACTGGGGTGATGCGACGCCGTTCGCAACGGGTGTGGTGCAGAGTCACGCGTATTCGGCCGCGGGAACGTACACGATCACGTTGACGGTCGCGGACGGCGATTCACCGCCGCACACGGGCCGGACGCAGAAGAGCGTAGTGGTGACAAAGGAGGGCGGGGAACCGCCCCCACCGTCAACGAACCATCCGCCGAGCGCCATCTTCGTCATCTCGCCGCCGGAAGCGTTCGTGGGCGAGGTGGTCAACTTCGACGCGCGTAGCTCCTCCGACCCGGATGGCGACGCGCTTCGCTATCGTTGGGTATTTGGCGACGGGAATCAGACGCAGTTCACCACGAATCCGCGGACGACGCATACCTATGCGTCGCCGGGGAGTTATCTGGTGCGGCTGACCGTGCGTGATGCGGCCAACGCCTCCACGGATGCCACTCAGACGGTGCGCGTACTCTTGCAAGGCGAGAACCGCAGTCCGGTGCCGATGATCGCCACCGGGCCTCGCGCGGGCACGGCGCCGCTGACGCTGACTTTCGACGGACGGATCTCCTACGACCCGGACGGGGACGCCATCACGTCGTTTATCTGGGAGTTCCGACAGAACGGGGAGTTGATGGATACGATGACGGGATCGGTGGTGACGCGGGTCTTCGAGACTCCCGGCGACTACACCGTGGAACTGGTGGTGAAAGACGGCGCGGGGGCCGAGGGGCGCAGCGAGCCGCAGAGCATTCTGGTCACCGAATCGTCGGCGCCGCCGCCTCCGGAACCTCCGCCGCCGCGTCCAGAACCGCAGGAGCCGCCGGACAGTTCGGGGCAACGCCCGAAACCGACGGCCATGTGCGGCGTGGGAATGCTGCCGGGCCTGCTGGCGTCGCTCGCCGGACTTACGCTAACGGCGATGACGCGACGGCGGCTGAAAGGCTGACGTCCGCGCGGAATCCGCGATCAGTAAAAGAACCCGGTCGGTTCGAGGGACGAGCCGACCGGGTTCTGTGTTGATGCGGAATCGGACTTCCTGACCCGTCAGCGGACCAGATGGACGGGTTGGTAGACGAAGTAACTGGACCCGGAACCGGGGCCCGTGAGGACGGCGTCATCGCAGCAGAAGGCGGGCTGGACGATCACCTTCTTGGAGCTCATCGAGCCGGTGAGGTTGACGTCCAGAATGCGGATGCACGCGAACCCGACGATGGTGAAAATGGAGTTGTTGCCCGGGCCGGCGACGGTGCTGAAAAGCGGGATCGATCGAGGTTGGCCGATGATCGACGTGAGGTCATCCTTCAACGCGGCGCTCAAGCCCGTGTCGCCGGTAAGTTGCAGCGTCCCGTCCGCGCCGAGTTTCAACTCGCCGCCGTAATAGGCGAGATCATCCGCACTGACTCCGTAGCGGATTTGGCGGGCGAGGTCGGCGGTACTGTTGCCGGGATCGCCGATATCCACGGTGCCGAAATTACCGGGCGGCAACTGCGTCGCCCCACCGCCCGGGTACAGGTTGAGTTCATTGATCCCGTCGTTCCCGGCGCTGACCGTCCCCGTGGCCGGGTCGTAGGAGTAATTGTCGCCCGTGGTGAACGTGCCGGCGAGGAGATTGTTCCAGGCGTCAACCTTGAGGGCCAGGGGCAGGAGACCGGCGTTTCCCGTGTTGTCCGTGACCTTCCACCCGACGACGCCGTCCTTGAAGGTGGCGTAGGCTTCGGCGCTGATGTTGGCCGTGAGCCGCCCGAAGACGCCCGCGAAGTACAGGTCGATGGGGCTGGCGTGCGACGCGTCACGCCGCACGTGTACGCGGACGGTGTTGAATTGGCTGGCATTGGCCGTCGAGAGCGACTCGCCGGTGTTGTGGTCCGGATCGCTCAGGTAGCCCACGATGATGTCGCCGTTGGCGTCGTTGGAGGTGTTGGCGTCCAACGAGGGGCTTTGGTTGACGATCACGTTGAGTGCGGCGATCTGGGCGGCGACGGTCCGCGCGTCGGCGATCTCCGCGGTCATGTTGGGCGTGCCCTTGAGCTTGTCGTTGTCGAGGAGCTTCCAGGCCCCGGCCATCGCGGCGGCGTCGGCGGAGGCCTGGGCCTCGGCGCGAGCGCGGTACAACATCCCCACGTCGACGGTCAAGGAGGCCATCCCCAGGAGCATGACCAGACTGACCCCGACCATCACAAAGGAAACCGCCCGCCGCTGGGGACCCTTGTTTCGGATTCGGAGTGTGAACATCGGACTTTCTCTCTTTCTATCGTCAACGGCACACCGTCGGGGCGAGCGTTCGCTCCGACGGTGTACGGCGCCTGCTGCGCTTTCTATTCTTGGTCCAACTGAAAGACGACCCGCGGCGTGTTATCGACGCCGAGTAGCCCGCTCACGCCGTAGTAGCGCACCTCGGTGATGACCAGAAGGTCCACGCGGTTCCCACCGTAAGTGACGCACGACTCCTGGGCGGAGACATCCGGGCTGTACCCGCTCAGATCGGGCAGATTGGCGTCCGAGGAAATCCTCATATTCGTGCCGAACGTGCCCCAGGTGGTCGACTGACCGTTGGTGACCTCGAAGGAGAGGGCCACGCCGTCAGTCGTCAGGCTCTGGGTCCAGGTGATCGTCTCCGCCGAAGTGCTTAGTTGGCCGAACTCCATGCTGCGGCGACGGATCAAGCTCTCGCCCGCATAGCTTTGGAGCTGCACACCGCCCGCCGTGAAGTCCGGCGTCTCGCGGTAGTTCCAGAGGACCTGGGCGTAGAACGAATCTACGTCGGTATACGGCGACATGATGGTGTGGAACTGAGGCGAATCCACGCTACCGTCCGGCTGGTTGAGGTCGAGCTTCCAATCCTCCTCGACGCGGATCACGGGCTCCGCGAACGGCCCAGGGCCGCCCTCCGCCGCGGGAGCGGGCGAACCGGCGGAAAACGCAAAGAACAGGGCCCCGGCGGTCAAGCCCAAGGCCGCAGAACCGACGGACGGGCGCATTTTGCGCAAACGTAGACCTGACATAGAGAACCCCCTCCTCGCTGTGCGAGCGACGTGCATCGAGCTTGGGATTCCCTCGCTGGAGAACCGACGCTCTGCTTCTTGACCCCGCCTCAGTGCGGCCCCATGCGGGACCGGCGAGTAGATGCACAACCTGAACCTACGATATACGAAAGCCGTCTGGCAAATCGGACGCGTTGCGGCCTGCCGCACGGCAAGGCCTTCGTCTGCTCGCGGCGTTTTCCCGGACTTTGGGGGTGGAACGTATGTGCGCGAGTTATGGCCCGCCGGACGAGGGTTCCGGGGCGAAGGGGCGGCTGGACGAAAGCCGTTGGCGTAGTGATCGGACGCGGTCGCGGCACGCAGGGTTGTCGCAACGGGCCTCGAACAGGTCGGTAAAGGCCCGGGCCGCGTCGAGTTGGCCGTCGGCGATTAACACGTCGGCGGCGAGGGCGATCGTCCACGGGACGTCAGGATGTTGTTGGTCGTACCGTTCGAGGGCGGCGAGAAAGAGCTGGCGCGCCTGCGCGGCGTCCTGATCGCGGGAAGCTTGCCCTGAGCTGCGAAGGGATAGAGATTGGATGCGTAAACCGGCCTCCTCATATCGACCCTCGGCGAGAGCGGCATAGGCTAGGGCGGCGGTCGCCAGGGGTACCGTGTCAGCCGCGGCCGATAACGCCGGCGCGATCCGGCGGGCTTGTGTCGCATCGCCGGCGAGGGCGAGTTGGGCCAGGTTGATGGCCGCTGTGGCCTCTTTGGGGTCCCGCGAAAGCACTTCGGCGTAGGCGTCGATGGCCTCATCAACCTTGCCCAGTGCGTAGCGGACCACGCCCAGGTTGATCCGGGCGGGGGCGTTGTCGGGAACGTCGCGGAGAAGGTCCACCAGCAACCGTTCCGCGTGCAGGTAGGCGTCGCGGGTGGCGGTTTGGTTGTCGAGTTCGACGAGGGCGAGGACGGCGGGGATTTCGTAGGGGTTGTTGGCGAGTTCCTGTTCATAGGCGGCGCGGGCGTCGGCGTCTCGGCCCATGCGACGGTACACGGCCGCGAGGCGATGAAGAGTTGGGTTGTTCATGGGGGCAGCCTTGGCGGCGGCTTCGTAGTAGGGAAGGGCGTCGTCGAATCGACCCAGGTCGTCATAGGCCGCGGCGAGGCGGTACAAGGCCAGGTCGTCGTTGGGATCGACCTCCATGGCCCGCCGGATGAGCCGCAGGGCCTCGTCGCCATGCCCCAATTTGAGCTGACAGGCCCCCATGAGTTGATAGGCGCCGCTCTGGACACGGGGAGTGTCGAAGCGCAACTCCTTCTGCGCGCAGTCGAGGGCCTCGACGTAGCGACCGGCCTGATAGTGTGACCAGCCGACCTTTTCCCAGACCCGCGGCTCGTCGGGGAAGCACTCGGCGACGCGCTGGGTCTTGAGCAGGGCGGTGTTGTACCACTTCGCGGTGAACCAACTTTGGCCGATCATCGCGGGAAGGAGAATCGCGGCGGCTGAGGCGACGATCCAGCGTGGCGGCATCGAGGACGATCGCGAGGTCCAGCGCGAATAGGCGTCGTATCCGACGGTCGCCAGGCACCAGAATAACCCGATGATCGGAAGATACATGTACCGATCGGCGGCGAGTACGTTGCGGGCGGGAACAAAGGGAAGCGTGTCGGCGATGGCGATGAAGAACCATAGCACGCTCCAGCGGCATGGCCGGGAGATTCGGCAGAAAGAAGCGAGGATCGCCAAGCTCAAGGCGACGGTCATCGCGGCGACGCCGGTGGTCGCGTCCGACCAATGGACCTCGGGCGGAGTGGGATAGTAGCTGGTCAGTCCGACCGGCCAAACGAGGTGTTGAAAATAGAACGCCAACGCCAGCAGCACGCGTACCAAAACCGGACCTCGCAAATGCTCCGCGCCTTCCGCGAAAAGATCTGCGCCGGCGGTGGCGTCGATGTTGACCCGAACGAACCAACCGGTTACGAGCGCGCAAAGAATCCAAACTGACCAGAAACGTGTGCGGAGCCTCTGGCCGTGGATTAGCGCAACGAAGCCCAGGAGAAGCGGCAGGCCGACGCGTACTTTGCTCAGGGACGAGAGGAGAACGAACAGGATGGTCAGCACCGCGTAGGAGGGCCGCCGTGCGTCGAGCCAACGGGCGAACGCCAGAAGCGAGGCCAGCGCGAACAGGGTGGACAGGAGCATCATGCGACCGTTGACCCAGGCGACGACCTCGACCTGAAAGGGGTGAACCGCGAAGAGCAACGCCGCCACGGTGGCGACGGCAAGACGCTGAACTCCAAGTCGCCTTTGCAACATCCCGACGGTGATCCAGACGAGAACGGTGTTGAAGGCGTGGAGGAGGACATTCGTCAGATGAAAAAGCCACGCCCCGCCCTCCACGCCTGAGTCGAACAGGCGCAAAACGTTGGCGACGGCGAACTCGCCGGAAAAGGTCAGCAGCGGCAACGGCTGGTAGAGGTCGCGATGGACGATCGTAAAAAGTCGCAAGGCGTGGGCGAGGGAGGGATGGTTGACGAAGACGTGGTTGAGGACCAGGCGGTGATCGTCCCCGCCGACGAAACCGCCACGAAGCGTGGGAAGCCCCATGACCGCCGCGGCGAGGACCAGGGCAAGGATGAGAATGGTGCGGCGTCGGGGGGGCGGGGGTTGGGGGTCGGTGTTAGGGGGCACGTTGATGAGTCAGGTCCTTCGCGGAAAAGGGTCCGTCCAATGTCCCAGGGATCGTACGTTCACGCGGGCTGAAGCCCTGACCCTTATACACAACTTCGCCGCACTCGGCACGCGGGGCGGCGCTTCTCGTTGACGGCGGAGCGGCTTCGGGTAAGCTGAGGTTCCAGGGGACGCGCTATGGCTACGGCGGTCGTCAAGTCCGACCCGCAGGGCACGTATGCCGACGCGATCCGCGAAGCCAGTGAAGTGTTAGAGCGCGGCGGGCTGGTGGCGTTTCCGACGGAAACGGTCTATGGCCTGGGCGCCCGCGCGGATCATGCCGGGGCGATGGGGAGGTTGCGCGCGGTTAAGTCGCGCGAGCCGAACAAGGCCTTCACCGTCCACATCGCCTCGCGCGAGGACGCACCGCAGTTCGTCCCGGGGTTAGGAGGCATGGCGGCGCGGTTCGTCCGCAAGGGCTGGCCCGGTCCGTTAACGCTGGTGATGACCGTCGACAACCCGTCCTCGGCGCCGGTGATGGTCGGACGCAACGGGGCAGCCGCGGAGGCGATGTACTTCGACCACACCATCGGTTTGCGCTGCCCGGACGACGGCGTCGCCCAGCGATTGCTACGCGCGGTGGACGCGCCGATCGTCGCCGCCAGCGCCAACCTCGCGGGCCGCTCGCCGCCCCGTACGGGAGGCGAGGTCCTTCGCGACCTGGACGGAAAAATCGACCTTCTGATCGATTCCGGTCGTACCAAGTATGCGAAGCCGTCGACCATCGTGCGTGTGACTGGCTCTTCGTATGAGGTCGTTCGTGAGGGAGTGTACGATGCCGGCATTGTGGAACGGTTGTCGACCGTGCGGCTGTTGTTCGTCTGCACGGGCAACACCTGCCGCAGTCCGATGGCGGCGGGTCTGGCCGGGCAAATGTTGGCTGAACGGCTGGGCTGCAAGCCGTCCGAGTTGCGCGCCCGCGGTGTGGTCGTGCAATCCGCAGGGACCGGCGGCGGCACGGGCGGAGCGTCGCCGCACGCGATCAAGGTTATGGCCCAGCGCGGGATCGACCTGTCGGACCATGTCTCGACGGCCCTTTCCGCGGAGATGATTCAGCAGTCCGACTATATTTTCGCGATGATGCGGACCCACCGGGATACCATCGTGCAGATGGTCCCCGCGGCCGAGTCGCGGGTGATGTTGCTGCTGGGCAATGAAGACGTGCGCGACCCGATGGGCGGCGCGGAGGAAGATTACGAACGCTGCGCTCAAACCGTCGAGCGGGGCCTGCGCACCCGCTTGCAGGAGGTGATCGTATGAACGTGGCCGTGTCGAGCGACCACCGGGGCTTCCAAGCCAAGGAACAGATCAAGGCATTCCTCAAAGCGGCCGGGCACCATGTCGTCGATTTCGGCTGCGACAGCCCCGCAAGCTGCGACTACCCCGACCACGCACTCGCGGGGGCGGTATCGGTCGCCTCGGGAACGAACGATCGCGGCATCTTCTTCTGCGGAACGGGGGTCGGGATGTCCATGACCGCCAACAAGGTGAAGGGGATTCGAGCGGCCTTGTGCCACGACGAACTGACCGCGGAGATGTCCCGCCGCCACAACAACGCCAACGTCCTGTGCCTGCCGGCCGACCTGCTGGGCAACGAACTGATTCGTCGCGTAGTCGATGTCTGGTTGCGAACCGATTACGAGGGCGGCCGGCACGACCGACGGCTGCAGAAGATCGCCGAGTATGAGAACAACGGTCAGTGCTGCGATACGCGTCAACCCAAGGGCGACTCACCTCCTTAAGTGAAACAGAGCGCTATGGCCCGGTGCCGCCAACCGCGGTGAGCGCTCGACGCGCGCCTTCGTGGTCGGGGGCAATTCGCAGCGCTTCAAGATATTCACTCGCCGCCCCGTCGCGATCACCCGTCTGCTTCAGCGCCGTTCCCAACCCAACGTGGGCGTCGGCGTCGTCCGGTCGTCCGCGAAGGGCCTGCCGGTAGTGTTCAATCGCCGGCGGCCAGTCGCCCTGCCGCGCAAAAACCGTCGCCAGGTTGTACCAGGCGTCAGCATAGTCGGGCGCGATGTGAAGGGCCTGGTGGAAGTGCTCCATCGCGGCGGTGAAATCCCCGCGATCCGCCAGCAGGCTTCCGAGGTTGCAGTGCACCCGCGCCAAGTCCGGTTTCAGAGCGAGTGCCTGGCGGAAGTGCCCCTCCGCCTCGTCGCGCTTACCCTCCTGTTCCAGCAGCAATCCCAAGTTGTTGTGCGCGATCCAAGCGTCAGGATTCTTGAGCAGCGTATCCTCCCACAAGACGCCCGGACTCAAAAAGGTCGTCGCTCGCCCCCAGGTATTGATCCCCAGCACCACAAGAACCAGGGCTTGCAGTATCCGTGCTGAGCGGAAGCCGTTCCAACGCGACGCCCAGGCTGCGAAGAGGGCGATCGGGCCGATGCTCGCGAGATACTGGAAGTGGTCGGCCACGAACGAGAACTGCATAAAATAGACCCGAAAAAAGCCCAAGGCCGGGAAGAGGGTTCCGACAAAATAGAGCACCGCGACGATCGGACCGCGCCCGATCCGTCCACGCAAACGCCACACCGCCGCGATCACCGCGAGGCAAGCGGCCGAGTAGGCCCACGGCCGCAGGTCGCCGGGGTCGATCGTCCATCGCGGGTAAATAAAAACCAACGGGTCGGGCCAGAAGAGCTTGGCGACATAAAAGCATAACACCCGTCCGGCCAACTGACACTGTTCCAGCGCCGACAGGTCCCATGTCGTCCCCTCCGCGCCCACGTAACGCCGCTCCACCCACGCCGTCCAGAGACCCATCGCCAGCCCGGCGAGAAACATCGGTGTCAAACGCGTGACATCCTGGCGTTCAACCCCTCCTCGCTTCCACCACAGGACCAGGAGCGCGGCCGCCGGCCACGTGCAAGTAACCGTCTTGCTCGCCAGCGCGGCTAGGAACAGTAAGAACATCGTCCAGTAGAGACCACGGTCACGCCGTCCCGGGGCGACGGTCGCGTCCTGCACGGACGGCTCCCCGATGCGGTGCAAACGGAGAAACGTAAGACCGGCGGCGAGATAGAATAGGGTCGAAAGCACGTTCTTTCGTTCCGTGATCCAGGCCACGGACTCGACGTGCACGGGGTGAAGGGCGAACAGGGCGCCGGCGAACCACGCGCCGGGCACGCCGAGCCGGCGAAGGACGCGCCAGAGCAGTGCGGCATTGAGCGCGTGGAGGCCGATGTTGACCAGGTGGTAGCCTACGGGGTGCAGTCCCCACGCGTGCCGCTCCGCCCAGAACGTGGTGAAGACCAGCGGATAGTACTGGGGCGTCGCGCGGGGCGCCAACCATATCCGCTGCAGGCCGCTCAGGTCCGTCAGGGTGGGATTGTGGGTGACGTACTGATCGTCATCCCAGACAAAACCGCCGAAGAGCGCGGGGACGTAGGCGACGTAGGTCGATAGGAAGATCGCCGTCCATCCTACAACGGGGCGTCGAAACGAATCGTTCATCGGTTGGGGCGTTCGCGGCTTCGCTCGACGATCCCATCGGGTGACGCCGGCGTGCTGTGACATCCCCGCAAGATGGACCCCGGCGTTGCCCTCGGTTCCCGTGCGTGAGCGGTTGACGCCGGTGCACCGAGGGCTATGATGAGCACCGTTCGGAATCCATCGCCGCCGTCCGGGCAAGCGGTTCCCTGCAGGCCCCCATCGTCTAGAGGCCTAGGATATCAGGTTCTCATCCTGAAGACAGGGGTTCGAGTCCCCTTGGGGGTGATATCGCGGGCTGGAAACGGCCCGCCGTCGTGCCCGCGACGATCGACTTACGCCGCCCCTGCTGCCCCTGTCCATCGTCGCGCCCTGGTTCCGCGTTACCCGCCGTTGTACACTACCTTCCTCAGTCATTCACTGTAGGCACAAATGAGGAGACTGCTACATGGACCCCGTCACCCTGGCCGTTCTTACCTCCGCCGTCGTCACCCTCGGGGCGGAGTCCGCCAAGGGACTCGCCTCCAAAGTCGGCGAGGACGCCTGGACTGCGATCAAGGCCCTCTTCGGATGGAAAAAACAACCCCCCGATCACGAACTCGCCCACAACGTCGCCGAATCCTTGAACAACGACTCCCGCCTCGCCCAACAGGTTCTCCAGTTGCTCCAGCGCCAATCCACCGGAACCGGTTCCACCCTCGTCCGATCCATCAAGGCCGACAAGGTCGTCGTCGCCAACCGCGTTGACACGGTCAACATGTAGGTTCTTCTGCGCCCTAGCTAAACACTATTAACATAGCTATGGCGTAGATATTATAGGACGATTGCCAAAATGTGACGTAACTTGCCTTTTCCTTAATGGCTGAGTAAAATGAGCGCGGCGACGTCTAACAACCAACCGCCGAAGTTGTGTTGACGGCGTGTAACGGCCAGGGACTTGATTGGGATTCGCGTCGCTGAGAAAGGTCCGACGATGTCCAAGAACCGGAAGGTCATCGCGCTTGTAACGTCGATTCTTTTGTTACTAACAGCCGCTGTAGGCCTATTGAAGGAATGGTGGGGCAAAAGTCCCCCAACGTCCAATATTGCTTACGTCAGTTTGAACGCATCGGACGGGACCGTCCTCCCCCATCTCAACATCTCCGGCCCAGGTGGTCTGATCATCGCCGCCAACGGACAACAACTTTGGGCTGTTCCGGTCGACTGGAGCGGGCGCGATAGCATTGTGCGAAACCCTCTGACGCATCGCGCATTTCGATTCCCAATGCCGCAACTTCGCGCTGGCGAGGTGTCGGTAGCGACGTTGGAGTCGCCGCCGTGACCGAAGCGAAAGATCCCTCTCGCTTGGGCGACCGGATCGCCCAGCTCATGCAAGCTCGGGGTATCGACCAACGGGAGCTTGCAACCCGCACAGGGCTTTCGGCATCGACTATTTCCCGCGTTATTTCAGGCGAACGCTCCAGGCTCCGCACGCAGACTATTAAGTCTATTGCACACGCCCTTGGGGTGTTCCCATCGACGCTTCTGGGCATCGATCCATCAGCAATCCCACCGCACACCAACTTCCCCGACCACGACATCGTGCGGAACACCGACTTCGTCGGCCGCGAGGACGAGCTTCGGCGATTGCACGAGCAGCTCTCCCAGGGCAACGTAGCTATCACCCACGCCCTGAGCGGCGAGGGCGGAATCGGTAAGACCCAGCTTGCTGTCGAATATGCATTCCGACACGTCGACGACTATGACAGCCTGTGGTGGATCGGCGGTTCCAACGATGCGATCGAAGCGTCTCTCTTCAAGCTCGCGTCCAATTTCGATCCCCAGGTCCCCCCGACGGCCACCCCCGACGACATCCGCCGCCTTATCAGCTCCGCCCTCGCCCAAGGCAAACACTTGCTCATCCTCGACAGCCTCGAAGACGCTGCACGAATGAAGGGCCTCACCGTCACGCATCCCTCGCGCCTCCTGATCACCACCCGCCTCGCCAACCTGCCCACCGCGCGAATCCGCGACTTCCCCGTCGAAGTCCTCGCCCGCGACGCCTCCATCCGTCTTCTCGCCCGACACCGCCCCGACCTCCTCGCCTGCCTCCCCCCTTCACAAGGGGGGACCAAGGGGGGTCCACAACTCCACACCGACCTCAACCTCGTCGCCGACCACCTCGGCGACCACGCTCTTTCCCTCACCCTGTGCGGGCAGTACCTCCGCAGCTTCCCCAACAAATCACCTCGCGACCTCTTGAAAAAACTCCAATCCGCCGACATCGGCGACAAGAAAAGCCTTCTGGATGAACTCGACCCCGCCGAACTCGGCACCAATTATCGCCATAAGGTCGCACAGTCGCTGACTCTGCACTTGCCCGCCTTCGAGAACACCACCGCGATGACGCTCCTCTCCCTCGCCTCCTACTGCCACCCTGATGATATCTCCATCGACCTCCTCGCCGACGCCGCCCAACGCCTCCTGCGCCTTTCCGAGCCGCGGGATTCATCCCGCGCGGACGCTCGGCCTCCGTCCGCCACCGTTCCTTCGGGCGACCCAATCGATCTCGACTCCGCCCAGAAGGCGCTGCGCAAGCTCGCCGACCTCTCCATCGTGGACTACAAGGACAAAATCTCCCTGCATCGCCTCACCCAGCAGGCCGTCAGATCGCAAAACCCAAGGAAGACTCGCGACTCCCTCCTCACCGCGCTCCTCGGAGTTTTGAATCAGCGGTTCGCAAAGACCCTCTACGCGCCGGAGAACTGGGCAATGCAGGACCAACACGCCGCCCACGCGGTGGCGTGCATCTCCCATGCCGAAGCCATCGAGCCGACGCAGGTCGCGGTCCTCGCCAACCAAGTCGCCCTGTATTTCGAAAACCGCGCCCGCTTCGCCGAGGCCGAACCCCTCATGCGCCGCGCCCTCGACATCGACGAAAAGTCCTACGGACCCAACCACCCTGACGTCGCCAGAGACCTCAACAACCTGGCCCAGTTGCTCCAGGCCACCAACCGCCTCGCCGACGCCGAACCCCTCATGCGCCGCGCCCTCGACATCGATGAGAAGTCCTACGGACCTAACCACCCTAACGTCGCCATCCGTCTCAACAACCTGGCCCAATTGCTCCAGGACACCAACTGTCTCGCCGAGGCCGAACCCCTCATGCGCCGCGCCCTGGACATCGACGAGAAGTCCTACGGCCCTCAGCACCCCGAGGTTGCCACCGACCTCAACAACCTGGCCCAATTGCTCCAGGACACCAACCGTCTCGCCGAGGCCGAACCCCTCATGCGCCGTGCCCTCGACATCGAGGAGAAGTCCTACGGCCCCCAGCACCCCAAAGTCGCCATCCGCCTCAACAACCTGGCCCAATTGCTCCAGGCCACCAACCGCCTCGCCGACGCCGAACCCCTCATGCGCCGCGCCCTCGACATCGCCGAAAAGGCCTACGGACCCGACCACCCTACGGTCGCCATCCACCTCAACAACCTGGCACAATTGCTCCAGGACACCAACCGCCTCGCCGACGCCGAACCCCTCATGCGCCGCGCTCTCGACATCGACGAAAAGTCCTACGAACCCAACCACCCCGACGTCGCCACCGCCCTCAACAACCTGGCCCAATTGCTAAAGGGCACCAACCGTCTCGCCGACGCCGAACCCCTCATGCGCCGCGCTCTCGACATCGACGAGAAGTCCTACGGACCCAATCACCCGAAAGTGGCCATCCGCCTCAACAACTTGGCCGCATTGCTCCAGGCCACCAACCGCCTCGCCGATGCCGAACCCCTCATGCGCCGTGCCATGGACATCGACGAAAAGGCCTACGGACCCAACCACCCCAACGTCGCCATCAGCCTCAACAACCTGGCCGCATTGCTAAAGGCCACCAACCGCCTCGCCGACGCCGAACCCCTCATACGCCGCGTTGTCGAGACCTTACGCGACTTCACCCGCGCCACCGGCCACCAACATCCCCACATGCAAACCGCCCTGCGAAACTACCGCGGCTTGCTCGAAGCCGTGCACCTCCCCGCCCCCGAAATCTCCGCCCGCCTCCGCGACCTCGCCCCCTAAATCCGACCCACTCGCTCTTCACCTTCGGTTTCGGCGTTTCGACCCGTCCCTTCTTGCCTACTGCCTTCGTGCCTCGTTGTCTCATTCGACAATCGAGAATCGACAATCGACAATCAAACCCCTCCCCACGCCCCCATTCGAACTTTGAACTTAGAACTTTGAACTTCGCCCCGCGCCGCCCCCGCGTTCCGGCTCGTAATTCGTAACTCGTAATTCCCCTCCTCGCCCCGCGCCGCCCAGCGGATCAGTTGAAAGACCAGCGTGAACCGCGGCGCGTAGCCTTCGATTTTGGCAAACGCGGCGCACAGGTCGTCGTCGCCAACCGCATTGACACCGTTAACATGTGACCGAGCGCAGCGTGGACAAGAACAAAGGGAGGCCGATCGCAGGCAGAGTCAACGCGGGGAAAGCCGTCACCGCTCAGCACATCGACCAGGTGAACATCATCGACGGCTCGCACACCGCGGGTCAGGATGATCCTCCGACCCGCTGTAGCATCGTTGGAACACTGCAGAATCCGCCAGGTCAACGTCGAGATCGCCGTCGAGGTCGGCGTCCTCGTATCGCGGATTCTCTTGCGGTGTGCCAGGCCCCGTTAACGCCGCGCAAAGGTGTCCAAAATCCTCCCCCTCGATATGTCCGTTCGCGTCAAAGTCGCCAGGCACCGGACGGTTGAAGACAACCCAGAAGTCATCGGACGTTCCGTATCTGCCGCGCTGATCGATCAGGCGGAAGACCGCGTAGATGAGCTGATCCTCATCGTAGCTCGCTCCCCATATCCAATAGTTCACATGAACATGGTGGTAGGGGACGTTGCTCAGGTGCATCCTATCCCCTTCATTGTACCAGGTTCCCTCGCTCCCCACATAGAAGCCATACGACAGATCCACAACCTCAAGCCAGATGTCATATGTCACCGTAGGTGTACCGGACAACTCGTGCTCGGGGTCATTCTCAATCTGCTCCGATCCGGGTTCGCCGTTCACATAGGCATCATAGTACCACGAGTAATTCAGCGGATAATGGCTTCGATACGGCTTCTCCGCGTGTGTGAGATACAGCTCCTCAACATCCGCAAAAAGCTGGCCCTGCAATTGACCAATTGCAAAGTGGTCAAGTGGTCAGCCATGATCAGCACTGACCACCCGGCAGGTGGCCAATACAGCTACAACGGCAAGCATCATCGTTGAGCATCGCAGCGTCATAATTCTACCTCCTGATTTTGTCTCACTGGGGTCAATTTCCCTCAACCTTCTACACACACCATGCACTCGTTCACTGGATTTCAGGGCCTCGGGGGAGGCGGCGGAGGCGGTGGAGGTGGCGGCATGAAATCGTCGTTCCACTTCGGCGCCGTCTTGGGATCCCAAAGCGTTCGCTTCTCGGGCTCCCACGTATCTTCCAAGGCCAACGCTTCCACGTGCCCGTCGGCGAATAGGTAACACGCCTTGCCCAGATGGCGTTTGATGGCCACTTGACGTTCCGGTGGCATGAGCACGAACCGTTCCGGGTGAACATGATCGACTCCGATGAGCGTGTCCGCAGCCTCCGCAATGAAAATGGTATAGTTCGGCTGCTGGATATGCGACAAGCAGTTGCAGGGCGGGTTGGGCTCCTTGGCCATCAGGTAGTTCAGCGAGTAGCTGCCCCAACGCTGCTTGTGGAGCTGAGCAACATACTCTTCGTCCTCCGTGACACGATCCCAATCCACGGTCTCCCATTCCACGAAGTTCTCTGCGCGATCCTTCGGGCAGCGGTAGAGCAAGGACGTATTGATTTCCGTTCGGGTCAGCACGTTCAGCCACCATGTCCGTGGGCTGGGAGCGCCGCCGTGCCCTCCGCTCAGGGGGAACCGGTCATGATTGTCTTGGCGGTAAAGCTCGATGGCCACGCCCATCTGCTTGTAGTTGTTCATGCACATCACCTTCTTGTCGTGCTCCCGCGCTTTTTGTAGCGATGGCAACAGAATGGCGATCAGCAAGGCGATGATCGATATAACGACGAGAAGCTCGATCAATGTGAAGGCTCTTGTGTTCCGCACAGCACACCACCCTCGTCTTCCCCTCACAGGTCTACACTTGAAGTCGGCGCGGATGGGCTCACCTGAGTGAGCCCACTCGCCGACCATCAGACAATCGTCACGCGGCGATCGCCCGCCGATGACCTCGAAGAAACAGACCGGCTCCACCAAGAGCCAACAGGCATAGGCTGGCCGGCTCGGGCACGACGCTGAACCGGAAGTCGAACGCATCCGATGGGGCGTATATACCGCCGGAATCGTAGGCGCTGAACGTAGCTGCGGCCACGCTTCCTTGGTCGCTTCCATTGGCGGCTAACCAGAAGTTGAACCTCATGTGCTCATGCATCCCCCAAGCGGCGACGTCATCGAGCCAGAGCTTCTCCAGGGCGTATTCGGCACCGTCAGTCGTCAGCACGCCTGTTCCGTTCGGCAGGATCATGAAGAAATCACCCTCCGCTACGCTCGCGCTCTGGCGCACCAGACGGATGTCCCACGCCGGCTCGGTCAACTGGTCGACACTCTCCAGGTTCCACGCTCCTTGCGGACCGTGTGCCGAGTGCCATCCGTCGAGATGCAGCACCCCATCCGGATCGCCGTACCCGTTGGCGGCGCTGTACATGAATGAGCTCTCGTACAGCATTCGCGAGGGATCTCCGGGTTTGTAGATCGGGTCACCGAATGGATCCGCGGCCGGCGTCAGCAACAAGAAGGGATCCCCGTTGTCCAAGGCCCAGTCCGGCCAGCCCGGCGTCGGTGCGATGGGATGAACCGGCGGGATCGAGAAGAACCACAGCTTGTTGTCGTCGGTTGGATCAGGGTCGGTGGCACCGGCGGGGGTCGCCGGGAGCGTTCCAATCGGGCCGCCACGTCGGGTTCTTGCCGATATGCGTGTGTGCCAGCGGACAGTCTGCCGCCAGCAGTCCGTTCGTCAGAAACAGCAACACCGCTACCGCAGGGATAACGGTGTTTGTGAATCGTCTTACTTTCATCTTTGCCTGCTTTCTGACCTGCTGCAAGGCAGGTCTTTGGATATAGACACAGCTCTCGATCTTCGCTTTTCCTTGCCGGAAAGCGTTCCGAGAGGCTCACAGAGCCTCCGCACTGCGCCGCGCCCTCTTCATGAAGACCACCGTACCGCCGCTCAGCATCGACAGACTCATGACGACGATTCCCCATTCGCCCATTGTGGGAACGGGCCCCGGCGACCGTCAGAAACGCATGGTGAAATCATTTGAGACCTCATACATCCCGCCGACGTCGTAGGTGCGGAATGTCGCCGTAACTTCCTGCGGGCTTGGGCCCAACCAGAAGTAGAACGCCATGTGCGCATGCATTTCCCAAATGCTCTCATCGGGCTCCCATTCTTCCGGCAGGGCATACTCCGAACCGTTCATCGTAAGAACCGGGTCGCCGCTGGGCAGCCCCATGAAGAAATCATCCTCCGGCACACTGGTAGTCACGCGGACCAAGCGGAGATCCCATGCCGGCTCCGTCCACTCATCGATGCTCTCCAAGTTCCACATACCCTGTGGACCATCCCCTGAATGCCACCTGTCTAAATGCAGCACACCATCGGGATCGCCCTAGCCGTTTGCGGCGCTGTACATGAAACGGCAGGTATACAGTTGCTTGGACGGATCTCCCGGCTTGTATATGGGATTGCCAAGCGGGTCTGTCTCCGCCACCAGCAGCAAGAAGACACTCCCGTCGGCCTGCTCCCAGTCCGGCCAGCCGGGCGTCGGGGCGATTGGATGTACGGGCGGGAACGAAAAAAACCACAGCTTGTTGTCATCAGCCGGGTCAGGATCAGTTGCCAATGCGGGGTTAGCCTTCATCTTCGATGCGTTCGGTCAGTGGCTGCCGGTCATACGCGACTTGGGTCTCCTGAACCACGAGGACCCGGAGTCCAATGCTCTCCGACGCCGCTTGTTCGCCGACGCCGAACCGATCGGGACAAGCCCGTTGAAACGGGCTGCGGAAAACTGACTCGCCTCGCACGACCGGCCCTAAAGGGCCGGCCTGATGCCCGCTGGCGCGGGGAAACCCCGTGAACGGGGTTGCCCATCGACTCGTCTTCGTGACAACGAAACATGCGTTGTAGTATTAAAACGGTCCGAGCGGGGCAGGCTTGCAAAAGGCACGCCCCCCGACCGCCGGGCCTGCTGTGCCGCGGCGGCTGACGGCGACTTCTTCAGGGACGACTCCAGAGTAGGGGTCGTGCGGTGCGTGACGTGGGTGGCGAACTGTTGGGCCACGTCACGGCCCGACGGTTTGGTTGACGGCGGTACCGACGACGCCGGTCAGGAACGAGGCCCGGCTTGTCCGGGCCGCTCCTTGCGGTAAACTGCCCCGGTGCCGGTGTTCCAACCGGTGCCGCGGCGACGATGAACACGCTCCTCGTTCTCAACACTTGGCCCTGGTACAAGCGGCTGCCCGTCAAGTGGGCGATCCTTGCGTTTACCGTGTTCGCGGTTTGCTTTCCCTATCCCAGACTCGCGTACCGTCATCTGCAGCACTGGCGGAACCCGAACGCCTTGATTGAGCCGAATGCACCCGCCCTCCAGCCGTGGGTGGAGGAGCTTCGACCATCGTTGCCCGCCGACCTTCCGCCGCGGGAGGCGCTCCAGCGCGTCGAAGGGTTCGTCTACAAGAAGGTTCTGTACGAATGGGACTGGAACACCTGGGGGCTGAGCGACTACTTGCCGACGGTGGCGGAGGTGATCGAGATGGGCAAGGAGGATTGCGACGGGCGGGCGGTGGTGGCCGCTTCGCTGCTGCAAAACTTCGGCTTCAAGGCCCAGATCGTCACCGACTTCGCCCACGTCTGGGTCAAGACCGACAAAGGAGAAGCGATGGGGCCTGGACGGCGCAAGGCCGTCATCGCCACCGATCAGGGCTTGCAAGTGCAGTGGAGCGCTCTAGCCGAACTGCCCCGCGCGTCGAGCTACGGCATTGCCGTTTTTCCGCTGATCCGTGAGATGATCGTACTGCTGGTCGGATGGTGGTTGATGCTCCGTACCAACGCCGGCGTCATCCGCAGCCTGTTCGCACTTGTACTTCTTTGTATGGGTCTGTTGTTTCTGCGAAAAGGCGGCGGCGAGTACCTCAAGCCTGTGGCGTGGTTGCAGATCGCGGGTGCGCTCTGCATAACGATCGCGGTCGTCCTCCTATTCTTGCGCAACCGGCGTGCGGTAGGACACGACATTGCCGCCAGGGCCTGCGATCCAGGACGGATGTAAGGACTTGTCGAACCCGCCGATCCGTGCTTCCAAGCCGTCGATAACGATGATACGATTTTCCATGAGATGACCTTCGGTCGTCCTTGGTGGAGGAGCTTAAACGATGAAACCGAAACACATGCCCTGGATCGCGGTCGCGTTGCTGGCGCCGTTGGTGTACTCCGGCCCGACATCCGCGCAGTTCGATCAACTCAAGAAGCTCGGTCGGACGGCGCTGTATCAGCAGGAGGAGACCAAGCAGATCGCCTATTTCAAGATCAAAGGCCCGCTCGCGGAAACGCCGGTGAACATGCCGCCGTTGTTCGGCGGCGACCCGCCGCTCTCGCTCAAGGGGCTGCTTGAGCGCTTCAAGGAGGCGCGGCTCGATAAGAACGTCGTCGCCGTGCTGCTCGACCTGCAGGACGCGGCGTTGGGGTTGGGTCAACTCGAGGAACTGCACGAGGCCCTGCGCAAGTTCGCCGCCGTGGACAAGCCCGTCTTCGTGCACGCCGATAGGCTTACCACTGTGACCTATGCCGCCGCCACCGGCGCGTCGCACATCAGCGTCGTGCCCACCGGCGATGTCTGGCTGCTCGGATTGTACGGCGAGATGCCGTACCTTCGCGGGGCGTTGGACAAGATCGGCTGCACGCCGGACATCGAGCAGTGCGGCGATTTCAAAACCGCCGGCGAGCCGCTGATGCGCAAGGAGCCGTCCGAGCCGTCCAAGCAGATGACCAAGTGGTTGCTGGACGGGTTGTACGTGGGACTGGTCGATCGGATCGCCAAGGGCCGGGCGATGTCGCCGGAAAAGATCACGAGCCTGATCGACGACGGGCCTTACTCCGCCGAGGAGGCGCTGGCCGCCGGGCTCATCGACTCGGTGAAGCATCGTCAGGATTTCATCGCCGATCTGAAGAAGCGTTACGGCGAGGGGATCGAGTTCGTAGCCGACTACGGCAAGAGCGACGACATGGAGATGCCCCAGGACCCCTTCGCCATGTTCTCCTTCCTGATGAAGCTGCTGAACCCTTCGCCCAAGGTCTACACCGAGCCGAGCGTCGCAATCGTCTACGTCGACGGCACGATCCAAACCGGCTCGGCCGAGGTCAGCCCCTTCGGCTCAAGCAGCGGGGCGTTCAGCACGACGATCCGCAAAGGTCTGGACAAGGCCGCCAGTGACGACTCGGTGAAGGCCGTCGTGATGCGCGTCGACTCGCCCGGCGGATCGGCCCTCGCTTCGGAGATCATCCTCGACGCGTCCCGGCGCGTCGCCGCCAAGAAACCGCTGGTCGTGTCGATGGGCAACGTCGCGGGGAGCGGCGGCTATTACGTCACCTGCGCCGCGGAGACCATCTTCGCCGACAGCGGCACGATCACGGCTTCCATCGGCGTCCTCGGTGGCAAGATCGTCACCACCGGCATGTGGGACAAGCTGGGCGTCAACTGGCACGCGGTGCAACGCGGCAAAATGGCGGGAATCCTGAGAACCGCCGCCCCCTTCAGCGACCCCGAGCGTGCCAAGATCAGGCACTACATGGACACGGTGTACGGCATCTTCAAGAAGCACGTGACCGACGCCCGCGGGGCGCGGCTGAAAAAGCCCATCGACGACATCGCCGGCGGGCGGGTCTTCACCGGCGCCCAGGCCCTGGATATCGGCTTGATTGACAAAATCGGCGGACTGGAGGACGCGATCAAGTTCGCCGCCCAGCGCGCCGGACTGGGCGAGTATGAAATCCGCATCATTCCCGAACCGCCCGGCCTCTTCGATCTGTTCAAGCACAACGGGGACGAGGACGGTTACGCCGATGTCACGGTCGCTCCACGGCCCACGTTGACGCAAGTGCCGCCCTTTGACACCATGCTTTCAACGCTGTCGCGCGTCGATCCCCTCCGCGTCCAAGCGATGGTCCGGTCCTTGCAACGGATCGACCTGCTGCTGGCCGAAAGCGTCATCACCATGATGCCGGAAGAGCTTCTGATCCGGTAGGGTCGGTGCGGCGGCGCCGCCGATCCGAACCCGGAGCGCCAGCGACGGGCCAATACCCCGCGCTCGCGCTTGGTGTTCGGACATTGGCCCCGCGCTCGCGCTTGGGGTTCGGACGTTGAGCGGCTCCGATTCAAAGACCCCGCCGCCGGGACGAGCCAGCCTATTTGCTGTCCGCCCACGTGCGGCCCCAGGCGATGTCCACCACGATGGGCACGTCGAGGGGGATGGCGTGTTCCATTTTGTCGCGGATCATGGCGGCCTCGCGTTCAACGTCGCGCTTCGGCACCTCGAAAACCAACTCGTCATGCACTTGGATGAGCATCCGAGCGGGATGACCTCCGCCCTTCAGTTCACGATGAATGTCAATCATCGCTCGTTTGATGAGGTCCGCGGCTGATCCCTGCACTACCGTGTTTACGGCGATGCGCTCGCCGAATGACGCTTGACCCGGATTCCGCGACTTCAACTCCGGAATGGGACGACGCCGACCGAGGATGGTCCGGGCGTACCCCGTGCGCTTGGCCTCGTCGATGCACCGGTCGATGAACAGCCGGATGCCCGGATATCGGAGGAAGTACGTGTCGATGAACGCCCTCGCTTCGCCCACGGGGATTCCGAGCGACCGCGACAGTCCGAACGGCGTCTGGCCGTAGATGATCCCGAAGTTGACCGCCTTGGCCGCACTGCGCTGCGCCGGCGTCACCTCCTCCACCGCCACGCCGTTGACCTGCGCCGCCACGGCGCGATGGATGTCCTGCCCCCGCTGGAAGGCGTCGAGTAACGCGGCGTCCTTGCAGAAATGAGCGAGCAATCGCAGCTCGACCTGGGAATAGTCAGCCGTCAGCAGCACGCTTTCGGCGTCGCCCGCCACGAAGGCGGCACGAATCTGTTTCCCCAAGTCCGTCCGCACGGGAATGTTCTGCAAGTTCGGATCGCTGGAACTCAGTCGCCCGGTGATCGCGCCGGTTTGATTGAAGCTCGCATGAACCCGCCCCGTCCGCCGGCACACCATCTTGGGCAGCGTATCCACGTAGGTGTTCTTGAGTTTGGAAAGCTCGCGGTATTCCAGGACCAGCTTGGGAATCGCGTGGTCGGTTTGGGCGGCCAAAGCTTCGAGCGTCTCCGCGTCTGTACTGCGCCCCGTCTTGGTCTTCCGGACAACCCGAAAGCCTTGCTCATCGAATAGCACCTCGCCCAGTTGCTTGGGGGAATCGAGATTGAACACCCGCCCGGCCGCCTGGTGTACGTCCCGGGTCAGTTCGATCAAGCGATCTTCCATGGTCGCCCCGAGGCGCTTGAGCAGTCCGCAGTCCAGGGCGATTCCGTTGTGCTCCATCTCCGCCAGCACCTCGACGAGTGGCATCTCCGTATCGTGGAAAAGTGTTTCGATGTGGCTTCCGGCGATCTGTGGTTCCAGAATCTCTTTGAGTCGCCAAGTGTAATCCGCGTCCTCCGCCGCGTATTCGCACACTTGCCTAGTGTCCACTTGATCCATCGTAAGCTGATCTTTGCCCTTCCCGATCAAATCGGTGATGGGAATCATGTCATGGCCGAGCAGGTTCTTGGCGAGGGCGTCCAGAGCGTGCGACCGTCCCATCGGATCGAGCAGGTAACTCGCCAACATCGTGTCGAAGCGCAACCCGGCGACGGTGATGCCAAGTTGCCGCAGTACGAGCATGTCATACTTGGCGTTCTGCCCGACCTTGGCGATCGAAGGGTCCTCGAAGATGGGTCTGAGCCGCCGCACGACATCGGACAAGGGGAGCGTCGCACCCATCACCGCCCGCACGGGAAGGTAGTAGGCCTCGCCTGCCTTCCAAGCGAACGACAGACCCACGATATCGACCTCGACGGCGTTCAGCCCCGTCGTCTCCGTGTCGAAAGCAAACTCGGGCTGCGCCGCCAATTGCCCGACGAAGTCCGCAAACTTCTCCGGCGTGTCGACGAGAGCGTATTTCTCCCATTCGGCTCGCGCCGTCCGTTCCGGATGGGTGGCATGGTCAAGCGAAGCGCCGCCATGCTCGGTCAACGGCGCCAGCGCTTCCAATGCCTCCGTCAGTCGGTTGAAGCCCAGTTCCTCGAAGATCGGACGCACCGCCGACGGGCTCAGTCGGTCCAGGGCACAGTCGCGCAGCTCGAAGTCGAACGGCACATCCCGGCGGAGTGTCACGAGCTGCCGCGTGACGGGAAGCTGCGCCGCAAAGGCCTTCACCCGCTCGCGCATCTTCGGCGAAAGCTCGTCCGCGTGTTCAATCACGGCCGCGGCGGAACCATACTGAATGATGAGCTTCGCCGCGGTTTTGGGACCGACACCGGGCACGCCGGGAATGTTGTCCGTCGAATCGCCCGCCAGCGTCTGCACTTCCACCGCCTGCTCCGGCGTGTATCCCTTCGTCTCCAGCAAAGCGGCCACGTCCATCTCCGCGTCTTTGCCGGGATCGAGGAGCCGCACGCGGTCGGACAAGAGCTGTTCGAGGTCCTTGTCGCGGCTGACGATGTAGATGCGCACGTCCTCGTCACGCAGCCGCTCGACGATCGTGGCGATCAGATCGTCGGCCTCGAACCGAGGGCGGCGATAGATCGGAACGCGGAGCGCCGACAGGATGGAAACGATCCGATCCGCCTGCACATGCAACGCCTCCGGCGCCGGGTCGCGGTGGGTCTTGTAGTTCGGATCGAGGTCGTGGCGGAACACCGTTTCGTCGCTCACGTCCATCACCATCGCCAGGTAATCCGGGCGACGCTTCTGGATCAGGCCGAACAGCATCGAGCAGAATACGTGGGTCGCGCCCGTCGGTTCGCCGGTGGGACTGCTCAGTTGTTGAGGAAGCCCGTAGAAGGCCCGATAGATCTGATAGTGGCCGTCGAGGAGGTAAAGAGTCTTGGACATCGTTTCATCGACAGCGAAGGTGCGGCGTCGAGCGGATAAGGATTTCATAGCCTCACCTCGTGCGTCGACCCACATGCCCGGGAACGATAACGGAGGACGAAGCCGAGCGGAAGGACAGGCGCGGCTCCGATGCGCGGTCGAAACATGGGGCCTCGTCGCGTTCGCTTGACCGTCTCGACGACGCGACGCATGATGCGCTCACGCACGGGGCCGATTCGACGGTGCCCCGTTCTGCGGGAGCGGTGTCCGAGTGGCTGAAGGGACCGCACTGGAAATGCGGTGTGCGGGAAACTGCACCGAGGGTTCGAATCCCTCCCGCTCCGATCAACGGGGAACCGTGACCGTCTTTGACAACGCACGGCACGTCGCGGTAAACTTGAGGGTCGAAGTTCTCGATGGAGTTAGGCTGAGATGAAATGGCGCGTGATTCTCGAACCCGACCCGGAAACCGGCGATTGGGCCGCGTGGTGCCCTGAGCTGCCCGGCTGCGCCTCCGCCGGCGAAACCGAAGCCGAAGCCCTGTCCAACATCCGCGAGGCCATCGAGCTCTACCTGCAGCCTGATCCGGTCGACCTGCAACCCGGCGCAGTCATACGCGAGGTCGTTATGTAATGGGCGAACGAATTCGCCGCATGACGGCCCGTGAGTTGGAGTCTCTTCTTCGGCGCCACGGGTTCCTCCTCGTTTCGCAGAAGGGTAGCCATCGCAAGTGGCGGAGCGAAATGCTCGGCCTTCACGTCGTGGTCCCCGAACACCGTGGTCGCCAGCTTCCGCTGGGCACGCTGCGCAGTATCCTGACGACCGCCGAAATCCCTGAAAACGAGTGGCGCACCTGAGGGTCATCCCGATGAGTTGAGCTTCCAGCCTCGTCCGCCCGGCCTATAATACCCCGTCGTCGAAGGAGCAGGATCGCCGCGCATGGTCGCCTTGAACGAAATTCACGAACTCATTCGCCGCATCGCTGAGCAGTTCCGCCCCGACAAGATCATCCTCTTCGGCTCTTGTGCCACTGCTCTGCGAGCAGTGCCCGCGCCCGAGGTTCTTGAAGGCCCGAACGACGTCGACCTCCTGGTCATCATGCCGTTTGAGGGAAATTCTTTTGACCAAGCAACGACGATCCTCGAGCGGGTCCGTCCCGACTACTACGTTGATGTGATCGTTCGGAGTCCCGATGACGCTGCACGAAGATACCGGGAGTCCGATCCTTTGATTCGCGACGCCTTCGATCGAGGGACGGTGCTTTATGCCCGGAAAGGTTGAAGAATGGGTCGCCAAGGCCGAAGGGGACTTCGACGTCGCCCGGCGTGAGTTCCGCCGCGGGGCCAACCGGAACTTGGATGCCATCTGCTTCCACGCCCACCAGCGCGTCGAGAAACTGATGAAGGCGGTGTTGGTGGCGCATGGAGTCGCGCCGGAGTATACGCACAACTTGATGTACCTGGACGGTTGCGTCAAGAAGGCCGTCGACTCGTGGGACTCGGACGCCAAGGAGATGAGTTGGTTGACCCGCGCCGGAATTGCGTTTCGTTATCCCGGCGAAACGGCGACCGACGCCCACGCGACAAAGGCCGTGGCGATTTGCAAGCGACTGCGCGAGGCGCTGCTGAAGCTGATCGACGAGGGGAATGCGTAAGGTCTGCTCTAGGGACCCGTGTGGACGAAACGGCCCGCACGCCGGACCCTTCGAAACTTTGACGCCAGCTAACCAACCGTCAGCCCCCTGAGAAGGCGATGTTTCGGGCGTCCAAGGAACGCAGAGCTGCGATTATGTGGCCATTCAAGCCGAACTTGTCCAACATGCTCGCAAAGAGGGACGTACGTGGGCTTCTCCAAGCGTGGGGTCAGCCAGGGACGAGGAACTCCGCTGGCGCGCTGCCTCCACACTACTTCGCCTTGAAGACGAGCGGGTAATCCCGTGGCTTCTTTCACAAGTTGAGAACTACCCGCACGCGGTCCTGAGGAGCTTAACTGTTATCGGCAAGACAGCCGTTGGGTCCTTACTTCACATTGTTGAACGCCCTTGGGTCACTGCGGGACAGCGCACCATTATTGCTGTACGAGCTCTTGGACTAATAGGCGACGCACGTGCGCTGCCAGCAATTCGGGCTCTCACGCAACATAAGGACCCGTACGTGCGCATCGAAGCCTTCCAGGCTCTCGGGCAACTCGGGATGCCGGAAGGAACAACCGGTCTCGTCGACTTCCTCCACAAGCGCCCGCTCGTCCGACGACGAATGCCTCCATCCGGTTTTTGTCCATCAGGCCGCGACTGCCGCTCCCGTTCACGCTCCCGCCGGGACCCTCCCTCCTCGGTCGGCTCGTTCGACGGTCGCGTTCACCTTTCAAACTCCGCCTCGCGGCGACGCCCTTGCGGTTCGCTCGCACTTCACCTCCATCAGGTTGTGCGGGGGACTTGCACCCTCAGTTGCCAAACATGCTCGGCATACGCCTGAGGCACCGCCTTCGGCGGCGGGAAGGCCGCTAAAGCGGCCTGAATCGCAAACGCCCTTTCCAACCCCTCGGGACGAACTTAGCGTTGTAGTATTAAGTGAACCGTATTGGGACTAGGCCGCAGGGCGCGACTTGGCGCGATCTTATCGACCGCCCCGGGAAGTACCCAAGCCGTTCGCCGTACCATACACTTAGCCCAGCGTGCGCCGCCGCATCGAGCGAAGCTCCGGAAGGTTCAATCGGGCGGCGCTCCTGAAGAATCGCGCGTGAACGGGCCGATTTGAGGAAAGCCTCGCGCGGGGGAAAAGCGGGAGATCATGACGATGCGCGCAAACCAGGCTTCGCCGATCCTTCGAGGCTCAGGACAAGCCCGTCGGCGACTTCGTCTCGGATGGGTTTTGGCGCTCGTACTCGCGTGCGTCGTGACCACGGCCGGCGGCTACGCGCTCTATACCTTCCGAAAGCATCGGAACACTCTGAATCTGCTGAAGGAAGCCAGGGAGGCGTACGCGGTCGGCGATTGGAAGGAGGCGGTAGCGTCGTACCGGCTCTATCTTCGCCGGGAGGGGGCCGATGAGGCGTCCCTTGTCCCGTATGCGGACGCTCTTTGGGAGCGGATGAAGGAGACGCCGGAAGTCGCCGGCGAGACCGTACAGGCGCTGCGACGGCTGGTACGCGTCCACCCGGACGATACCCAATCCCTTTCCCGTCTCGTAAACATCTATCTGCAGGTCGGGGAATTCGGTCTGGGCGAGGAACTTGCCAAGAGCTGGCTCGCAGCCGCCCCCGGATCGGCGGACGCCGTTCTCGCCGCCGCCCGCGCCGCGCACGGCCTGCATAAGGACGCCGAGGCGGCGCGGGGATTGGCGGAGGCGATCACGAAGGCGCCCGGCGAAACGCGGCTGTACCCCCCGTTGATCGAACTGCTCGTCGACCGGCTCGAGCGAAAGGACGAGGGCGCCGAATGGCTCGACAAGGCGCTGCGCATCGGGAGCGAGTCGCACGAGATTCAGATGGCCGCTTTCTTGTTCCACCATCGCACGGGCGATCCCGCGAAAGCCGAGGAGCATCTCAAGCGTGCGTTGGCATTGGCCCCCGACGCGGTGGAGGTGCTCGTGCCCGCGGTGACGTTCTATCTCTCGCGCAAGGACATGGACGAGTCCGACCGACTTCTGCGTCGGGCCGAGGCCGCCTCGCCGGGGAATCGGATGGTGCTGTCCGCGAGGACGTCCTGGGCGATCGTGAAGAGCGAACCGAGCCGTCTGGAAAGCACCGCGGACGAACTGGCGGCATCGGCGGGCAAGACGGAGTTGGACTTACTCGCCCGGGCGGCGGAGTTGTACCTACGCGCGGGTCGATTGGACCGTGCCGATGAGTGCATCGAGAGGCTGTCGGCCGCGCCGCGGGGCAGCGGGCGCGAAATGGTGGATGTGTGGTTGGATACGCTGCGCGGGGCGAGGATTCTGCTGGACGGTCGGCCCTATGCGGCGATCCCCCTGTTGGACCGGGCCTTCCGGCGGCAGCCGTCGGGTATGTGGGCGGCGGAGCTTTTGGCCCTCGCCTATCAACGGACGGGCGAGCCGGAGGAGGCCTCCGAACTGTACCGCCGGATTCTCCAGGTGGCACCTGATGTCACCGCAGTCCGACTCGCACTGGCTCGCGTGGAGTGGCGCCAAGGGCGCATTCGTGAAGCCCGCGCGCAGGTCGCTCTCGTATCCGACGCGAGCGGTGACGAAGCCCGCCAGGCGAAACTCCTTCGCATCGCCTGCGAGCTTCGGCAGGCCTCCCAAGAGAAGAGACCTCCGAAGGACGGACCGAGTTTGCGGAAGACGTTGGAAGACATCGCGGCGACGCGACCGTCGGATGAGGCGGTCGTCGGACTTTTGGCCCAGTGTTTGGCACTGCTGGGCGAGTCGGCGCGGGCCGTAGAGTTGCTCGGCGGTTGGACGGCCGATGCCCCGGCGGTCGCGGGAGCGGCCGCGGAACTCAGTGGTCTGTTGCTTGCCGAGACGCAATTCGACGCTGCCGGCGCCTTGGCGAATCAGCTTCTCGCTCGCTTCCCCGACGCGCTCCAAGGTCACGCACTTCGCGTTCGGACGCTGGCGCGGAGTGGCCGACGGGCGGACGCGGCGGCGTACGTAGAACGCTGCGCGTTGACCGGTCCGGCGAAGGGAGGGCTATGGGAACTGCTTGCGGATGAATACGCCCTGGCGGATCAACCCGGTCCGGCGACTGCGGCCTACCGGCAGGCGCTTCCGCTGCTGCCGGACCAGATCGGCGTCCGCCATAAGCTGATTCGTCGCAGCGAGTCGATGGACGAAGCGAGACCCTTGGTCGAAGAGATTCGGTCGATCGAGGGCGAGGACGGGGTCCATTGGAAGTTCGAGCGGGCGTGGGCATTGCTGCGTCATGAGCGAGCGCGGTCGGCGGGTGAGGCCGTGGAGTTGCTCAAACAGTGTCTTTCAACGCGGCCGGCGTGGGTCTCGGCGCGGGTGATTCTGGGGTCGGCGCAGGAAGCCGCGGGGGCGTTGGCCGAAGCCGCCGACGCCTATCGCGCCGCGATCACGCAGAGGCCGGAACTCGCCGCCGACACGGTCGCCGTCCGTCTGGTGGAAGTCCTGAAGAAGCTGGGGCAATTCAGCGAGGCGGACGCCGTGCTGGGGCCGCTGAGTGCGGCCCTGCCGGACTCGCCGGACGTGCTGCGCTTGGAAATGGACAAGCAGCTTCGCAATCGCCGCGTGGCGTCGGCGGCCGCGGTGGCGGAGCGGTTGCTGGAGCTTCGCGGGGACGATCCGGCGTGGGCGGGCGTGACCGCGGATTTGCAGCTTCGGGCGGGCAACGCCGTGAAGGCCGAACAGATCGCGCGGTCGGCCCTCGAGCAGCATCCCGACTCGACGACGCTCATGGCGTCCGTGGCGCGGGCGATGATCGCGCAGGGGCACGGAGATGAGGCCGAGGCCTCGGTACGGGACTTCGCGTCGACCCGACGGGACGGACTGTCCCATTTGCTTCTCGCCCAAGTCCTCATGTACCTCAACAAACCGACGGATGCCGAGCTTGCCATCGCGGCCGCGATCCAACACGCGCCCGGCGATGCCGTGGTCTACGCGGCGGCGGCGGACTTTTGGGGCGCGCGGGGCGATCGTTCCCGGCAGATCGCCATGGCGCGCAAGGCCGTCGAGCTTCGCGGGGAAAGCGCGGTGGAATCACTGACCCTGGCGACTTTGCTGGCGACCGGGGGAACGGCGGCGGAACGGGAGGAGGCGGGCGCCATCGTGCAACGGCGTCTGAAGGCGAACGGACAAGACGCCGCGTCCTTGCTGCTTCAGGCGCAGTTGGCGGCCACGGCCCAACCGCCGGATTTCACCCTGGCCGAGGCGAGTGCGCAGAAAGCCCTGGCCATCGAGCCGCAGTCCGTTCTGGCGCATAAGACGCTGGCCGCGATTCAGGGTCGAAGCGGGAAGGTCACGCCCGCGGGGGAGACGATCGCGGCGGGGCTGAACGTAGCTCCGGACGACCCGGAGTTGTTGCTGTCATCCGCGCAGTTTCACGTTCATCGGGGCGATTATGATGAGGCGATCGCGCCCTTGCGGAGGCTCTTGCGGTTGCGGCCTCGACTGCCGGAGGCGTTGAGGCTGCTCGCCGCCGCCTATCAGTTCGCCGGTCAGTCGGATGAGGCGATCAACTACCTCGAACGTCAAACGCCGCAGGAGCAGTGGACGCAACTGGAGACGATCCTGCTCGCGAAGTTGTATGAGACGAAAAAGGACCTGAGCCGCGCGGAAGCCCTGTTGCGCCGGGCGGTGGAAATGGACAAACGCTCGGCGGAGGCCTTTCAGGAGTACGTTCATTATTTCGCGCGGCGCGGCGGCTTCGATCAGGTGTACGCCCTTTCTTCGCAGCGGCGAGCGGAGTTTCCCGCCGACGTGGAGTCGATCGCGACGGCCGCGGAAATTCTCGGTACGCTGAGCCCGGACGCCTCGTTGCGGCAGACGGCCATCGACTGGCTGAAGGAGATCGCCGCTAAGCACCCGGACCAGGCCGCGGCCGCCACGTATCGCTGCGGGCTTTGTTACTATCAGCAGGGCGATCTGGCCAATGCCGAGGCGATGTTCGCGGAGGCGTCCCGGCTCGACCCGACGGCGGGCAAACCCGTCAACGCCCTCGCGTGGTTGTACTGCGAGAACCTCTCCCAACCGGACAGGGCGTTGGGCCTTCTCAATAAGTATCTGGGCGGGAGCGGCGCGGCGAATGCGGAAATGCTCGATACCTACGCGACGGTTCTACTGCGACTGGGTCGGCTCGACGCCGCGAAGCAGAAACTTCTCGCCTGCCTCGACCTGGCGGGGCAGACGCCGACCTTCACGGCGGCGAATTATCATCTGGGGCTGGTTCTTCTGAAGTCGAACGCCCCGGATGAGGCTCGCGTGTACGTCCGCCGCGCCCTACAACTGCAAGAGCGCATGGGCGGGCTGAGCGCCAAGGAGCGTGAGGAAGCCCAAAGACTGCTGGTCTCGGAGTTGCGGGAGAGCCCGTAGGACTACAACGCTAACCCATCTATGAAGCAGGCTTTGTCAAGCCGCCGGTGCAAGGAAAGTGGAGGAGAAGTCTCCGCACATTCCCTCTCGCCGTCGGCGTCGGTCGATCTGCCCATCTCAGCCGTCGCCTGCGCTCCGGGGTGTGCCTTCTCCCCCACATTCTCTTGAGCCCGAGGTGGATGGAGATTCCATCGAGCGGATGGAGACTCCCTCCGCAAGATCGAGCGGGGGCCGACGGGACGCGATGCGCTCAACCATCTATTCGGGGTCGTGGCACATGGCCAACGCCGCCATGAAGGAAACATCCGCTTCTACACCATCGCCGCCGGATAACGCCGTCCGCTCTGCAGCATGGCCACCATCACACACAACAACCGCCGGGCCACGGCTACGATGGCCCGTCTTCGTCCCCGACGCTTGCACAACCCCTCGAACACCGATCCCCGGCGACGGGAGTGATAGACCTGGCGCCAAGCCGTTTCCACCAAGACCCAACGCAAATAGATTTTCCACTCGTCGAGCAACTGGTCCAGAACAGACCGAGCGGCCGCTGAGACCTTCACCTCCCCCAGGTACTTCAAACCCTCGGTCGTGAACAGGTCGCCGCGGTCGGCGTTGCAGTCCGTCAGAATCCACCGGATCTTCGAACGCACGCCGGTGATCCGTTTGTGCAGGTACACCCGCTGGCGCACCAGGCGGCGATGCTCTCGTTGCCGTGCGGTAGGGCGAAAGGCTTCGGGGATCACGTCCAACGCCGGAAACTCCGCCAGAACTTGGGCGTCAAGCTTGTCACTCTTGCGGGTGCTCTCGGCGATGACCCGCAGCTTCTTGGGGTGGGCCAGAACCACCCGCTGCGCCAGCGGCTCGAGCAACTGGAAGAGCCACTCGTAGCTCGACG
>JAZDHF010000124.1:0-2433 GCA_043806315.1 Planctomycetota bacterium | reverse complement strand
GCCAATCCTCTCGCCACGCCCGAACACATCAAACCGGAGTGGTACTTCCTGCCGAGCTATCAACTCCTCAAGTACTTTGAGGGTCAATACGGCGCGTTCTTCGGCATTATCGCCTGTTCGGTCCCGTTTCTCTTGCTTCTGTTGTGGCCCTTCCTGGATCGCGGCAAGCATCGCCATCCGAAAAAGCGCCCGCTTGCGGTGGGCGTGGGATTGGTCGGCCTGATCGCGGCGCTGGTGCTCGGAATCCTTGGTCACCTTTCCGAGACCGAACAGACATTCTTCGGCCGCCGCTATCACATCGACCACTACGGCCGCCCGCATCGGATTGACGACGCCGCGTCGCACGCCAATTCGACTCACGAGGATTGACTCACCTATTGGGGCGATTCACGCCATTCGCCGGGTGCCATGCCCACGCTTGCGTGGGCATGTTTCACGCCCCTCGACGTCTGCGGAGCATGAACTCAAGAGCCGGTTTTACTGCGCCAGGTTGCTTATGACCCCATCACTGCGAAGCGAAAGCATGGCCACGCAAGCGTGGATTATGAAGATCTATGAAGTCGGGGCGTTCCGCTTGGCCGCGGGGTATCGTGGTCGTGCGAGCGACCGAACCTCGCGAAAGGGAGGCCCCGATGGAACGAGTGTACATCATCGCCCTGGATACGCATTGTGCGTTTACGGAAGTCGGCGTGCTCACGCCCGGCGGGCGGATGAGGGAGCGTGGACGTTGTGCGACGACGATTCCGGCCCTGGCGGAAGAGATCGGCCGGGTCCCGCGTCCGCGGGCCGTGGTCCTGGAAGAAGGTCCGCTGGCGGACTGGATCGCGCGGGGACTGCGCGAGCACGCGGACGATGTGTCCGTCTGCGATCCGCGGCGGAATCATCTGATCGCCAAGGATTCGGACAAGGACGATCCGATCGACGTGGAGAAGCTGGCGCAGTTGTACCGCGGCGGATACATCAAGCGCGTGCATCATGCGGAGTCGTTCGATCGCGTGGTCTTCAAGCGGCACGTGGGCTTGTACCATGACAGCGTTCGGCAACGGGTTCGGCAGGCCAACCGGATCATGGCCGAGCTGCGCTCCTACGGGGTGTTCGTGGCGGAGCGATCCTTCGCGGAAAGTGACGGTCGAACGGCGCTGTGGGATCGTTTGCCGGATCATCCCACGGTCCGCGCCGACATCCGCTGTTTGTTGAAGGCCTATGATGCCTGCGTGGTGCGGGTGGACACGATGCGGCAGAGTCTGATTCGCCTGGCGAAAAAAGAGGAACCGATCGTGCGCTTCCGCGCTTTGCCGGGGGTGAAGTGGATTCGGGCCTCGACGTTCTTTGCGTATGTGGACACGCCGTGGCGCTTCAAGAGCAAATCGGCATTGTGGAAGTATCTGGGCATCGGCCTGGAGCGTCGTCACAGCGGCGCCGGGCCGGAGCAGGTGCACGTGCCGCGGCAGGTGAATCGAACGTTGAAATCGTCGATCCTCGGAGCGGCTAAGTCGGCGATCGCTTCGCGGAACAATCCCTTCGCCGACCAACATGAAAGGTGGATGCGTGAAGGAGTAACGCCTCGCAACGCGCGTCGCAACGTGGCTCGAAGCCAGGCGGCGGTGCTGTGGGGCATGTGGAAAAGCGGCGACGTCTATCGGCCCGAGTTGGTCGGGGTCGCGGCGACGGCGCAGGCGTTGGTGTCGTTGGGAAAGGACGGTTAACCTTTGCGTAGGCGGCGGAGTCCCTTGGGTGGCATTAGACCTCTCGCCTTGGGCGGGTTGAGTCTCGGAGCATGAATGGACCCGCCGCCTGTTGCTACGCTCGACGATCTTCATGGACCTCCTCGTGAGAGTCCCGCATAGGTGCATGGGCGACGCTTTTCGATCGCCCGGTAAGACGAAGATCCGAAACAACAGCCTTCCCGGCGATGAAGTTCCTACGATCCGCGTTCCGCTCCGGTCCGACCGGCCGGCGGGCTGCGGCGGGCGACTTCCGACGAGCTGCCTGCGGGCCCATTCTCGCCCGCCCGCCGGTCCCGCCGACCTCGCGGGTCCGTGGACGCCGTCATCGAAACAGGGGCGCCCCTCGAGAAGTCAAACAAAAAAACGCGCTCCCGCGGGAGGAGTGTCTTGACTTCTCGCTTCATATAGGTGCCACCCGACGCCGATATCGCCACCCTTTTCGGGATGCACCCCGTCGGTGGAACGATCCGCATTGGCTCGTGCGTCGACCCGTCGGTTTGGATAGAATCAACAACCGGATGCGGATTCGGCAGGTGGGCAGTAACGTGGCGAAGAGCATCATGCGGGTACACTGTCTGGTCATCAGCGTTGTTGTTGTGAGTTGGGCCGCGCTCGGCCTGCTCGGCTGCCGGATCACGATTCCCCTGCCGCCGCTCCCCAACGGCAGCGGCGACGGTTCGCCGCCCGGCGGGGGCGGCGACGACGG
>JAZDHF010000123.1:0-14615 GCA_043806315.1 Planctomycetota bacterium | reverse complement strand
AGGGGGCATTCCCCGCCTCCTCCACTCCGCCGAACGCGGCGTAGCCTACCACCTCCCGCCGCATTCCCCACGCAACCTGCCACCAACCTCTGTTTTCGGCTCAACCAGCATCGACTCGCAACACTTGGTGAGAAATGCGGGTTAATGGGATTCAGCCCCGTTCCACCGCCGATAAAGCACGCGCCGTCGTCGTGCCCGCCCACGACGGCGGCTCGCCCGCGTACGCTCATTTCTTTACTCCCGACCGAGGACGCATCGTACGATATCGTCTATCGGGCACCACGGCGCCGCGCGCCGAGTGCCCCGTCATGGATGAAATGATGGGTAGCGGGTGGCACGCCCAAGCCCGGCGCCGCCGGGTGCCGGCATGTGCTGTCCCGGCATGGCGGCGCTTCGCTTGGCCATGCCACCCCTCACCTGTTCAGGGATGGAGCAAGAGTCCAATAACGGGGTACGATTGATGAATGCACTGAAGATCGGCAACGTCGTCCGGGTGGAGAATGGACGGGTCGAGGTCCTCATCACCGCCAAGGACCTGAACCTCCTCCACGAAGAACGGACCTACCGGATCGGCCAACTCGGCTCGTACGTCATCATCCCGATGGATAACAAGACCATCGTCGGGTTTGTGATGGGCACGGGGCGGCAAGACATGACCGTCGTTGATGTCGAGCCGCAGAACATGATGGATGTTCAGCTCGTCGGCGAAATCCACGCCGGGAGGTTTGTCCGCGGCGTCACGGAATACCCGCTCGTGGGGGACGACGTATGGGTGGCGGTCCGCAAGGACTTCGAGTCGATCTTCGGCAGTTTCGATCAACTCCTGGCGGGAACGAAACATCCGCAGAGCTTCACCCTGGGGCAGTTCGCACTCAATCCCGAGTTTGAGGTGAAGGTCCTGGGAAGCGAGCTTTTCGCCAAGCACGTGGCCATTCTGGGGAACAGCGGCAGCGGCAAGAGCTGTACGACCGCCAAAATCTTACAGGAGGTCCTGGACCTCAACCAGTCCCAGGTCGTGCTCTTCGACATGCACGGCGAGTACCGGACCGCGTTCAGCGACGACGACGGACAGATCAACGCCAACGTGACGCATCTGGGCGTGGACGACCTCGTCCTGCCCTACTGGCTGCTCAAGTATGAGGAGTTGGAAGCTCTTTTCCTCGATCGATCCAACCCTCTGCACGTGAGTACGCAGATTTCATTCCTTCGGACGGCGCTGTTGGAGTTCAAGCAGGACGCGGCGAGTGCGTTGGGGTTGACCAAGTCGTTGACGCTGGACACGCCGATTTACTTCTCGCTCGAAAAGCTGAAGACCTATGCTGAGAATCTCAACGCCGCGCGGTACGTGCTGAACGACGACCACCTGGCCTTCAGTCAGCTCGCCCTCCGGTCGCTCGCGGTCGAGGACCAACAGAGGCTGATGCGCGAGCAGCACTGCCAGTTCAACCGCGGCAACCCCGAGGGCGAGACGCCGCACCCGCTCTACTTCGGCAAGCTCATCGGGCTGATCGACCAGATCGACACGAAGTACAGCGACCGACGCTACCAGTTCCTGCTCAACCCCATCGAGCACGGCCTGAAGTCATCCTTCTTCCGCGATCATCTCATGCAAGTTGGACAACATGAGCGAACTTCCAGTCTGATGAACCATCTGATTCGGCTACTCACCGGCCGCGTCGAGCCGCGAAGCAACCTGACGATCATTGACCTTTCCGGGATTCCTTTTGAGATCGTGGACATCGCCGTCGCGGTGCTCACCCGGCTGATGTTCGACCTGAACTTCTGGACACCGGCTGATCAGCGGCATCCGAGCCTGCTCGTATTTGAAGAGGCCCACAATTACATCCCACGCACCGAACAAGGAAAGCACTTCGCCAAGACCGCGGTCGAGCGCGTCGCCAAAGAAGGCCGGAAGTACGGCGTGGCCGCAATGGTCGTGTCGCAACGTCCGTCGGAGCTCTCCGAGACGGTGCTCGCCCAGTGCAACAGCTTCATCGTGATGCGCTTGAGCAACCCGGAGGACCAGAAGTACGTCGCCAAGGTGGTGGGCGACCACTTCGCGGGCGTGATCCAGATGCTCCCCGCGATGCGGCCCGGCGAGGCGTTCGTCATCGGCGACAGCGTCATCATGCCCATGCGCACGCTGGTCGAAATGCCCCACCCCGCCCCGCAGAGCGCCAACCTGGACTTCTTCGAGTTCTGGGCGGCCGAGACCGTGGAAGACAACCTCGATCAAATCATCGAGCACTGGCGCCGGCAAGATCGTCAACTCATCAACCGCTGGAACGACGCGCCGGTCTCCGCCGAACCGCCAGCGGCGATTCCAATCCCCGAACCGTCCGGTGGGTCGGCTTCGGCGGCGAAGAGTCCGCGAGCGCCGCAAGTCCCCGGTTGCCCAGGATCGGGTCCGCGCGGCCCCGTGCCCGCGCTCCAACGCCCGGTCCGCCCGCGGCCGCCGGCGGCCGCCCGCACAAAAACCACCGGCGGCTCCAAGTGGCTGGCGAAAAACCCGACCTAGCAGTTCGGTGAAAGGCGATCGACCGGCGTTTCCAAATGCAGCGCCACCCATGCGGATAACGCCGAATGGGGTTCGCGCGACCCGCGAGCGCTCCCGGCGCGCCCAAACCACGCTTCCTCAGCGGGTCGTAGCGCATCTCCGAGTCATTCGACAATCGACAATCGACAATCTACAATCCTTCGGATCCGTTGGAGTGGGCGAAGGCGATCGCCCGATAGCGTGCTACTGGCGGCTTGACCGCCGGCGGCTTCTTGCGGGAGGAAAGTCCGAACTGGGCAGGGCACGGTGGTTGGTAACGCCAACCCGGCGCGAGCCGAGGGAAAGTGCCACAGAAAAGACACAGCCGGGGAAACGCCGAAATGCCGAGACGCCGAAACGGCGCGACCGTCGCTGGAGGATATTTCGGCGTTTCAGTTTTTCGGCGTTTCGACGTTTCCCCGGCAATGGTGAAATGGTGCGGTAAGAGCGCACCGCACGGTCGGTGACGACCGCGGCAGGGTAAACCCCACCGCCAGCAAGCCCAAATAGGCAGCGAGAGGCGGCCCGCCTCGTCGAATGGCGAATGTCGCAGGGCGAACCCGGTTTCGGTGTTTCAGCTTTTCGGCGTTTCTGTTCGTAAGCTGCGGGTAGGGTGCACGAGCCGGTCGGCGACGATCGGCCTAGATAGATGATCGCCCACGACAGAATTCGGCTTACCCGCCCACTCCAACGGATTCTCCATTGTCGATTGCCGAGTCGTCGGCGCCGCCGTCGATACGATGTGCGAGAAGCTCATCAACAAACTGCCCGAATGCACCCGCTACACCAAGCAACAGCTCAATTTCTGGCGGGACCTCTCGTGGTCGCTCACCGTCGGCCACGCCCACGATTGGCCGGCCCTGCACAACCTTTCCTCGGAAGTCCGCGAAGGAGTCAAGGCGTTTGTCGAAAAGCGCGGCGTGGATTATTCTGCGCTGCAACGTGGCCCGCGATGATTGAGGTGGGAGTCTAGAATGCCGCCGACGCTCGAAGAACTGTTGAGCGACATCGTTACTCGCCTCCGCAACGCCTTTGAGCCTGCGGCGATTTACCTTCATGGGTCGTGTGCGCGGGGCGAGATGCGCGCCGGGAGCGACCTCGATTTACTGGTTGTGGTCCGCGAATCCGAGTTGAGTTTCTTTGAACGAGGCGCGATGGCGTATCGTGTTCTCCGCGACATCCCCCTTCCACTCGATATTCAGGTATACACCCAGGCCGAATTCGACCGCCGTGCGGCTCTCCCCGTCTCCTTTGAGCGAACCGTGCGCACTACAGGGAAACTCGTCCATGCCGCATGAGACGAATGAGATCCTGGAGATCCGGCAGTGGCTGACCAAGGCCAAGCATGACTGGGCGGTCGCCAAGCAGATCATGGGCGGCGGGGCGGTGGAAACGGACGTCGCGGCGTTTCACTGCCAGCAGGCCGTTGAGAAGCTGTTGAAGGCCTACCTCGTAAGTCAGCGCCTTCCGTTCGAGGAAGTGCACGACCTGCGCTTGCTGCTGAATCAATGTGCGACGTCCGAGCGGGACTTTGACGCGTTGCGCGACGCGGTTGAGCCGCTAACGCTGTTCGCCGTCGCCTATCGTTATCCGGGCCCCGCCGAGCCCACGGTGACCGAGGTCCAGCGGGCGCTTGCGGTGGTGCAGACCGTTTGGACGTTCGTGACCCGCCGTCTGCCCAAAGAGGCGACCGGAGACATCGGTGGATAGACCGCTCCCCTCCGCTGTTGGGCGCGATTCTCCGATGCTCTTGAGACCCGCCACGCCCGCGATTGGCTCGCCCTGCACGACCTGTCCCCGGAAGTCCACGAAGGTGTCAAGGCGTTTGTCGAAGAGCGGCGGGTGGATTACGACGCCGCAGGGCGAAGCCCGTGACGACGAGAATCAGGCGAGGCTGGTTAACGCCCTCGTGACCCTCTTCCACGCCGCCCCCGCCCGTTGCGACCGTTGACCGGTTCGATCCGAGTGATGTGAATCAGAGCACAATGGGCCAAGCGATCTGTCAGCCACGGTTGCCGACGATTGGGGATCACCACATACACCGACGATCGTTCAATGATGCACATCTCGGGATGCCCCACGTCGAAGGTCGCTCCGTCCGACATGAAGATGCGGAAGGGCTCGAATGGTTGCTTGATGACGTGCTCGCGAACATCTTCCGGGCGCACGGTTCGTCTCCGTCGCGACCGCGTCTGAATTGTACGATGGTCGCACGAGGCGATCAAGCGAACGTACCCGGCTCCGACGCCGCGGGCCCTTGCCGTTCGGCCCCTCGTCTGTACAATGGCGGCTATGAGCGATTTCATTCTTACCCGAACCGAAGACCACGTCGGCGTTTGCACCCTCAACCGCCCGGACGTGCTCAACGCGCTATCCGTCGAGTTGATGGATCAACTCATCGCGGCGCTGGAGGGCTTCGACAACGACCCGAACATCCACGTGATGGTCATCACGGGCAGCGAGAAGGTCTTCGCCGCCGGGGCGGATATCGCCGACATGGCCGAGGCGTCGTTCGTGGAGATGATGGAACACAACACCCTCGCCCGCTGGCTGCGGATCAAGGCGATCCGCAAGCCGATCATCGCCGCGGTGAGCGGCTACGCCCTGGGCGGCGGTTGCGAACTGGCCATGCACTGCGACATCATCATCGCCTCCGAGTCGGCGAAGTTCGGCCAGCCGGAGATCAACATCGGGGTCATGCCCGGCGCGGGCGGCACACAAAGGCTCACCCGCGCCATCGGCAAATTCAAGGCCATGGAAGTGATCCTCAACGGGCGGTTTCTGTCCGCCCAGGAAGCCTTCGACGCCGGCCTGGTCACTCGCGTCGTCCCCAAGGAACAATTCCTCGCCGAGGCCCTGCGCCTCGCCCACGGAATCGCCCAACGCCCGCCGATCGCCATCAAGCTCGCCAAGGAGGCCGTCCTCAAGGCCGATGAAATGTCGCTCACCGAAGGCCTGGAGTACGAGCGCAAGTTGTTCTATTCCCTCTTCGCCACCGAGGACCAAAAACAGGGTATGCGCGCCTTCCTCGAAAAGCGCAAGGCCTCTTTCAAAGGGAAGTAGACAAGCCGCAGCCCCCTGTCGCCGGCTTCGCGGAACAACCGGGAACCGTTAATTGGCGCAGGTCGGGTCGGCCGACTGGGCGGAACCGGAGAAACAGTTCTGGAGCTTCGCCAGGTCGCCCAGGTCGATCGAGCCGTCGAAATCGGCGTCGAGATGATCGCACTCGGGAGAAACGCCCGTCGATGCGGGGCCGGTCATGCAGGCGAAGAAGAAGGACGCATCCGCGGCGTCGACGTGAAAATCGACGTCGGAGTCGCCGAAGGCGACGGGAATCGGATCGGACACGTCGAAGAAGGAGCTGCCGGTCAGGGACGGTTCGAAGATCACGTTGCGGTTCCAGAAAAAGTTCATGCCCAGAATGCCGTCGAGCGGTCCGCCCTCGGGCGAGGTGAGGTCCAACACGACGAAAGGGGTCCGCGAGAACTCTAACATCCCGCCGAAGGCGTTGATTCTGACGTAGTCGATGTAGTAACCGGGAATGTCCTGGACAAGTCCGCCCACGCCGCAGGCGTCGATGGTGAAATCTGGTTCCAGCGGGAGGTTCAGATCGGCCGCGATGCCGGGGCTCATGATCGAGGCTTGTGCGCCGGTGTCGACCATCATCCGCATCGTGGTGAGTGGGTTGGTCGGGGCACCCATGGTGGCGAGGACGGTCGAAAAGAACGCTCCGCCCGTAGGCACGAAAACGGACGCCAACGACAACTGCGTGGGGATGATCGGCGTAACCAAGTCCTCGAAGTCGGGGTAGTAACTCGCGGTGGTCACGGGGAAGAGGCCGCCGAACTCCATGGCGAAGAATCGGGCGTACTCCGGGATGGGGTCAAGCAGACTCTGGATTTGCACGTCGGGTGCGGTGAACGTCTGGCCGCCGACGGTCACACGGTGCGGCGTGTCCACGCGGATCACGGTGTTGTAGAACGAAAGGAACGGCGTGCCCACGAAGGCAGTGACGACCTCGCCCGCGCCGCAGTCGATGGGCGGGGCCACGAGGACCGCCACGTTGGAGTGCCCGACCACCGCGTCGAGATCCAGCCTGCCGCCCCCGTCGATCGCCGAAAGACCGGCGGCGTAGATGCCGATCGGTTGAGAGATCAACGCGTCAACCTCGCCGCCGACGCCGCCGATGGGGACGACGTTCGTGGTCAAATAAGTCCCGACCAGGCCCAACGTCTCCGCCCCGCTCCCGGCGGCGAGGTCCACGACCGAGCCGCTGTCCAAAACACCGACGACGAAGTTCTCGTCCGCGCGAGAATGGAGCGGTCCGCATTGGCCCGGGGTGGGCGGGCTGAAGGGATCACAGCCGTAGCCGGTTTCCAAATGGTGTTCCCAGTCGTCGATGCCCGGAGGACTGTGCTTGTTCGAGGTGGTTATCGCGATCAACGGCGAGAAGCCGGTCAGGCGTGGTCGCGGGAAGGGATAGGAGGCCGTGGAACCGGCCGTCGCTCGCGGGGTGGTCGGTCGGGCATGGATCGCCACGATCGTTCCACCCGGCCCCATGCGGATCGACGTCGCCCGCGAGGCCGTGGGTGCATCCGCGGCGGCCATCGCCGCAGCGCAGAGCAGGACGAGGCCGGTCAGAGCCGGTGGAACGCAGCAAGACCCACGCGGGGACGCCATACCTAACTCCGTGACGCACACGATGCGACGCCGAGCGCATCGCCTACGTCCGATCTGTGGACCGTAGGCCCACCACCTATCATTGGTAGGCCGACCCGCACGAATCAACCACGAATCGCCGACTTTTTTGATGCCCCCACCCCCGATTCGGACCTGAAAACCAACGCGCGGCGTAGCTATCGGTCAACCTCAATCCCGGTGCAATTCATCTGGAACCGGCTCAACCTGTCCAGCATCGAAGGAACTGCCCTGGCAGCATAAACAGAAGGCGATCACATGTCGGTACTCTCAAGTTAAATGGTACATTGGCCGTATGGTCGCTGTGAGAATCAGCGCCGTTCGCCGACGGCGAACAGGCTGATGCGGCGGCTGCCGACGCTGTTGGATACGAACAAGAAATAGCGGGCGTTGAAGTCCGCGGGCACGAGCGACATCAACCGATTGGGCAGGGTCGGGGCGATCGCCAGTCCCACCGGCAGCGGCGTTCCGCCGGGCTGATCATGCGGTCCGCCCAGCAGCATCAACAACCCTCCCTCGTCGTTGAACAAGTGGACGTGGGCGAACTCCGCGTCCGCCACGAAGAGGACGCCGTCCGGGCCGACCGCGAGATGTCGCGGTTGGCCCATGTCGCCGTAGCGATCGCCGCGCCGGCCGATCGTCTGGGTGGGCGTCTGGTCGGAGCCAAAAACCAGTACGCGCCCTCCCATCATGTCGGCGACGCAAGTCCGGCCTGTGGCGTCCACGGCAAGACCCATCGGGAAGAACTGTTGACCGGCCCCTGAGGCCGCGATGCTCCGCGTAGGGCGTCCGTCCGTCGTCGAAAAGGCGTCAATCTGCGCGCCCGTCACGTCGGCGACGAGGAGGTCCTCCCCGCTGACTGCTACTGCGACCGGGCGATAGCCGTCGCGATTCGGAGGCTTGAACACCGCCCCGGGGGCTCCCGCTACGTCGAAGCTGACGACCTCTCCCCGGCCCGTGTCCGCTACATAGACGGTTCCTCGTTGATCGACGGCGACGGCGATCGGTGTGCTCAGCGGATGTTCGCCACCCGTCCCAAGCCGCTTCGCCTCGCCGGTGGAAAGGTCCCAGTCGTGCACGGTCCGCAGTCCGGTATCGCAGATGTACAGATGCCCGTTTTGGTAGGCGATGCCCGCGGGGGTTTCCACGAAGGGTCGTATCGGCCCGCCGCGAAGGAAGTCGCCGAATGTGGGGCGAAGCGGCACCATCGCGTCGAGACTGTTGAACGATTTCAGGTGCACCGCGTGTGGCGAACTGGGCGGCGGCGGGAAGTAGACCGGTTCCGCCGTCCGTTGCGGCGACGCACACCCCGTCGCAAGCAAAAGCGTGGGCAAGAAGGCGCGCATCCAGGCACGGAGGCGAAAGGCGAGACAGTGTCGCGACCACGACCGTTTACTTGTGGCGTCGTCAGGCATATCTACTTCTTGTGGCAGGTTAAGCACAACGCGCTGCGGGTGTTGGCGGTCACCAGCATGTGCGCGGCCCCGGCCGTATTGTGCGGGTCATGGCAGGAGATGCACTCCACCCGGCCTTGCGGCAGCACCACCGTGCCCTTGGCGACCACCGACGTCACCGGTCGATACCCCTTTTTGAACAGCGGATACTCGATGCCCACGGGATGGTCCGTCCCGCCATGCACCGCGTCGAACAGACCGGGGTCCTGTTTGTTCACGAATCGTGCCCGTAAGACGCCCGCGATCGCTTCCTTGGCGACCGTGCCGTCGTGACAGCGTAGGCACATCAGCGTGCCTGAGCCGGGGGTGAGGGCCCGGGTCGTCGCGCGACCGAACGTACGGGTGAGGTCCGCCGCGGGGTCCCATAGCGGCGCCGCTTTGGGCGGCTGGTCGCGATGCGGCGTGTGGCACGCTCCACAAGTCTCCCCCGCGGCCCAGAGCTTCTTGCTGAAGTCGTGTTTGGATCCCTCAATGCCGCCCCACGCCATTCCCCCGACGGCGGCGAAGGCAATGATCCCGCTCAGTGCGACAGCCGCTGACGTTTTCATCATCGGACTCCTCCTGAAGAACCTCCGAGGCGGCTGGTGACTCCTCCTCGGGTCGTATTGGCATAGGGAAAGTTGATATGGGTGGCGCCGTGGCACGTCAAGGTACAGGTTCCGGAAAACCGTCCGGTATCCTCAAACTGAATTCGTCGCCCGCTCGGTGAATTGGCGGACATGACCACCGCCAAATCAAAGTTAATGAGACTTCCGTGATTGGCGCTGTTTCCCTGGCCGCGGTAGATGCCGTGGGCGTCGTGGCAGACGCTGCAAGGCGTCCGAACGTCGACCACGTGCCGTCGATGCAAGGAGAAACTCTCGTTATTGAGAATGCTCTCCCGGCTGTGGCACCCGTAGCACAGCGAATAGGCTTCCGGCGTCTCCGTCGTAAAATCGCGGGTCTCGTAGTTGCGAACCAGAAGGGGCGCGAAAAGCGATCCATGCGGACCGTTCGGCCCGGAGCCGCCGGCAAAACGGGCGTCGTCGCTGTTGTGACAGTCCGTACAAGTAATCACACTGCCGGTGCGAAGCGGCGCGATCAGGCTGACCACGTCCTGGTTTCTCCGCGGTCCCGCCACCGGATGGAAGGAGGGATTGGATAACTGGAACTCCAGTCGTGTATTCGTCTGACTGATCTGCCGCGACGTTCGCAGTCGCGGCCGCTGGATTCCATCGCCATGACACTTGAAGCAAATCTCATAGAGAAACGTCGAGTCCTGGATTTCGCGGCCGGTGATGTTGACCCCGGACACGTGCAGATTGGGTCCCTTGACCGTCTGGCCGAGGGTTCCGCGGACCGGACCGATCGGGTCATGTTCCACGGCATGGGGGTTGTGGCAGTCCACGCACTCGACGTGCCGCCGCATGGTGAAGGGGATTTCGGCCGGATCATGGACCCCTCGTCGATATCGCCCGTCATGGCCTGACCGTTTCCCGATGTTCGCGGCGATGTTGTAGCTCGCCACCGCCCCACTATGACAGTTCAGACAGTTGTCTTCCTCACGCGGGAAGCGCAGCAATCGCTCTCGTTGCGGGGCGGAATGAATCTTATGGCACGCCAGACACCCATTCCCGGAAACGGAGGAGTATTTCAGTTGCTCACTGGGGTCGACGGAGCGACCGGTCGTGGGTTTACGGCTGAGGGCATGGGAGGCATGGTTCCAGCCTTTCATGTCGTGGCAAGCGACACAAATGGCCGCCATTTGATCGGATATCCGCAGGAAATCTCCTAATGCATTGTTATGCGGATCGTGACACGTTGTGCAATGCAGCTCCCCGTGCGCTCCAAGCGGCAGGTCCTGGGTCACAACCTCCGGCGAACGAACCTCACGGTCGGCATTGGCCAAGGCTCGATCATAATGAAACCCGATGGGGTGGTCGTCAGACAGATCATTGGTCAAATCCGCAGTTCCCGGAGGAATGGTCCTCGCGGTCATCACGACGGGATGCGCCGCCGGGCGGGATAGTACATTACCCAGTGCCATGGAGCCGTCATGGCAACTCAGGCACATTTTGGACGGTCCTGAAGGTTGGTTAATGCGCGCGTCGGCGGTCGAGCTTTGATAAATACGATAGTGCGTGCGAGGATTCTCCCGGTTCCACAGCGGCGTTTGCGGAGCGGCATTGTGCGGGGTGTGGCAGAAAATGCAGATTTCCGTCTCCGAAACGGCGCGGATCGGGCCTGGACCCTGGGCCGACAGGTCATGTTTGGAATTGACCACCGACTCGTCCGCCCATACTTGCGTTGCGAGCAAAGTAAGAGCGCCTAGCAGAACCCCAAGCGCAAGCGCGGGGCCAAGCCGGGAGGGCCTAAGAAGCCAAGGCCGGTCGCTCGCGCTCCCGGTTCTGTCAGAGACTCTATGCGGCGGCACGGTCATGAACGCGCGAGGTTGTCTGCTCATGACGAAGTCCTCATGTAGGAAAACACTTGAATGCGCCGGTTGCCGGAATCCGCTACCCAGATGCGATCCATGCTGTCAATCGTCAGTCCGGCGGGCAGTGAGAATTCGCCCAATCCATTCCCCTCCTCGCCGAACGCCATCAGGAGTTGGCCGTTGGGGTCAAAGACTTGGATGTTCTCGAACTGGGCGTCGACGACATAAATATGCCCCCCGCTGTCGAAGGCCACACCTTTCGGCAGCGCGAAATCTCCCGCCCCGTCGCCCTTTTTCCCGATCGTCTTGATGGGAACCCCGTCAAGGTCTAGCAACTGCACGCGGAAATTACCGCTGTCCGCGACCAGCAGACGATAGCCGGCCGCGCAAATGTGGGAGGGGAAGTTGAACTCACCGGGCAGCGTTCCTCTGCGACCCAAGGGGACTACCATCGTGCCGGTGAGGTCGAACACTTTGACCCGGTGGTCGTCGCCGTCAACGACGTACAGCCGCTGCCGCGCCGAGGAATAGGTAATTCCCACGGGGCGCCGGAGAGCCTCCCGTCCGAAGCCACGGACAAAGTGTCCGTCCGTATCCAGTTCGATGACCTCTCGCCGTCCCGCGTCCGTGACGAAGAGACGTTCACCGGCCCATGCCACGCCGACGGGGACGGCGAAGCGCTCCTCCCCGAAACCGCTCACCAGTAGATGCGTCCGGTTTTCCAGATCGAGGATGTGAACGGCTGAGCCGGTGCCGTCCGCGACGGCAAGCAGTCCGGGTTCACGGAACGCGATCGCGTGCGGCCCGGAAAACTTGAGCGCCGGTCTAGGCCCGCGGAGCACGTTCGCAAGCACTTCGCCGCCGGACTGAGCGGCCTTGAGATCGTCGCTTCCCGAAAGAACCCCTAACCATTTAATTCGCGGCGTGTCCGGCGGCGAGGGCCAGACGCGCGGGGGTTCAATTGCGGAAAACAGGACTCCCTGCGGTCGCCCGCACCCGCCGCTCACCGCGACGACGGCAAGCAAGATGGCGCAAGCGTGGCTACCGGCTCGCCAGGACATTGGGCACCTCCCTCCGCACTCTGACGAATACGCCATAGTCATTTTCTTCCGAATCCGGCAGCGCGAGGCGATCATAGTCAAAGGTCAATTCGCCGGAAAGATCGCCGACGACGTACTCGAAGCCCGCGGTCACGTCCCAGCCGTGCGTGACGCCGTCCCTCGAATCGTCCTCATAGCGATACGCGAGCCGCTGGATGGTGGACCACCGTTCGCTCAATTGCCAACGATGGTCCAATTCCACGTCGATCAAGATCACATCCCGATTGTCCAGTCCGCCGCCGTCGAAGAAGAGCTGCGAAAACCGCGTCGAGGCGTTCAAGGTGTGATCCGGGCTTTGAACGACGCGGAGTAAGCCGTTGAGGTGGTAGGCGTCATAAGGCTCGACGGTATCGTCGAAGATTTCGAACTCCGCTCCGACGGTATATCGCTTGGCCTCATAGTTGACGCCGAGCCGGTGATGGTCCGTCCGGTCGGTCCGTCGGAAAAACACAGCCGATCCGTCGTCCTCCTGGTTGCGATAGGAGAACCGATAGTAGGGCGTCCACCCGTTTGAGAACCGTTGCTCCAAGTTGAAATCAACGCGGATGGTGTCGAGCTGTCCGTCGGCGGGAGTGCGGTACAGGTAATCGACCAAGATGGTGTCTCGATCGGCGATCTGCCCGGTCGGGAGACGAATCAGCCGGGTCACGTTCTTCTGGTGGATGACCGCGTAGTCGATCCCAATGCGGTAGTACCGCCGGTTGCTCGCATCGGTCACCACGATGGTCCAGGGGATGACGTTGCGATTGCGCAGGGTGATGGCGATGGGGTCGCGGAAAGTCTGGGCCTCATCGAGGACGACCCGTCGGCCCAAGTCGCTGCTGGTGTTCTGCGTGTCGTAGGCCAGCGCTAGGTTGGAATACAGGTGGCCGTAGGGATTTTTGCGGTTGTACTGCCAATCGACCGAGGCCCCGTATTGATCGGTGTCTACCGAGCCGTCAACGTTCTCTTTGAGCCCGAAGACATCCGCGGTCGTCGTCAGGTTGCTGTAAAGCTGGTGAGTGATCAGGAAATCGGCGCGATGGATCTCCACGTCGATCCCTTCGTAGACCTCCCGATCGGCCTGGTATTTGTAGGACGTTTGCAGGGTGTCGCTGTGCTTGAGCGTAAGCTGCGGGCCGATACGAAAATAATCCCGCGCGAAGTCCCCGCTTTCCCCCTGCCACTGCACCAACGTCCGCAGAGTATGCTCGTATGTCGGCCCGAACTCAAGCTGATGCTCGACGCCGAACAGGTCCCGTGTGGTCTCGAACGAGCGGCGCGAGCCCTGGTATTCCTGCTTGGTCTCCGCGTGTTCGTACGAGAACTTGAACCGGTGATGCTCAGCGATGATCCAGTCCGCGCCGTAGTGCAGGTTGCTCGCGGTGAAGTGCTCGTCGTCGCGGCGGTCAGCGTTGCCGGTGCGGTCGGTTTCGAGATAGTCGTACGACAACTCCATCGGGAACCGGTCGTCGGAGAAGACCCAGTTCGTGCCGAAGCCCGTCCGCCGCTGATCGAGGGTCGGCTGAAATCGCCGGTTGATGCGATCATCCTGCCGCAGGCCGTAGATCGAGCCGGACACCTTCTTGCCCCGGAAAAAGTCCGCCCGAAGGTCGTAGGTCAGCAGCGTTCCGTTGTCGTCGTCGTTGCGATCGAACAGCCAGGTCCGCTCCTCGAATCGACTTTGGGTCAACGCGAAACTGATCTCCCCGCCGTAGGTGATGACCCCCGGATCGAGGACGGTCCCGCCGAGTTTGAGACCGAGCCGTTCTTCGACGGTCCAGTCGCGGTTTTTCTGGGAGCGGCCTGGCCGGAGCAGTCGTTGACCCTGCGTGTCCACCTGCACCGAGGCAAACTCGGCCTTGAGTTCCAGGTAGGCGTCGAGGTGGTCGAGGCTGAGGTACTTGGGGGCTGGGGGCGGTATCTCATCGCCGTCGGCTGCGCAAGCCTGCTTGGCGGCGATGCCGCCCGTCAGGACCACCCAGACCGCACAGCTTGAAACCGTGTAGCGTACGGTGTTGGCCGCGGATCGCATCCCTGCGTCTCTCCGTGGTTCCGCGCCTTCCGCCGTTATCCGGCCCGGAGGAGCAACCGCGCCGTTGCCTCCCGAGGCCGGGAAGATGGCAAGTGGTATAGGCGATCCGGCCCCCCACTGCAAGAACAAAATTCAGAGCCTATGTCGTGCGACGACATCGAAGCCCAAGGGTGCTGGACGGGCGGGATCGAAGTCCGGTAGAGTGCACCGCCGGACCCTCTCCCTGGAAGGAAGGGGGAGTTGGGGGATGCACGGTTAGAATCTGGGCAAAAACAACTCCGCATTTTCGGTTTGGCGTTCATGGTAGCCTTGGCGCGGTTCGGGGTTGAATCGTGTAGTTCCATTTTGGGCAGGTTGCGTGGTGTTGGATGGAGAGGGTTTTGAACTCCTTCTTGGT